>JADHNI010000008.1 GCA_016779585.1 Pseudomonadales bacterium
AGCCATGAACAACCACCTGGTTAACTGCTTCCTGCTTGAACTCGTCCGTGTAACGGGGGCTCTTACCCATCTTCCACCTCTTGTGATTAACTATGATTTTTACCACAAAAAGTGTCTATAGAAGTCAGGCCGTATCAGTCTGCCTGCCTGATGGTGACTGCCATGAAGTCTCCAGATCCCGCTTGCCTGATTCCTTGCCTCACGGGTCATCATACCCCTGGCATCCATGATTATCTCAAGCGCTCCTGTGTCGACTGTTGAAAGCAGCCTGATGGAGCGGTTTTCGTAACGTCGAACAATACTGGCATGCGGATGCCCGAAGCGATTCCTATAACCGGCAGAAACGACGGCAACCCCCGGCAGCAGGCGATTCAAAAATGCCGGTGTCGATGACGACTCACTGCCATGGTGTGGCACCGAGATGACATCCACGGGCATGGCAAACCTCGCCAGCAGTGCCGCCTCGCCTCGGGCCTCGATGTCACCGGTCAACAGCAGGCGCCGGCCATTCACCACAACCAGCAATACACAGGAATCATCATTCCTGGATCCGGACTCACCCACACCAAAAGTGGCAAACCAGATACCGTCGCGTTCCCAGCTCGCCTCACAGGCACCCTGTTCGATGACTCGACCTACCTGAATGGCATCGATAATTTCCTGTCTGCCACCCGCATGATCATTGTCGCCGTGGCTGATGATCATCTCGTCGAGCACCTGCCAGCCTCGACTTCGAAGTGCAGGAAGCACAACCTGACCTGCTGCACTGAAAGAATCCTCAAAAGAAGGACCGGTATCGTAGAGTGTCGTACCACTGCCGGACTCCAGCAGGACGCTGAGCCCCTGTCCCACATCCAGGAAGGTGACCCTCAGCACCTCCGGCTTCAGTGGTGCCGGATTTTCCATCAGCAGCAATATCTTGGGGATGCCAAGCCACCTGGGAACTAAACCCTTTGGCAGCAGCAGCAAGACAACACCCACCATGGCAACCAGGACCCGCCATCCGTCCGGTGCCGCAATGTAAACCAGCCCGTCAGATCTCGCAGCAAACTCCAGCAGGTGCCATACCCCTGCCGTGACAACGTTGGTGAGTTCAATCAGCCAGCCACCCAGTGGGCCAATAAGCAGACACATCACCAGTGAAAGGAGGACCAGTGGCACCAGCACAAAACCCACCACCGGAATCGCCACGACGTTCACAGGCAGCGAAATAAGCGGGAACTGATGATTGAAGAGCCCCAAAAGTGGTAACAGCGCAATAAACGCAACCCACTGCGCCTTCCAGACTGCGCTTACACGCTCATTCCCTTTCCAGTTGGAGAGCCGGTTGGAGAGCCCGAGTATCAACGCAGCAACAACGCCAAAGCTCAACCAGAACCCGGCACTCAAACTTGGCAGTGGATCCAGCATTGCCACAAACACGGCCGCAAGCGCCAGCCGCGAGAGCAGAGAAATGTTTCTGGCCAGCAAACCGCAGGCGAGATAGACCACGGTCATGGTCAGCGCCCTTTGAACCGGCAATCCCCAGCCTGCAAGCATTGCGTACCCACCGGCAACGACTATCGTCATCACCGAAGCAGCAGCGTGCCCGATACCAACAAGTCGACACACGACAAAAGACACTGTGGCCATGAGGCCGACATGCAAACCGGAAACAATGAGCAGGTGTGTTGTACCCGTGGCATTCAGTATCGACCATTCTCCTGGACGAAGCTGGCTGGTATCACCAAGCGCCAGGGCAAGAAACGTTGGTAGTGCCTCGTCCGGCACTACAGCCCGTATCGATTGGGCAACTTCATGTCGCAGTCGATCGACACTGTGATCTACACCGATCATCCGGTGTTGTGCACCCGGCACAACATATCCCAGAGCATGGATGCGCTTCGTGAACAGCCAGCGCTCATAATCGAAGGCATCAAAGTTCACCGCCCCCGTCGGCGCCCTGAGTCGCACCAGGAATCGCCAGCGCTCTCCTGATGCTGGTTTAACCTCGGGGTTGTACCAGTAGAGGCGAACCTGGGAGCCATTTAACTCACCTTCTGTCACCCGCAACAGGAAACGAACCGAATGCTCGTTTTCCACGGGCATCCCGATCACCCGGCCTGTCAGCAGGGCCCTTTCACCCTGACCGGCAAGCATCTGTCGATGGCGCGATTCAATCTCCAGCGCGCAGTAACACCAGGCCATACCAAGCAATAGCGCGCAGAGCGGTGACAAGCAGGTTCGAAGGCCAAAACCCAAAAGTGGCACCAATATGAGGCACGCTTCGATAGGCAGAAGTAACGGCGTTCGAGCTACCAGCATTGTGCCGAACACAAACGCCAGGGCGAGGATATTCACTCACTTAATATAGGAACAGCCGGCCCTGGTTCGCAGAAGCCATTACCGTCTTCCAGCGTAGGCCGATGACCCGGCTGTTGTAATCGAATTGTGAGGTGGCCAGTGTTCACCTTCATGTTGTGGCCAGCTACAGGGCATAATGCTGGCCATGAAGAAGTACCTGCCAACAAGGGACCAGATCAGGGAAACCAGGGGCCTCAAGTTCCTGGGCGACCGAATCCTTGAACCCAACCTGTGGCACTTTAATCGACACTCGCTGTCGTTTGCTTTCCTCATCGGCGGTTTCTGGAGCTTCTTCCCGATTCCCTTCCAGTCCATTCCCTGTGTTCTGTTGTGTATCTGGCTGCGCTGTAATGTGCCTGTCGCCATTGCCGTGGTCTGGGTCAGTAATCCCATCACCATGAGCCCGATGATGTACTTCGCCTACCTGGTTGGCTCCTGGCTGATGGGTACTCCACAGCAGGCGACGCCGAATGACCCGACCTTCGAATGGTTCATGGAGCAGTTGGCGAACATCTGGCAACCGCTCTTCCTCGGGGCATTGGTGTGCGGTGCAGTGACAGGAATAACCGGCTTCCTCGCCGTACGCATTTACTATCGGTGGCGTATCACCCGCTACAAGCAACGTAAGCTGAGGAAAAGAAAGCGCGGAGAGATCACACCGATCTGAGATTCGCTACTCGTTCCTGAGTATCGCGGCCGGTTGAAGTTTCGCCGCACGCCATGACGGATAAAGTGTCGCTGCGAAGCTGATCAGGAAGGTAACTAGCGCAATAACCAGGACATCCGGCCAGCGGATGTCGGTGGGTATCTGGTCGAAGTAGGTTCCGGCCACAATACTGAAGCCCGTCAGTTCCTCCACAATACCCATGACCGCTGGCGCATAAGCCGCCAGAACCAGGCCGAGCACACAACCGGAGGCAACACCCACCACCGCTAGCCCCAGACCCTGGACGAGAAACACTTTCAGCACGCCGCGCTCCGTCATACCCATGGTTCTCAGCACCGCGATATCGCGACGTTTGGTTGACACCAGCATGGTCAGTCCGGAGACAATGCTGAAGGAAGCGATGGCGATAACAAACGTGAGTAGGACAAACATCATGACCTTTTCCATCCAGACCGTCTGGAAGAAATCACCAAATTCATCCACCCAGCTGCTTACCTCATAACCCTGGCGCGACAGGTCTTCTGCCAAAGCCGGCGCGTCAAAAATGTTGTCCAGCGTCAATTTCACATCCGGAGCTTCATCCAGCAGCATGGCCACCTGGTTCACGTGGGCAACACCGAGCCGGTAATCCATCTCAGAGCCAACTGAAAACGTCCCCGCGACCAGTGCGGAGAAGAGTTGTGGAGAGATGTTCTGCCCACTGGCTGATACCGCGGGCAGCACAAGATTCACGTTATCACCGGTTCGTATGCCAAAACGATTCGCAATGGAACGACCAAGCACAACCTGGAGCCTGTCCGGTGTAAGCCTGCCGAGGCTTTCAGGGCCAATCGCCCGGGTCAGCACACCTGACTCATCTTCACTGTCCGGCTCAATCCCGTAGAGCGTCAGCAGGTGGCTGCCGTTCCGCGTCACCAACATGACATGGGCAGTTTTAAAGGCTGCTGCATTGCCACGGAAGTCCGCCGGTACGCCGCCCTCCACGACGACGTGTGGCACAACACCCAGAATGCGCGTCTTCAACTCGCGATCAAAACCGTTCATAACGGACACCACCACAATAAGTGCTGCGACCCCCAGGACCAGTCCCAGGAAGGAAACCAGGGTTACCAGGGATACAAAACGGTTTGCAGATCCTGACCGGTAGTAGCGAAGACCAACGAACGTAGAGACGCTCACGCTTCACCGCTCTCCATTAATGCGCCGTGAACGAGCCTGCAGACGCGGGACAGGCGCGAGGCAAACTGGTTGTTGTGTGTCACCACGACAAACGCAACGCCCAGGTCACCGGAGAGCGACAGGATCAACTGGTGTATCTGGTCCGCGCTGTCTTCATCCAGGTTACCGGTAGGTTCGTCTGCGAGCACAATGGCGGGCCTGGCCACAAGCGCTCGTGCTATGGCAACGCGCTGCCGCTCGCCGCCGGAAAGTTCCGACGGCAGGTGAGCCAGGCGGTGTGAGAGCCCTACTTTCTCAAGCATGTTCCTCGCCTCGGCAAGGGCAGAACTTCGTGACTGTCCCGCGATCATCAACGGCATGGCGACATTTTCTTCCGCAGAGAACTCTGGCAGAAGATGGTGGAACTGATATACAAATCCGAGGCGACGATTACGCAATTTGCCAAGCTCGGTCTCGGAAAGCCCGGAAAGATCCTGCCCGTTGATTTCCACAACACCTTCATCCAGGTCGTCGAGACCAGCCAGCAGATGCAACAGGGTACTTTTGCCACTGCCGGAAACCCCGACGATGGCAACGGTTTCCCCGGTCTTTACAGTAAGATTCAGGTCCCGCAGCACTTTTACCTCGTTACCACCCTGCCAGTAGCTTTTGCTCACATCTCGAGCGACAAGAACTTCAGACGTCATACTGCAATGCCTCTACAGGGTTTGCACCGGCAGCCCTGCTCGCCGGGTAAAGGGTCGCAAACAGGCTGACCAGCAGGCTGGCGACGCTAATCATCAGAACATCACCTGCCTGAACTTCCACAGGCAGGTATCGAATGAAGTACTCCTTCATCAGGTTCAGCTCAAAGGTTCTGCTAACTACTTCATAAAGCTGCGCCATCGACCAGGTGAGTGCCAGCCCCAGCAAAAGCCCCAGGACCAAACCAACTATGCCGACAACCATACCGTGCAACATAAACACGAAACGCAGGTCGCGCGGCGTGGCTCCCATGGTGCGAAGGATCGCGATCTCGGAACGATTATCGTCAACGGTCATCACCAGGTTGGAGACAACGTTAAACATGGCAACCATGACCAGGAGCATTAGCAACAGGAACATGGTGGCTTTCTGCGTGCCAATTGCGTCATAGAGGTTGCCATTCTGGCGCATCCAGCTGACGCCAAATAGCGTGTAGTCCTCGTTGATGATGTCCTGGATAACGCCATGCACTTCAAAGAGATCGTTAACATGGATAACGATGCCATCAATGTCGGATTGCCGTTTCAGCCTGCGTGCATCGTCCAGATTGAGAAATACATGTGACCGATCGAGGTCAGCACCCACTCGAAACAGCCCCACCACCTGGACTCTTTTGGTAGTGATCACCGGGCCAGCCAGGGACATCTGCACGTCTGGCAGCACCAGCGAAATCCTGTCGCCTGGCTTTGCACCAAGTTCTTCTGCCAGTTCGCGACCAATAAGCGCCCCGTAACGGGTTCCTGCAAGCGCCTGCAACGCACCTGGATCAACGAAGTCCGGCAGGATAGAGACACTACCTTCCAACTCCGCATCAATGCCCCGGAACGCGACACCCACCATTGAGCCATCCATAACCACCAGACCCGAACCCTCCACCACAGGCGCTGCGCCAAGCACCTCCGGGTGTGCCAGTATCTTTTCGCGCAGGCCCTGCCAGTTTTCAAAGCCCTGCCGTGAATAAATGGTTGCGTGTGGCAGCACTGAGAGCACGCGATCGCGCAGTTCCTTTTCGAAACCGTTCACTACGGAGAGCACGGACAGCAGAACGGCCACGGCGACGGCAAGACCGCCGATGGAAAGGACCCCGACAAAAGACATAAGCTGGTTGGCGGATGGCGCCGAGAACAATCGCAACGCTACCAGCCAACGCCAATCAGACAACATCCGGCTATTGAATCACGAATCTGGCGCTCATGAATACCGAAGGTACAATGCAGACATGCGTTCTATAGAGAGAAGATCTTACCTGCGAATCGGAGATGCGGCGGCCGTGACCTACAAGGCCGTCTCCGAGGAACAGTTTCGCCAGCAGAGCGTGGAATCTGTACTGGGTCTGGATGCGTCTTTCTCTCTGCGCAAGCAACTGTTCAAACTGGAACTGGATGCGCGAGAGCTGCAACGCGAACTGTCGGAACGGGACCGCAAACTGGGCAGTTACATCCATAACGTCAACCAGCGTATGGAGGTCATGACCGCGGCCGTCGTCAACCTGGACCAGGGAGAACCTGAAAATCTTGTCGACCTCAGCCCGGCTGGCGTGTCATTCCTGGCAAAAGAAGCTTTCCCCGCTGATGACCTGTTGGCACTAAAAATCAGCTTCCACAATGTCAGTCTCGGCATAGCCTGTTACGGCATGGTGCGTTACAGCCTGATTGATGATCGAGCGGGATATCGCCTTGGGGTTCAGTTTATTTCCGCTGATGTCACGACGGAAAACCTGGTTGAGCGTCACATTTTGGCCATCCAGGCTGAAGAGCGACGAAAGAGACTGCTTGGAACCAGCTGAAAATGAGACCAGCTGGAACTGCACTAGTTAGAGGCGTCGTAAAAGCCGGTTGAGCGACCGGCAGCAGGCGTTTCCTCGTTGCTGTCGCATTTGGCGGGGTTACCGCCACAAATCTCACAGGCGCCGTCTATACCGATGTTGTTCAGGCCACCGCAGGTGCCGCTGATCGGGGCCCGCCCTTTCATGACCCCAATAGCCATACCCGCGACAATCGCAAGCAGGATGATGAAAGACAGTACAAACTCAATCATTGTGGATTTTCCAGGTAATGGTCCATGGCGCTTGATGTGAGTGACCGGAAGCCACCGTTCTCACGAATTATAGCGAATACCTTGAGATTGTTCGCCTCGGCAATTGCCATGGTTTTGTCCAGTCCAAGAACACTGAATGCAGTCGCCAGTCCATCAGCAAAAGCAGCACTTTCATGCAGCACCGTGACCGACGCCAGGTTATGTGTCACCGGCCAGCCTGTGGACGGGTCCAGCGTGTGTGAATAGAACCTGCCTTCAAGTTCAAAGAAATTCCGGTAGTCGCCTGATGTGGCCATGCCGTGGTTGGTGACGGGAATGGTGCCGTACAGACGTCGAATCTCCATATCCGGTGCCTCGATACCAATGACCCAGGGCTGATCCCTGTCATTGAGGCCGCGGGTCCTGACCTCACCACCAATCTCCACGAGGTAACGGTCGGCACCTTTGCTCTCGAGCAACTGGGCCAGCACATCCACCGCATATCCTTTAGCAACAGCCGATAAATCGATGACCAGGCCATCCGGCCTGGCCAATTCCCGGCCTTCAATGGTAACGCGTGAGAAACCGACACGTGACATGGCATCCGCAATTTCCAGGTCATCGGGCACACCATTGCGCGGCCCATCCGGACCAAATCCCCAGAGGTTGACCAGTGGCCCGACGGTGACATCAAATGCGCCTTCAGAGAGCTCATAAACATCCTGACTCACATCCAGGACACGAGCCAATTCGTCAGAAATCGGCACCAGGCCTGACGCCCTGTTTAGAAGAGATAACTCGGATTCCGGGATATAGGTCGAGAAGACCTCGTTCAGTGACACCAGTCTGTCATCAAGCTCCTGCTGCAGGTTTGATGGGTTGATTTCGTCGGAAACAACCTTGACAGACCAGGTTGTTCCCATAGTCTTACCGCTGACAGCCACGACGGGTTGATCCGGTGTGCAGGCCACAAGGAAACAGGTGCCCAGCAACAGAGCAAAACCGGTTAACCAGTCTATTGAGCTGCGATTGAATTTCATGGTTTACTCCGCGCCATATGCTTTCTTCGCGCCAGACATCAAAGCCCAGGATTTACATCGATTCTATTGACGCCCTGGAAGCTGCTTTTCATGAACGGATCCCCATCAGCAAGGCCATGGGTGTGCGCGTGGTCAGCTACAACGGAGACAGCCTCACAACCACCGCGCCCCTGAGCGAAAACATCAATCACCAGCACTCTGCTTTCGGTGGCAGCCTTTTCTCACTGGCGGCTTTGTCCGGCTGGGGCCTTGTTCAAATGAAGCTTAGCGAGTTGCTTCTTGATTGCAATACAGTTGTCATGGATGGCGAGGTCAGTTACCAGAGTCCTGTTTACGATGATCTCGAGTGTGTCGTTCGGTTACCTGAAGATGCGGACGCAGTCTTTGCAAAACTGGAAGAAAAAGGCACCGCGAGAACCGAACTGGTCGCCAGTTTTGAATGCAACGGCAAACTTGCCATGCAGATGAAAGGTCGTTACCACCTGAAGCTTCGTAATCCTGCTTCTGAAACATGAGACAGCCGCCGCGGATTTCCCTCGCACGACTGCCCACTCCCCTTGAACCCATGGACCGGTTGTCTGCAGAACTGCAGAACGCAGGCATCGACACGCGTATCTGGATCAAGCGCGACGACCTGACCGACACCGTCGCCAGCGGTAACAAAATTCGCAAACTGGAGTTCAGCATTGGCCAGGCACTGGCTGATGGAGCCGACGTACTAGTCACCTGGGGCGGCGTGCAATCCAACCACTGCCGCGCCACCGCACAACTGGCCGCACGACTTGGCCTGAAATCGCATCTTGTGCTTCGGGGCCGTGAGCCGGATGAAGTCGACGGCAACCTGCTGATCGACAGGCTCGTTGGCGCTAACATCACTTTCGCAGCGCTACCTGAGTACCAGCGCATGGATGAGACCTATGGTGAGCTTCAGGATACTTATGCGAAACAGGGTCTGAGAACTTACCGCATTCCCGTGGGCGCATCTGACGAGGTCGGCCTCTGGGGATACATCGCCGGCGCTGAGGAACTGAAAGCTGATTTCAGGTCCCAGGGCCTGCTACCTGATGCCATCGTATCTGCGACTGGCTCCGGCGGCACCCTGGCGGGGCTCATCCTGGGTAACAATCTGCATAATCTCGGCACTGGCATCTACGCTTTCAATGTCTGTGACGATGAAGCCTACTTCCTGAACAAGATTTCCGAAGACATTGCCGCCTGGCAGGCGCGATACGATGCCAGCGTGCAACCCTCTGATGTACCCATCAACGTGGTCGACGGTTACGTTGGCCCGGGCTATGGCCGCGCCACACCGGAGGTTTTTGAGACCATCAACCGGGTGGCACAGCTGGAAGGAATTGTGCTCGATCCGGTTTATACTGGTAAGGCTTTCCACGGAATGTTGTCCGAGCTGGAACACGGTCGCTTCCGCGGCATGAAGAATGTTGTCTTTGTGCACACGGGCGGCATGCTGGGGCTGTTTCCCCAGAAACACGAACTATTTGCATCAGACGTTAAGTAAGTTGGGATTCATGCGGTACCTAAAGCCTTTCATGGCCATTCTCATGGTGACTCTGGTCGCCTCCTGTTCCTGGTGGCCGTTTGGCAGCCAACGCACCGGTAATTGCCTCGATGATGGCACCTGCGAGGGCGCGAACCCTTTTGAGGAGCAACTGGTCGGCGGTACATGGTACTGCTATGGCGTGGCACGTGATGAACCCTGGGACTGCAGCCAGGAAGAAGATCCGAACAAGGTCGTTGCCGTGAATGATGAGCCACCACCCGGTGCACCTGTGGCTGTAACGGATGACTTTCCCGATTTTGAGCTGCCGGAAAACGAGGCATCAGTCAGCCGTGCAGAGATGACGTTCAACGAGGATGAAATCACCAGCGGTACAAAAAGCCGTGAACCGGAACCTCCTGCACCGGCTGCTAATTTCCTCGATGCTTACAGCGATGATGCCTGGGCTATACAGCTGATCGCCCTGCAATCGCGCGATGAAGTTGAAAGTTTCGTCGCTGGTCACCAACTGTCAGACCCCAAATATGTGCAGATCGAAAGTGGTGGTGCCATCTGGTACGTACTGATTCTTGACGTGTTTGAAGATCGGGCCTCAGCGGACTCAGCCGCAGAAGCCTGGGAAACCGAGAACAACCCCTCTTCCAGACCCTGGGTTCGCCCGGTCCGCTCACTGAAGGCCGCCGCGCGCAGGGCGGACTCCTGATCACATGTCCGGCAACCTGCTGCTGAAGGATATTCCTTCAGTCGACAAGCTCCTCGGCAGCGAGGAACTCGAACCCGTCGTGGATGCCCATGGCCATACCCGCGTCAGGGAAACAATCCGCGAGCTGCTGGACCAGATCCGCAGCGATCTTCTCGATGGCAACAGCAGCGAGGTGCCTTCAATCCAGGCCCTCAGCGACGAAGTCAGTGAACGAATCACGCGCAAAAACCATGGCACATTGACCCAGGTAATCAACCTGACTGGCACCGTGCTGCATACCAACCTGGGCCGTGCGGTGTTACCAGGCAATGCACTGGATGCCATAGCTACCGTCGCTGGCGCCAACAGCAACCTCGAATTTGACCTGGCCAGCGGCAAGCGCGGCGACCGGGACACACACATTGAAGCTCTACTAGCTGAACTTACGGGCGCTGAAGCGGTAACCGTGGTGAACAACAACGCGGCTGCAGTACTGCTCAGCCTGAATACACTCGCGGCCGGCAAGGAAGTCTGCATCTCCCGCGGCGAGCTGGTAGAGATCGGCGGTTCCTTCCGGATCCCCGAGGTGATGGAAAAGAGCAACTGTCGGTTAAGGGAAGTCGGGGCAACCAATCGGACACACCTGAAAGACTACCGCAACGCGATCACCGACCAGACAGGGCTGCTGCTGAAGGTACACACCAGCAATTACGAGATTCGCGGCTTCACCCAGGAAGTCAGTTACCGGGAAGTTTCTGAACTTGCCGGTGAAACTGGCCTGCCATTCATGGCGGATCTCGGTAGCGGCACCCTCGTCGACCTGGAACAGTATGGCCTGGAACATGAACCCACCGTGCAGGAAGTGCTGGCGGCAGGTGCAGACATCGTGACATTTTCCGGCGACAAGTTGCTTGGTGGGCCGCAGGCGGGAATCATTGCCGGCAAAAAAGTCTACGTGGATGCCATCAAGAAAAACCCGTTGAAACGTGCACTCCGGGTCGACAAGATGACCATCACCGCACTGACCGAAGTATTGAAGCTTTATCTGGAACCGGAAACCCTGGCAGAGCGACTGCCGACCCTGCGGCACCTGTCACGACCGGCGGGCGACATAGAAACGATTGCCAGGCAGGTTGAGCCGCATCTCACGAAATTCTTCAAGGATGTGGCCAGCATCGACGTGGTTGATACCCACAGCCAGATTGGCAGTGGCGCCCTGCCCCTGGACCAGATTCCCAGTTTCGCCATTGCCATCACCCCGGTTGCTAACAGTGATGCCGCACTTCAGGCCATCAGTAAAGCCTTCCGCGAGCTCCCGATACCGGTCATTGGCAGGCTTTCAGACGGCCAGATGATGCTGGATTGCCGCACACTGGACGATCCAGGCGAGTTCATCCGGCAACTGGAACAGCTTCAGCAGGACCATCTGGCCCTGCACCCGGATCACTGAGCGACACATGATCATCGCTACTGCAGGTCATGTTGACCACGGCAAGACCTCGCTCGTAAATGCATTGACCGGCGTCGATACCGATCGTCTCGAAGAAGAAAAACAGCGTGGCCTGACCATTGATCTTGGTTTTGCATATACAGACGCTGAATCCGGTGGGCGATTGGGTTTCGTTGACGTGCCGGGGCACACCAGGTTCATCAGCAACATGCTGGCGGGCGTTTCCGCAATTGACTGTGCACTGCTGGTCATCGCTGCAGACGACGGCGTTATGCCGCAAACAAAAGAACACCTGGAAATCCTGAACCTGCTCGGCATCCACCAGGGCCTCATCGCGCTGACCAAGATTGACCGGGTTGAACCGGCACGTGTCGAAGAGGTCAGCGAACAGATCCAGAAGGCCACTGCAAACACCTTTCTCGAAGAAGCTGAGATATTCCCGGTGTCATCAGAAACCGGTGACGGCATCGACACGCTCCGGGTTGCGCTCGAAGTCACGGCAGAAGAAATTTCCACTCGAAGCCAGGATGGCCTGTTCCGCCTCGCCATTGATCGCCGTTTCTCGGTAAAAGGTTCCGGCATTGTGGTGACAGGTAGTGTATTTGCCGGCAGAGTCGCCACCGGCGACGAGGTATTCCTGATGCCACAGGGTATCCCGGTTCGCGTCCGGTCACTGCACACCCAGAACCAGGCGGCAGAGTCTGCGGCTTCCGGTGATCGCTGCGCCGTGAACATCACCAGCAATGAGGTTGAGCTGGAAGATATCCATCGTGGCAACTGGCTGACAAAAAACCCCGGCGAAGCGACTGACCGGGTGGACATTGAACTCAGGCTCAATGCTGACGAAACACGCGCCCTCTCCCACTGGACGCCCGTCCATATTCATACCGCCGCCAATCACATGACGGGACGGGTTGCCTTGCTCGAGACTGGCAAAATTGAACCGAGCGCCACCGGCCTCGCGCAACTTGTTTTCGAACCACCAGTTAACCTCTGTTTCGGTGACCGCGTCATCCTGAGGGACCAGGCGGCGACGCGAACCATCGGTGGCGGTGTTGTGATCACCACAGATTCCCCGAGGCGCGGTCGAGCGCGACCGGAACGGGTGACTTACCTTGCGGGTATAAATGCTGCGGACAGATTGCGGGCCCTTGGACATCACCTGGAACATGCCGACAGCGGCGTGACCCGGCAATCGCTGCTGAACACCTACAACATGACCGAAGAAGAACTGGACACAGCTCTCGAAGACATGCTGTGCGTCACTCTGGGCGACGCACTTCTCATCACACAGGCCAACCTCGATGCGGCACGCAGGCAACTGGTCGAGAAAGCAGAGTATTGGCACGAGTCAAACCCGGGCAAATCCGGACTCCCCAAGAGCCAGATGCAAAAGCTCGTTCGCAACTGGCCAGGTCAGCTGCTGGATGCGGTTATCACAGATCTCCTGTCTGGCGGTGAACTGGAACAGAACGGTAACCAGCTGAACCTCAAGGGTTTTGGCGTTCAACTCAGCAGCAAGGAACAGAAAATCTGGGCCGATGCCGAGCCGCTCCTGGCGTCTGACATTACAAGGCCGCCAGTACTGCACGATCTCGCGAAGTCATTAAACATCGAACCCAAGCCCCTGGAGAAAGTCCTGATCCAGATAGTAAAGACAGGCCAACTGGTGCGCCCGGTGAAAAATCGCTTTTTCCTGGTGGATGGCATTGATGAACTCAAGGCCGCGCTGGCAAAGGCAAACCCCGGCGCAGAGACCTTCACGGTGCAGCACTACCGGGACGCGACCGGCATCGGCCGCAACCTGTGTATCGAAATCCTGGAATATTTTGACCGCCAGGGCATCACACGGCGGGTGGGTGACGAGCGACAGATCGTCAATCGCTAGTCGTGCGGCTTGCCGAGACTTGCTGCAATGGTGGTACCCAGTAGCTGGAAGACCATGAAGGCGCTCGCCACCAGGCAGAAACGGTTAAGCGCTCCTGAAACGTCAAAGTAATGCACACACCAGATACCCACAAGAAGGCCGATCAGCATGCCTGCAAGTGCACCCATTATTGGTAAACTTGACGTGTTCACAGGGAAATTCTGACATGAAACGACTTCTCTTACTGCTGTTTTTGACCCTGCCGCTCTCGACGCTGTCACTCGCGAGCAAGGCAGAACTGAAGCCTGGTGATGCCGCGCCTGCGTTCATCATGCAGGGCTCCGATGGGGAGACCTACACGCTGGAAAAGCTCAAGGGCAAACCGTTTGTGATTGCCTTCTTCCCCAAAGTTTTTACCGGCGGCTGAACGCTGGAATGCAAGTCGCTGCGTGACAGTGGCTCAGTCCTAAAAAACTTCGACGTTAACTATTTCATGGCGAGCACGGACAGCCTGGAAGACGTGACGGCGTTTGCCGAGAAAAACGATGCCAACTTTCCCGTACTGTCTGACAACGGCAAGAACGCCTCGAAGGCTTTCGGCGTGCTGAGCGCCATGGGTTTCGCCAAGCGCTGGACTTTCTACGTGGATGCTGACGGCAACATCATCGAGATCGACAAGTCGGTCAACCCGAGAAGCGCGGGACCTGACCTCGCCGCGAATTTGGAACGTCTTGGTTTATAACCCGCCGGAACAGGTCAGTACCTCGCCCGTCACAAAATCCGACTCGGGAATACAGAACAGGTAAACCGCGCCAGCGCCGTCCCGGGGCTGGCCGGTGCGTCCAAGCGGCGATGTTGCCTCCAGCCCATCAACCTGTGCCTCGCTGAGCCCGACTTTATGTGACCGGCCATCCACCTCGATGGTGGGCGGCTCATCCTCGTATCTCTGGGTAAGGCGGGTTTCAATCGGTCCAAACGCCACACAGTTCACCGTGACGTTGTAACGCCCCCACTCCTTCGCGAGTGTTTTGGTCACACCGATCACACCCGCTTTCCCCGCACTGTAGGCGATCTGTGTCGCGCTGCCCTGTGTGCCGGATACTGACGAAATGTTCACCACCTTGCGGCAGCGGCTGGTGCCCGCTTCGGCTTCTTCCCTGGCGGTTTTCCTCAACCATGGCGCCCAGGCACGCAGGATGCGAAACGGTGCGGTGATGTGAACATCCAGCATGGCCTGGAATTGCTCATCTGAATGGTTATGCATGGCGCCATTCCATATATAACCGGCGTTGTTAACGATGATGTCGATTCCGCCAAATACTGCGAGCGCACCATCGATCAGCTGCCCGGGGAACTCCGGGTCAGTGACGCTGCCGGCGATGGCGATGGCTTCACCACCGGCTTCACGAATGGCCGCGGCCGTCCTGTCAGCCACCTCTGCATCAAGGTCATTCACGACAACCCTCGCCCCGTCAGCTGCCAGCATTTTCGCAGTAGCTTCACCGACACCACGGCCGGCCCCCGTCACAATCGCAATCCGATCATTGAGTTTTCCCATGGACGTTCCTGTTCAGTAACTACGGTTGATGATGTAGTCAGCAATCCAGCGCAGCCCCTCGGCATTCTGGCCCTGCGCCTCGAGACTATCCAGCTGGGCACTGGCAGCGGCCAGTTCCTGGTGCATGACATTCCGGGCCCCATCAAGGCCGAGCAGGCTGACGAACGTGGATTTGTTGTTGTCGGTATCAGAACCCTGGGGTTTGCCCAACTCCTCGGTGGTCCCTTCCACATCCAGGATGTCGTCGCGAATCTGGAATGCGAGGCCAATGTGATGACCAAATCCGTTCAGGCATTTACTGAACCGTGGCTCACCTGCCGTTGCAACCATATTGATACTGGCTTCAATCAGGGCGCCACTTTTCTGACGGTGCATGCCCTGCAGTTCATCAAAGCTGAGTTCCCGGGTTTCACCTTCCAGGTCAATGGCCTGGCCGTTGATCATGCCCTGGGCACCGCCCGCGCGAGCGAGCTGTGAGACCCACCGTATCCTGAGCGCCGGGTCAGTTTCACCTTCACTCAGCATCTCAAAGGCATAGGTCAATAAGGCATCACCCACCAGGATGGCCGTCGCCTCATCAAACTTCCTGTGCACCGTCGGCTGGCCGCGGCGCAGGTCATCATCATCCATAGCCGGGAGATCGTCATGAACCAGAGAATAGATATGCAGCAGTTCAATCGCCGCTGCCGGCCGGTCAGCCATTTCCGGCGCCAGTGACAGGGCTTCAGCGGCGGCAAAAGCCAGAAGGGCTCGAATCCGCTTGCCGCTGGAGGACGCGGCATAGCGCACCGCTGCCTCCAGCTTTTCGCTGCGGTCAGTGCCTGACCCAAATCGATCATCCAGGAATTCTGAAATGACGCGCTCGACACGCTCACGATAGGCATCCACGCGCTGGTTGAACTGTGCTTGTTCCATGGCACCCATGCTAACTTAATTGGTGTATCCTTGCCGCCGCTCGCGATAACCTCAAACGTATGTCTGATACATCTGTCACCGTCAGCGCTGCTGCCAATATTGCCCTGATCAAGTACTGGGGCAAATCAGGAGAGGCTGGCAACCAACCCGCCACTGCCTCGCTGTCGATCGGTCTTGAACACCTGCGTACAACAACCTCTGTCACGCTCTCCGGGCAGGACAGTATTGAAGGCCTCGACGACAAGGCAACTTCGCGACTTGCCGGTTTTGTTGATGACTTCCGCGATCAATTCAATATCAGGCAACCGGTCTCAATCACCACCGAAAACAATTTCCCGACAGCCAGCGGTCTCGCGTCGAGCGCTTCCGGATTCGCTGCCGTCACCCTGGCATTGACGCACCTGTTGCAGCCGGACCTGGATGATCGGGGGAAATCCCGGATTGCACGCCGGGGTTCAGGCTCTGCTGCAAGATCCATATTCGGCGGTTATGTGCAGGTGGTTCTCTCCGACGACAGTTACGCAGAACCCATCATGCCCGCATCAAAGTGGCCACTGGACGTGCTGGTCGCCGTAACCCAGGAAGACAGCAAATCCATGGGTTCGTCCGAAGCCATGCAGCTCACGGCGGCCACGTCGCCGGTTTACGACAACTGGGTAGCGAGCCACGCGGCCGACATGGAAATCGCACGCGTCGCCATTCGTGACCGTGACTTCTTAAGACTCGCAGAGGTCAGTGAGCACAATTGCCTCAAGATGCACGGCACGATGATGACTTCCAGGCCGCCAGTGCTGTACTGGAAGCCAGCGACCATCGCGATCATTCACCTGGCGCAGCAGCTGCGTGCTGGGGGCACCCGGGTTTTCTTCACCATCGACGCCGGCGCCCAGGTAAAACTCATCTGCGAACCGAACGATACCCAGACGGTTATTCGTGCGCTGGAGTCAGTGGAAGGCATCAGCCGCCTGATAGAAACTCGCGTTGGCGGCGATCCGATCATTCAATGAGCACCGGAACGGGGGTCGCGTCATGAATGTTTCCGCACCAGGCAAACTTTTCCTGCTCGGGGAGTACGCTGTGCTGGAAGGCGGTCCTGCCCTGCTGGTGCCAGTAAAACAGCGCGCCCATGTCACACTGGGTGAAGACCGTGGAGATGTCACCAGCATCACAGACAGGAGCGAAACACTGAGCTGGGCTGAAGCTGCACAAAAGTGGCCTCTACTGAATTCACTGCTGGAAATCATGGAGAGAGACTCACTGCACGGCCAGTCTCTGACCCTCGATACCAGCGAGTTTTTCCAGCATGGCCAGAAACTGGGCCTGGGTTCATCCGCCGCACTCACGGTGGCCCTGGTGAAAGCCTGTCATCCCGCTGTATCATCCGAAAAGATCTGGCGCCTGGCTGATGCGTGTCACCGGCATTTCCAGGGCGGCATCGGCAGCGGCGCTGACATTGCACTTGCGGCGATAGACCAGCCTGTTCGCTTTTCCATGGATGCGGGGCCCGAAACAGTCAGACTGCCCGATGACCTGCACATGCTGGCGATCTGGACCGGTAAGTCAGCCTCGACGACTGCCCTGGTTGGTTCCATGCAGGACTACCGGGCTCGACATCCAACTGGCTATAAGGCACGTATGACCACACTGATCGACGTGGCTGAGCACTGCCTTGATGCCGTATCTGATCAGGACACGTGCCAGATTCTGGCCAGAATTGAGCAATATGACCGCCAGCTTTACGACCTATCGTCTGAATCGGGCGTACATTTCTACAATCAGCTGCACGAGAACATGCGAAAAAAGGTAAAATTGACCTACAAACCCTCGGGTGCCGGCGGCGGGGATTTTGGCATCGCCTACAGCACCGACCCTGATGAAATCACCGCACTGGCGAACAAATTAAAACAGGAACAGACGTTTTCGTTTGTTCTATAAGTAACTTGATGTATTTACGGTAAGTCTCTGATGAATAAAGCAAGATTCCCCGGTTTTTATAAACTGTCTATCGGGGAGAGACTAAAAAAGGTTCACGAAAACGGCTGGATCACGGAAGAAGACCTGGTTGCACTGCGCGATGGTCACCATGTGCTGCCACCCAGCCGTGCCGACAAGATGATCGAGAATGTGGTCGGCGTCATGGGCCTGCCCTTTGGTCTTGGCCTGAACTTCCAGGTAAACCAGAAAGACTACCTGGTGCCACTTGTGATCGAGGAACCATCCATCGTCGCCGCGCTGAGCTCCGCGGCAAAGATTTTCCGCGAATCCGGGGGCATCCAGTCCGCGGCAGACGAAAGCCTGCTGATCGGCCAGATCCAGGTGGTAAACCCGCCTGATGCCGAGGAGGCAAAAAGCCAGATCCTGTTTCACAAGAATGAACTGATCGAAAAACTTAACGACCTGCATCCGAGCATGGTGCAGCGTGGTGGCGGCGTGCGGGATATTGAGGTGCGCATATTCGAGCAGACGGACAATAACCCCCTGATGCTGATCGTGCACATCCTGGTGGATACCTGCGATGCCATGGGCGCAAACATCATCAATACCATGTGTGAAGAGATCGCTGCCGATATTGAGGCCATCACCGAGGGGCGCGTATTCCTGCGTATCCTGTCCAACCTGACTGACCGATCCATCGTGCGCGCCAGCGTGACCATCCCGGTCGAGAAACTGGAAGGCAAGGATTTCCCCGGAGAAGAGGTCCGCGACGGCATTATCCTTGCGTCGCAGTTCGCCGAGATCGATCCCTACCGTGCAGCCACCCACAACAAGGGCATCATGAACGGCATTGATCCGCTGGCCCTCGCGACCGGCAATGACTGGCGCGCCATCGAGGCTGCGGCCCATGCCTATGCCGCACGTTCCGGTCAGTATTCATCACTCACCCGCTGGCGCGCCAATGACGAAGGTGACCTGGTCGGGACCATCGAGATTCCCATCAAGGTGGGTATTACCGGAGGTTCGCTGCAAGCAAACGAAACCACCATGATCAGCTACCGCGTATTGAACGTGGCAAGCGCAAAAGAGCTGGCAGAACTGATGGCAGCGGTTGGCCTGGCGCAGAACTTCTCTGCCATCAAGGCGCTGTCTACTGAAGGCATCCAGAAAGGCCACATGTCACTGCACGCACGCAGCGTCGCCGTCACCGCCGGAGCTCCCAAGGAACTGTTTGAAACCGTGGTCAGCCACCTGATCGAAGACGGCGAGATCACCGTGACACGCGCGAAAGACATCATTGCCGAACTGACCGGCACGGATCGCAGGAACGACATCAAACGCAAGCAGTCTACCACTGCCATGGCCAACGGCAAGGTCATCCTGCTGGGAGAACATGCCGTGGTCTACGGCAAGCCTGCGGTCGCGGTCCCCATCAAGAATGCCGTGGTGGCAGAGGTCAGCGATACGGACCACTCGCCGGAGATCAAGGTGCCCGCCTGGGACATTGACGACAAGCTGGAAGAATCCAATTCCATCTGGTGGGGCGCGATCCAGAATGTATTCAAGGAACTGGGTATCGCCGACCAGAAGTTTGCAGTGCACGTGAAACCCAACATTCCCGCAGCCATGGGCCTGGGCGGTTCTGCGGCCATCGCCGTCGCCATCGTGCGTTCCGTGTCAAAGCACTTCAAACTCGACCTGAATGATGATGAGGTCAACCGCTATGCGTTCATGTGTGAGAAAGCCGCACATGGCACACCCTCCGGCATCGATAACACCATCGCCACTTTTGGTACGCCACTCATCTACCAGTCCGGTGAGCAGCCGCGCATGGATAAGCTGGAGTTTCCGAAACCGCTCAACCTGGTCGTCGGTGTGTCTGACCATCCTTCACTGACCGTGGACATGGTTTCCGGCGTACGCGAGCGCTGGCGCAGGAACCCGGAATTGTACGAATCGCTCTTTGAGAACTTTCGCCAGGTGGCGGAATCCGGCATCGAAGCCATCAGAAGCGGTGACTATCGCGCCCTCGGCCATATGATGACCATTAACCACGGCCTGCTGAGCGCAATTCAGGTGTCATCACCGGAACTGGATCGCATGGTGCAGATTGCACGTGATCACGGTGCCATCGGTGCGAAACTGACTGGTGCCGGTGGCGGCGGTTCCATCATCGCACTGGCTGATAACAATACAGACGCCATCGTCGGCGGCCTCAATCGACAGGGATTCAAAGCGCTTCAGGTGATGGTGTGAATGAGGTAACTGCGTGAGCCAACTGGACGAGGTTGTCTCATCGGATCTCGAGGACCTGATCCTCGTGAACGAACAGGACGAGTCCATCGGCACCATGCCGAAACGCGAATGCCACGAAGATGATGGCCGGTTACACCGTGCGTTTTCCGTTTTCATCTTCAATCACAAAGGCGAAGTCCTCCTGCAGAGGCGCAGTGAGCAAAAGATGCTGTGGCCTATGTTCTGGTCCAACGCCTGCTGCAGCCATCCACGGGAAGGTGAAACCTCCGAGTTCGCCGCGCATCGACGCCTGCAACAGGAGCTCGGCATCGAGACCCAACTGACTTTCCTGTACAAGTTCCAGTACCACTCGCGCTACAGGGATGTCGGCAGCGAACATGAGCTCTGCTGGGTATGGGTCGGTGAGGCAGAGGCCGAAGACATCCAGCCGAACACCAATGAAATCGCGGAATGGCGTTTTTTCAGCCGCGATGAACTGGACAGCGAACTCGACAACAACCCCGATGCCTACACACCCTGGATGAAAATGGAGTGGCAGCGCATCTTTGACGAACACCGGAGACAGCTGCCCAAAGCCGCACAGTAGTTGTTTAGCCCGGCTCCCTGTGATTCCATAGCTGCCAATAACAAAAACAAGAGAGGGAGCGCCGATGAAAATCGACGGTGGGTGTTATTGCGGGCAGATCCGCTACACATTTGAAGGGGAACCGGCAGCAGCCATGCAATGTCACTGCCGGGAGTGTCAGTACATCACCGGTGGCAATCCCAATGTCCTGGTCATATTGCCGGAAGCTGGCTTCAGCTATACGCAGGGCAAACCGCAGGGTTTCTCCCGAACCGATATAGACAATGCAGTAACCCGTTTCTTCTGCCCCAACTGTGGCACCGCGATTGGCACCAAATCACCACGCGCACCCGGCGCCATGGTGGTGAAAGTCGGCACCATGGATGACCCGTCCTTTTTCAAACCCTCTGTGGCCATCTTCACGAAGGATGCACAGTCGTTCCACCACATTCCGGATGACCTTCCGGCCTTTGAAGAACTCCCCGGCTAATGAAGCCCCAGCTAAGGAAATATAGTTTTGGAAAACAGGAAGTACTCGAACACATACATTCAGTATGTGCTGGGCATGCTCGTCATCGTGTATGTCTTCAACTTTATTGACCGACAGATCCTCGCGATCCTGGCACCTTCGATCAAGGAAGACCTCGGGCTTTCCGACACCCAGATTGGCGCGCTGTCGGGTGTGGCCTTCGGCATCTTCTATGCGACGCTCGGTATTCCCATCGCACGGCTGGCAGATCGCTACTCAAGGGTAAACATCATCTCCATCTGCCTCGGCATCTGGTCGCTGATGACAGCACTCTCAGGGTTCGCACAGAACTTCGTGCAACTGCTGATCGCGCGTATCGGTGTTGGCATCGGTGAAGCCGGCGGTTCACCGCCTTCACACTCGCTGCTCGCAGACTACTTTGCACCGGAAAAACGCGCGACGGCACTTGGTATCTACGCACTGGGCATTCCTATAGGAATCCTGTTCGGCAACCTGGCCGGCGGCTGGATCAACGAATTCTTTGGCTGGCGCAATGCATTCTTCCTGGTTGGTGTGCCCGGCGTGATCCTTGCCATCGTATTGAAAATGACGGTGAAGGAACCTCCGCGTGGTTACTCGGAAGGCAAACCGCCCGAGGTGAACCACGTGCCCTTCATGGACGTGATGAAAACCATGTGGGGTTTCAAGTCGTTCCGGTTTATCGCGCTCGGCGCGGGCACCCAGGCATTTGTGGGCTACGGTTCCATTGCCTGGATGCCGAGCTTCCTGGTACGGACTCATGACATGAGCACGGGTGAGGTCGGCACTGCCCTCGGCCTGATCATTGGCATTTTCGGCGGCGCCGGCACCCTGCTCTCCGGCATGATCGGCGACAAGCTTGGTGCCCGGGACATGAAGTGGTACATGCTGGTACCCGGTTATGCGTTCCTGATTGCAGTACCCACCGGTGCTGCCGTGTACCTGGTCGATGGCCTCTGGGCTGCGCTCATCATCTACATGCTGCCAGTGTTCCTGGTGAACCTGTACACCGGCCCGACCTTTGCGATGACGCAGTCACTGGCACCGCTTGCGATGCGCGCAGCCGCTTCTGCGTTACTGCTCTTTATCATCAACATCATTGGTCTGGTGTTTGGCCCAACCATGGTCGGCATTATCAGCGACCTGTTGCAATCAAGCTGGCAGATGAATGACATTGAATCGCTGCGCTGGGCGCTACTGCTCTGCAACTTTGTCTACCTGCTCAGCTTTTACTACTATTTCCGGGCATCCAGGACGCTGGAAAGCGACCTGAACGCCAGCAAATAAGAACAAGAAGAGGGAACCCCATGTATCCAGGCAAGTGGGCCGCTGAATTTCCTGACAAACCCGCGGTGATCAACAGCGCCACCGGCGAGACCGTGACTTACCGTGAACTGGACGAACGCTCCAATCAGGTGGCGCAATTGATGTACGCCGAGGGGCTGCGTCGCGGCGATCACTGCGCCATCTTCATGGAAAATGATGTGCGCTATTTCGAGGTGGTCTGGGCAGCATTTCGTTCTGGCCTCTACATTACTACCGTGAACCAGTACCTCACTTCCGAGGAAGCCGCTTACATCATCGACAATTCCGAATCCGATGTCGTTGTCACCTCGGCGAAACTGTCAGAAGTGGCAGACACCCTGCCCGGCCAGTGCCCGCGCGTGAAACGCTGGCTCACAACGGGCGATGCGACCGACCCTTTTGAGGATTATGAATCCACGATCGCCGGGTATTCGAATGAACGGCTGGCGGAGGAACCCGCCGGTTCGGTGATGCTTTACTCTTCCGGCACCACCGGGCGCCCGAAAGGCATCCTGCGACCGCTTCCCGAGGGCAGCATCCAGGAGGCAGGCAGCCCCGTTGGTGCCCTGCAACAGCTGGTCTGGGGATTTGGCCCGGATACGGTTTATCTTTCCCCGGCGCCGCTTTATCACTCGGCGCCTATTGGGTTTACCACAGGTGCACACGCCAACGGCGGCACCGTGGTCATGATGCCGCGCTTTGATGAAGTGGGTTCGCTGCAGGCCATCCAGGACTACAAGGTCAATCACTCGCAGTGGGTGCCGACCATGTTCTCGCGCATGCTGAAGCTGGATGAAAAAGACCGCAGTGGTTTTGACCTGTCCAGTCACAAGGTGGCCATTCATGCCGCGGCACCCTGCCCCAAGGGTGTCAAGCAGCAGATGTTCGACTGGTGGGGTCCAATTCTTTACGAATACTACGGCGGCACGGAACTGAACGGGCTGACACACGTCACCCCGGAAGCCTGGCTGGAAAAACCAGGCACCGTTGGCCAGGCAATCCTCGGCATCATCCATATCTGTGATGAAGACGGCACGGAACTGCCTGTCGGCGAATCAGGGCTCGTGTACTTCGAGATGGAAGAGATGCCGTTCAAGTACCTGAAGGATGATGAGAAGACCAGGGACGCGCAGCATCCGAAACACGCCAACTGGTCAGCGCTGGGTGACGTCGGTTACGTGGATGAAGATGGTTTCCTGTACCTGACTGACCGGGCGACCTTCATGATCATCTCCGGCGGCGTCAACATATACCCGCAGGAGATCGAAGATGCCATGATCATGCACCCGAAGGTACAGGACGTGGCCGTCGTGGGTGTGCCGAACGAGGAAATGGGCGAAGAAGTGAAAGCCGTGGTCCAGCTGATCCCGGGTCTCGAGCCTTCAGACGAGGTCACCGACGAACTCATGGCCTATGCCCGCGAACACATCGCACACTACAAGTGCCCGCGCAGCATCGATTACGAGGATGAGCTGCCCAGACTGCCCACCGGCAAGCTTTACAAGCGGATTCTGAAGGACCGTTACTGGGGCAAGACAGATTCGAGGATCGTTTAGGCAACAGCTGAACGGATCAGTACACGCTCAGCCAGGTAGTTTGCCCGGTAGGAATCAGCGAAATTGCGCTCTTCAACAATATCTACAACAAACGGGAAGTTGCTGTCTTCCAGAACCTGACGAATCTCACTGATTTCAGAGTCCAGTGGATGCTCTGAGACCACCATCAAATCGAGATCAGAGAATGCCTGACCCTCTCCCCTGGCCCTCGAGCCAAAGCAATAAACTTCTGCACCCCGTTTTTCGAGGGGCTCGACAACGGTTTCCACGATGTAGTTAAGCTGTTCCTCTGTAAGATTAATCACTCCATTTCCTTCAGCTTGTCGCGAAGTTGTTGAGCCTCACTGAGGAAGTCCCGGGAAAATTGATAAATTTCTTCCGCCAACTTCTCATTGTAAGAGTGGGAAGATAGATTGCGTTGATCAATGGCCCTTAACCAGAATTCAACATCACCGATCAAGCCCGCCTGAGCCATTTCCCGAATCACCTGCTTAGGCGCAGTGGACGGTGTGCCCATTAACTTCTTCGCCGACTTCCAACCGAGCTCAACACAAAATTCGAACCGCTGAATCGACGCATCTCTCGAGACGTCATCTTTAGGTAGTGCCAGCGCGCGCTCCAGAGACGCAAGAGCTTTTTCAAATTCTGCCTGGGAAGGACTCATAGGACTATCTTACTCTACTTGAAGAGATCCCCCAGCTTCTCACCGATCTTCTCTCGAACTTTCTTCTCGGCTTCTTTCTTCGCGTACTGCGCGATGGCGTCTGTCACGGCGTCCTTGATCTGGTCCACCAGCTGGTTCGTCACCTCGTAGCCAATCTGCTCGGGTGTCAGCCCGTTTTCCGGCGTGCCCAGGTTGCGCAGGTTGAGGCGTTTCAGCTCCACTTTCTGATTCTCAAACTGGTCGCTGCGCAGCTCCATGCTGCCGTTGGCAAAGTTCACCTTGCCGATCGCCAGCAGCACATCAGAACCCGCTGAAGATTCTGCAGGGGCGGCTTCACCACCTTCCGTAGAGGGCATACCGTCAAGCAGTGTCTGCACGTTAGTGGAAACACCCTTCTGCTCGGCCAGCACACTGACACCATCAACTGAAATCTCGTTGATCACGTAAACCGGGCCGGTAATGGACCCCGCGTCGATAGAGACCGAGATGTTATCCAGCGAGAACACCGGCTCGTTGGAATACCCGGGAGGATTGGCCACGGTCAGTCCACTGATGGAGGCCGAGCCTTCACCCAGCTTGATCTTCACATCAGCAACCGACACTTTCTGGCCGACGGTTTCGGTGCCGATCTCTTCGATCAGGCTTTTTACTATGCCTTCCAGGTTCTGCAGCAGGTAGACACCCGCACCGGCAACAGCAAGCACCAGGACAACAACCACTCCAACAACAACCTTGTTCACGGACTTCTCCAGGACCTTGAATGATCAGCGGATTTGAGTGGGTTCACCTGAATTTGTCAATATAATCTCTCGGATTACCCCAACAAAAAGGGACACGGCCATGTGGATGAAATCAATGACGCCGATTCTTTATGACATCACCAGCGATGATGACAGGAAGTCTATAGCCGAGTGGCTGGACGACCGTCGCGATTTTCACAAGTGGTTCACCTCGCTCATCGTCGGCAGCTTTGTGGCGATAACCATCTTCGGCGAAAAACCGCACCTGAACGATGTTTCAGGCCAGCTTTTAACCGTCGCGCTGGGGTTGCTTCTGTTCGCCACGCTTTGCAACCTGGTCTGTGTCTGGTCCATCCCGGGCTGGAAGCTCAGTGTTAAAACCGGGCGAACCGACAACAATTACCGCATGAAGCTTGAACTGGATATCCCCGCCTGGCTGGGTGTCATCTGCTTTGTCACCGGCCTCACCCTGGCGTTCCTGGGGAACCTGTTCGCTCAGGTGGTGTAGGCGCTATACTGCAACACGACACAGCGAAGCTGGAGAGAACATGATTAAGTATCACAACCCGGAAGGTGAAGTCGGGGTCGAGGCAGTACCTTATAACCTGGCGACCGTTATCCGTGGCGCCAACACCATCAATATTGGCTTTCTGGCCAACGGGTTCCCGGATTCAGAGAATTTCCTGAATGCCCTGAATGAGGCAATGCAGGAACTTGAACCCGGCATTGAGGTGCATTCCTACAACAAGGGTAATGCCTCCATACCAGCGGGCGACGAGATCCTGGGTGATATCCAGGGAAACTGTAACGCGGTGGTGGCCGCCTACGGGCATTGAGGCTCCTGCACTACCGGCACCGTGCGTGACGGCATCAACATTGCAAAACTGGGTATCCCTGCGGTGGCTCTCGTTACCGAAGAATTCTGGCCACAGGGCGACTTCGTGGCGAAGTCATTGGGTATGCCTGATGTACCGAGGGTGCAACTGCCCCACCCCGTTGCGGGCACCGGCACCGAGAACATGAAAGCGATCGCCGCCCAGGTGGCACCCAAGGTTATTGAAGCACTGGAAGGCTCGAGTGACTGATTTCCTGACGGCAGAAACTGAAGCAGAGGCCTTGGAGGACCTGCACAACCGCGGTCTCACTGACGGTTTACCCGTGGTGATACCAACGCCCGAGCGCGTCAGCCGAATGGTGCTCGCTTCCGGGCAGGATGCAGACATGGTGCTTGGCACCATGGGGCCAGGGCACGGTATTGCGACGATGGAAAAAGTGGCCACCGCCGCCGTGATGGCGGGCTGCCTGCCCGATTACATGCCCATCGTGGTTGCCGCGGTGAAAGCCGTCATCGACCCGGTGTTCGACCTGACGGAAATGCAGGCAACCACACATTGCACGGCGCCACTCATCATCGTGAACGGCCCTGCCCGCATCAACTGCGGCCCGGTGTCTTCAAGCTACGGCGCCCTTGGGCCAGGCCATCGGGCAAATGCCTCCATCGGTCGCGCGCTGAGACTCACCATGATGAACATTGGCGGCGCCCGTCCCGGCAGCTCAGACATGGCGCTGCTGGGTCATCCCGGCAAGTTCACCTATTGCCTGGCGGAGGATGAGGAGAACTCCCCTTTCCCGCCGCTGCACGTTTCACTGGGTTACCAGGAAGATGACAGCGTGGTGACCGTCGTCGGCGCAGAAGCGCCGCACTCGGTGCTGCACTCAGGCGATGGTGACGACCCTGACAATTACAAGGGTTTGCTCGAGATGCTGGCGATCGGGGTCGCCAACGAAGCCACCAATAACGCTATTTTGACAAGTGGCACTGCCACCATCGTGCTGAATCCGGAACACGCACTCGTGCTGGAGAAAGCCGGACTCACACGTGAAGATATCGCGGCTGAGATTCACCAGCGCTGCCGTTTCGAAAACAAGCGCCTGCACAAGCTGACCCCGGGATTCGCACCGAAGCCCGAGGGAACTCGCGATGCGTTTAAAGGCCCTGAACAACTGCTGATCATGATGGCAGGTGGATCCGGTCTTTATTCCATGGTCATGCCTTCCTGGTGCGCCGGTGCACATAAAAACTCCCCGTCATCCGTCGTCGTGGAATCTGAGTTTTTCTGCGAAGTACCGGGACTGGCGAGCGCCAGCTAAGAATTTTCAAAATAAAAAGTATTAAGGACATCTCATGAGTGATTATCCGACGCCGAATGTTTCCAATGACCTCACCGGTCGCGTTGCCTTTGTCACCGGCACTACCTCCGGCCTGGGCAAACGCTTCGCCAGGGTGCTGGCAGCCTGCGGCGCGAGAGTGGTGATCACCGGACGGCGCGCAGAACGTCTTGAGGAACTGGCCCAGGAAATCAGGGACAACGGCGGTGAGTGCCTGCCCATCCAGATGGACATGACGGACTACTCGCAGATCCCGGCGGCCGTCGACAAGGCTGAAGCCGAATTTGGCACAGTGGATATCCTCATTAACAATGCCGGCATCCCGGATGCCCAACGCGCACACAAGATGAGCGATGAACTGGTGGATGCGGTATTCGGCACGAACCTGATTGGCCCGTGGAAACTGTCCTGCGAGATAGCGCGCCGGCTGATCGCCGCAGAAAAGCCCGGGCGCATGATCAATATTTCTTCGGTTGGTGGATTCCGATACGACGGTAACGGCGCAGCGCTCTACTCCGTGACCAAGTCAGCCATCGTGCGCATGACCGAGGTACTTGCAGTGGAATGGTCCCAGTACCACATCAATGTGAATGCCATTGCTCCGGGTGCGTTTCATTCAGAAATGATGGACGGCATGGTGTCACGCATGGGTGACTTTTCCGGAAACTTCCCACGAAAGCGCATCTGTGACCCCGAGCAGATGGATTCCACGTTGCTTTACTTCCTGTCACCGGCATCAGAAGCGGTGACCGGCACCTACATCAAGATCGATGATGGTCAGGGAGCGCGATAAGTGCTTAAACAAACGGAATAACCTTCTCCGCAATATCCTCCAGCACCTTGAAGCGCGGGTCGAACGACGGCAGGTTCATCACCTGGTTCAGGCCCGCCTCATCCAGGGCGCGCAACTTTTCAATCAACTCATCCTGGGTGCCTATCAGGCACGTCGCCTTGATCAGCTCTGCCGTGAGGAACTGTTCCTCTTCCGGGAGGACCCAGCAGTTGTGTCCCATGTGAATCCGCTGGTGGCGCCGCTCTTCCGGGTAGGTATCAAGCAGCTTCGTATAATCCTCCCAGACGCTGGCCACCGCATTCGGTGGCTGCCGGCCAAAGTTGCGCCACTGGTCATAGGCAAAATGCAGGGACGCCATCGCCATGGCACCGCACTCATGGCGAATACGCTCTGAATCCACCGGCTCATCGTCGTCACGAACAATCATCGCTGTCAGCGCCGTGGTGTAGTAATTGTCCCGATCTACCTCACCGCCCGCCTCAATCATGCTCCAGATGTTTTCCATCATCGCGGCGCTTGATGGCATCGCCAGCACAGCACCGTCACCGTGTTTGCCAGCAAGCGCCAGGGACTTTGGGCCAAAGCCGGACACATACATGGGGATCGGGTCATCAAAGTTCACAAAACCCTTGTCAGGCATCACGTGTTTAATCGGGATCTCACGCTCACCGTCACGCACGATGGATTCCTCGCCTTTGAGCAAAGGGCCAATCTCTTCCAGGTATGCATCAAACCCGGCAATACGCTGCGGCGGCAGGCCCATGATGCGCATGGCGGTGTTCCCTGCCCCCACACCAAAAAAAGTGCGCCCCGGCGCTATGGCATTGATCGTGGCAATACCCGCGGCGTTCACAGAAGCCGGCCGGGTCCCTGTGATAGCCACCCCGGTACCCAGCTTGATGGTTGAGGTGCGATGAGCCGCCAGTGCCAGCGCGGCATAACAGTCCGACCAGATCATCTGGCTGTCTGCCAGCCAGGCATGGCTGTAACCCAGTTCTTCTGCGCGCACCACATAATCGATATCACCGATGTGGCTGGGCACGCATATTCCTATATCCATGGCTCCGTCCTGTTTACATTCCCGATACACGAGAGATCAAACCACGCCTGAACGACGGCGATCAACATGTGATAATGTTTCCAAAGTTCATGGGAGTAGGCACATGGCCAATATTATTCGTGGTGGTCTAAAAGGTGATGTTGATGAATCGCGTCGGCAGATGTTGCTGATGATGCTGGCGGCCGGCGCATTTGCATTAACCCCCGGTTGCACCACAACCGGCGGCCCTACCCCGACCAGGCTGCCTGCAGGCAGATCCATCCATCAACTTGCCGGCGACGTTCGCGTCAATGGCGTCGCGGCAACCATCGCGACGCCCATCAACCCCGGCGATGTGGTCGAAACCTTCGATAAAAGTTTTGTCATCTTCGTGGTGGAAGAAGATGCGTTCATCCTGCGCGCCAACAGCAAGATGACTTTGCCTAACCGAGCCGTGGCTCCCGGCGTTGTCAGCACAGCGTTTGCCCTGGATAAAGGCAAGGCACTGTCCGTCATGGCATCACGGCGCACCGATATCTCAACGCCGAACGCGGTAATTGGCGTACGCGGCACCGGCGTTTACGTCGAGACCGACCCGGAGCAATCTTACGTCTGTGTCTGTTACGGCGTGTCTGACCTGTCTACCGCCGATAACCCGGGCATTAACGAGACCATCGTGTCTGATCACCACTCTGCCCCCCGCTACATCCTGGCGGACAAGAGCGCATCGAACCGTATCGTGCCGGCGCCGTTCGTGAACCATGACGACCAGGAACTGCTGCTCATTGAAACCCTGGTGGGCCGAACGCCGCCTTACGTCGTTCCCAAGAGTGTGACGCGAAGCCGCACGACCTACTTCTAAGCAGTTAATCATTTTGTACGAAGCACTCGCATCGGCAGCCGAGGAATTTTTCGCGCAGCCACAACCGGAAACCCGGCGCATTTTCCACGGCCGCGGGCACCTCTACCCGGGGTTGGAGCACCTTTCCGTCGATTGGTTCGGGCCACTGGTACTCATCACCAGCTACCAGGACATTGAAGACACGGCGCCTTTACGCGACGCGATCCTGAACGCTGACAAACACGAGCAGATCGAAGCCATCATGCTGCAGTACCGGAAACAGAAAGGTACGCCCACGGTGATGCTGCATGGCGATGAAATCAATCACTGCATTGTGGAAGAACATGGCCTGAAGTATGAAATCCAGCCGGGGGTGAACCAGAACGCAGGGCTCTTCCTGGACATGCGGCCGCTGCGTGCCTGGCTTATGGACAACAGCGAGGGCAAGAACGTGCTGAATCTTTTTGCCTACACCTGCTCGCTGTCTGTCGCCGCACTGGCCGGTAACGCACGGCAGGTGGTCAGCGTCGATATGAGTAAACCAAGCATCCGTTGGGGCCAGCGCAACCATGAGCTGAACGGGCACGACCAGCGCGCCGTGAAGTCTGTGCCGCACAACCTCTTCCGATCCTGGGGACGCATCAAGCAGTTTGGTCGTTATGACACTGTATTGATTGACCCGCCCACCCGGCAGCGCGGCAGTTTTGATGCTGAAAAAAACTACGGCGCCGTGCTGAAAAAACTGAAGCAGTTAACGGCGCCTGGCGCCACCATCATTGCGACAGTGAACTCCCCTTACCTCACCGATGACTTCCTGCTGCACCAGTTCGAGCGCTATGCGCCCCAGTGCCGATTCGTTGGCATGATGGAACGCGCCGAAGAGTTCCAGGACCAGTTCCCGGAAAAGGCACTGAAAATCTATCGTTACACCTCAAGCTGACGATACAATCGCGCCATGAGTGATGTCACCTGCATAGAAGACCTGCGCGTCCTGCACGAGAAACGCGTCCCGCGCATGTTCTATGACTATGTGGACAGCGGCTCCTGGACGGAATCCACCTATCGAGACAACGAATCTGCCTTCAATAAGTACAAGCTGAAGCAGCGAGTCATGGTGGATATGGACAACCGCAGCATCAAAACCACCATGCTCGGCCAGGAAGTTTCGATGCCTACAGCGCTGGCACCGGTGGGTCTCACCGGCATGCAATGGGTCAACGGTGAGATCGCCGCGGCAAAGGCCGCTGAAAAGTTCGGTGTGCCGTTCAGCCTTTCAACCATGAGCATCTGCAGCGTGGAAGATGTGGCCGAGGCAGCCTCAAAGCCGTTCTGGTTCCAGCTTTACATCATGAAAGACAGGGAGTTCATCAAAAACCTGATTCTGCGTGCAAAAGCGGCGCAATGTTCGGCACTCATTCTGACTGCAGACCTGCAGATCATGGGACAAAGGCACAAGGACATTAAAAACGGCCTGTCTGTGCCACCAAAGATCTCTTTCAACAGCATCGCCAATATAGCCATGCATCCCCTGTGGTGCCTGCGTATGCTGGGTGCGAAACGCTACCAGTTCGGCAATGTGATCGGCTACGCCACCGGTGCGGATAGCCTCACAACCCTGGCACAGTGGTCCGCAGAGCAACTGGACCCAACGGTTACCTGGGACGACGTCAAATGGGTAAAAGACATCTGGCAGGGGCCACTCGTGATCAAGGGCATCATGTGCGCTGAAGATGCGCTCTTGGCGGCGAATGCCGGGGCAGACGCCATCGTGGTCTCGAACCATGGCGGCAGGCAGCTGGACGGCGCACCTGCCACCATAGACGTGCTGCCGGAGATCGTGAACGCGGTCAAAGGCAAAACCGAGATCTGGGTTGATGGCGGTATCCGCAGCGGCCAGGACATGTTCCGGGCCATTGCCCTTGGCGCCGATGCCACTATGGTCGGTCGCGCTTACCAGCATGGCCTGGGCGCCTTGGGCGAAGCTGGTGTGACCCGGGCCCTGGAACTGCTTGCCCGTGAGCTCGACCTGACCATGGCGTTCTGCGGGCTGCGTGACATTCATGACGTCGACCAACGCGTCATACTTTGACATTTTCAATAGTAATTACAGAAACTTAAAGAGCTTTTCTCGAATTGACTTCACTCACTAACCCCAGTGAAATCCTGATCATCACGACCGGTGGCACCATCGACAAGGTCTATTTCGATGACAAAAGTGACTACCAGGTCGGCCGCACCATCATCGGGCGACTGCTCGACGAAGCCCAGGTCACGCACCCTACCCGCATTATTGAGGCGCTGCAGAAAGACAGCCTGCACTTGAATGATGCCGACCGAGACTCCATTAAAGAGATAGTAAGCCGTGAACCGAACACACAGATTGTGATCACCCACGGCACGGACACCATGGCAGAAACCGCGCGCTATCTCTCTGATATCACAGGGAAAGTGATCGTTCTGACAGGAGCCCTTTCACCAGCAAGGTTTGCCATGACAGACGCCATGTTCAATGTCGGCATGGCCATCGCCGCAGTGCAGAGCCTTGATGCCGGGGTGTACATTGCGATGAACGGAACGGTTTTTCCTGCGAAATCAGTAGTTAAGAACCGGGAGATGAACCGATTTGAACGGAAACAATGATATTTTTCCAAGAATCTTTATAGTTATTGCCTCGTTTTTATCAGCCAACCCATTAGCGATACCGAAGACCTATATAGAGTTGTCTTCGCCGGTAACATCACCGGGGATTTCACCCTTGATCGTACAAAAACCCGCTTCGGCAAAGCGTTTCGCCTGCCCGAAAACAAGGTGGAACGTATCTTCAGTGGCCAGGAAATCACGCTCAAGAAGAACCTCTCAGAAGAAGGTGCCATGGATTTCGCGGTGAAACTCGCGGAAATCGGTTGTGAAACCTTCATCGAAATGATGCCGACAGAAGGCGAGAGCTTCGAAGAACGTCGCAAGACCATCAGGCGCATACGGTTCCGACGCGGCCCCAGGCCTGGCGCCATTGTGCCCGACCGGCGACTGCTTGCCAGCAGGCGCGCATCCGACCTAGAAATGCTGGAAAAAACCGGTGACTTCCCCGGTAACACTGTCGCTCCGGCGAATAACCAGCCAAACGACACCTAATCACCATGACAGATGCAAACATCAAAGGTGGCCCAGTAACCGAAGTCGACATGGAAGAGTCTGGCATCGACGTACAGCACCAGATGCTGGTGGAGTCACTGATGTTCCTGTATCGCTCCATGCCCAGTTCAGCACTGGGCCACGTCTTTGCCGGCGTGTTCGTGGTCTATGCCTTGTGGGAAGTCATGGCGCCCAACACGCTGATCATCTGGCTGGCGGTGCTGGCCGTGGTGGCAAGCTTCAGGCTGATGGCGACCCTCTGGGTCGAAAAACGATTGCATGATGCTTCCGTGGAACAAATCGAACAGTGGGCATTCTTCCTTTTGTTCTGCGCCCTGCTGCAAACGGTCACCTGGGGCGCGTCGGTATTCCTGATCTGGCCGGAGGACTTTGCTCACCGAGCCTTCCTGGTAGTGGTGCTGGCAGGCATCATCGCCGCAGGCGGACTCATCCTGGCGCTGCATCGGCGATCATTCGCGATCTACTGCCTGCCAATCGCGATACCTGCAGTCATTCAGCTGTTGATCAGCGGCACCCGGCTGGAACTCATTCTTGCCGTACTGCTGGTGTTCTACTCCGGCATCATGTTCGTCTCTGTAAACCGGCTGACCAACGTGTTCCAGGAAGGGCTGCGCATTCGGCTGCTGATCCAGACCGAATCCAGGACCGACGCATTGACAACACTGGCGAACCGGCGCGGCTTTGATGAAAGCCTGCATGACCTGTGGCAACAGGCCATTCGTACCAACCAGTCAATGGGCCTGCTGATCATCGATGTGGATCACTTCAAGTTGTATAACGACTATTACGGTCACCCGAAAGGTGACATTGCGCTGAAGAAAGTCGGTGAACTGCTCTCACACATCGCGTCACGATCCACCGACCTCTGCGCACGAATCGGCGGCGAAGAATTTGCCGTGCTGATGCCTGCCACCGACCTCGAAGGTAGCCGGCAGGTGGCAGAAACCATCCAGACAGAACTGGGTAAAGCACGTATCCCGCACCGCGAAAGCGATCGAGGTTTCCTCACGGTCAGCATTGGCCTTAACGTCACCACACCCGACCGCCAGAGCTCTGCTGACCTCTTTATGATGGAAACCGACCAGGCGCTGTACGAGGCGAAAGAATCCGGCCGAAACAAGATCAGCCTGGCGCGCAGTATCACTAACTCCTCATCCCGACCGAGCGAAGCGAGCGGAGAGACCTAACCCCCTCGTCTCGAGCGTAGCCGAGAGACCTCGTCGCCGAACCTCGTCTCGACTGGAGGGCGAAGCCCGCAACAGAGAGACCTCAACGCAACGCCGAGACCTCATGATATAGTCCCCAACGGAAGAGCACGCGGGCTGGTGTCCGTCGCGGCCTTCAAAGCCGTTGAGCTGCTGTTGAAGTGGCTGGTGGGTTCGATTCCTACCTCTTCCGCCAACCTTCTGACTAGAACCTACCGCCGCAAATACTCATCCAACGTCCTAACACCCCACCCCGAAAATCCTTTCGGCATGGTCGGCCGTCCTTTATCCAGCTTATCCACACTCGCGATGTCCAGGTGCGCCCACACCTGCTCCTCTTTCACGAATGAGCCAATGAAGGCAGCGCCGGTGCTGGCGCCCGGGTCGCCGGTGTCACTGTTTTTGACGTCGGCATAATCCGATTTCAGCTGTTCAAAGTGATGATCCTCAAGTGGCAATTGCCACAGCCCTTCATTCGCGGTTCTGGATACCTGCATCAGCTCATCGATCAGTGCCTGGTGTCGCCCGAATACACCTGCATAGTCATCACCAAGCGCACGCCCTACCGCACCCGTCAGCGTGGCTACATCAATGAGCACGCTAGGCTCATAATTCACCTGCGCATAGTGAACGGCATCGGAAAGCACCAGCCGCCCTTCTGCATCGGTCGATAGGATTTCAATGGTTTTGCCAGACATGGTTCGCTGCACATCACCAGGCCGGTTTGCCCGGTCAGACGGCATGTTTTCTGCCAGTGCAGCAAGCGCAACCAGGTTAACTTTTTCCTCGCGAGCGGCGGCCGCATAGATAGTACCAATCACAACGGCCGCACCACCCAGGTCTCCCTTCATGGCCCACATGCCTTTGTTCTGCTTCAGCGAAATGCCTCCGGTATCAAACGTGATGCCTTTACCGGCGAGCACAATAGGCGCCTCATCGCCGCCACCCATGTATTCAACAATCAGCAGGCGTGGCGGCCTGGCTGAGCCTTTACCCACGCCGTAGTGCGCTTCCATGTTAAGTCGCTGCAGGTCCTTTTCGTCCAGCACACTGATCTTCACGTCGACACCATCGAGCAGCGCTTTTGCACGCGCCACAAACGACTCGGGGTATATAACGTTGCCCGGTTCAGACGGCATATCCCGGGCGAAGTAAACGCCCTTCGCCAGGTAATCCAGGTCATTGTTGAACACCGGCGCAGACCCATCATCGCTCAGGATACGGATCGTGGCGGGTTCACCCTGCTCCTTGTCTTTTTTCTCTTTGTAGCGATCAAACTTGTAGCTGCCCAGCCTGAAACCAAAAGCTACCCGGGCCGCGCTTGCCTCATCGGTGGCCTCACCCGGGTTCCACAGGATCTGCACGCTGCCACCTTTCACGCTTTTCAGAACGCCAGCTGTGGTTCCGCCAAAATCTTCGGCTGTGTTGCGATCAACGGGTTCGTCACCGACGCCGATCAGGTCGATACGATCATAAGGCGCAATGCCATACAGGGTGAGCTTCTTGTCTTTCTTGCCTTTGAACTTCGCTTCTTTGACGGCGGCAGCAAGTGCACCCTGGGTTCTGGCATTCACATCGGCAGCGGCACCGGTCAGCTCACTGCCCTGCAGCGCAAGCACTATCCTGCCGGCGTCCGGGATGCTGAACCGTTCAAACTGGATGCTCTGGTCAGCCAGGGCACTGGAAGACGCCGTGATCAACAGCGCGACGAATAGGAATAAACCGTGTTTCAAAACCAGACCTCTTGAATCAGTTACCCCCCATTATAGGCGCATAGTGCACTTTCGTACCTGTGGGCGTAACCTGTCAGCAGAATCATAGCCTTGGAGTCACCCATGCCCCTGCAGGACATCACCCCCATCAATGACCAGCTGGCCGATATCATCGTCCGCGCCGACGAACCCTGGATTGAAACCCAGCCGGATATGGCGTGGATGAAGGTGCTCTGGGTGGGCCCGGAAACCGGGCGCTGGGTCGTGCTGTTTAAGTGGAACAAGGGTTACGTGGCTTCACCCCACAAACACCTGTCTGATGCCCACACCTTTATCCTGAAGGGCAAGCTGAAAGTGCGTGACGGCGTTCTTGGTCCGGGCGACTACGACTATGAACCCAACGGCGTGCTGCACGATGCCACTGAAGCCCTTGAGGATACGGAATACCTCTTTATCTGCGATGGTCCCATCATCTTCTTTGACGATGACGGGCTGACGCGATACCAGAGCTGGGAGGAAGTCGCCCGGCTGCGTGATGCAGCCAGGGGCTGATCCCCGACGCTTATTCTTCGAAGGCAAAGCGCTCGGTTGTGACTGTTGCCTGCGCCATCTCGGAATACCTGGGCCCTGAGATCGCTTCAGGCGTAAACTCGCTGTTCAGTTCTGCCAGCATATCGTCAGGTATCTCGACGCTCGCCGCATTGTAGTTGTCTTCCAGGTGCTGCAGGTTTGTGGTGCCCGGGATCGGCACACAGTCTTTATCCATGGCGAGCGTCCAGGCCAATGCCAGTTGCGCAACCGTGCAGCCCAGCTCACCGGAATATTTTTTCGCGGTTTCCAGCAAACCAAGGTTCGCTGAAAAGTGCGGGTCCGTGAAGCGCGGGAAGGTCCGCCTCAGGTCACTTTCGTGATACCCATTTGGGTCCAGGGGCTCATCAGCAAGATAGCCACGGCCAACGGGTGAAAATGGCACAAAGGTCACGCCCAGTTCACGGCACGCCTCAATCACGGCGATCTCGGGGTTGCGCGTCATGAGGGAGTATTCTGACTGCATGGCCGCAATGGGATGTACCGCATGCGCCTTGCGCATGGTCTCTGCCGACATTTCAGACAGGCCGATCATGCGGATCTTGCCGGCTGCCACCATTTCCGCGAGGGCGCCCACGGAATCCTCGATGGGCACATTCGGGTCCGGGCGATGCATGTAATACAGGTCAATCACATCGGTGTTCAGCCGCTCAAGGCTCGCATCGCAGGCGGCCTTGATCGTCGCCGGTCGCCCATCCAGGAAACGTTTGCCGTCCTTGAAACCCATGACGCACTTGCTGGCCAGTACAAACTCATCGCGGCGATGAGAGATCGCCTCACCAATCAGCTTCTCGTTATTACCCATGCCGTAAATCGTGGCGGTATCAAAAAAGTCGTAACCAAGATCGAGCGCTTTCTGAAGGAAGGCCACCGCATCATCATGATCCTGCGCCGGGCCATAGGCATGACTCAGGTTCATGCAACCAAGGCCAACGGGATGAACTTCCGATGTGCCGATCTTTCTTTTCTGTACTGTCATGACAATTCCCGGGATGTCGAATGCCGGCACAGGATGAAGCAGTCTTCATCGGCGTGCAAGACTGCGCCTGGGGCTCAATTAGGGCAGAATGTCGGCATCGATGAGTACGGAAAAAACAATGAGTGATACCGCAGATTTTGTCATGAACCAGACGATGCTGAGGATCAAGGATCCAGCAAAGTCAGTTCGATTTTATGAAGAAGTGCTGGGCATGACCCTGCTCGACAAGTTCGACTTCCCCGACATGGAGTTCTGCCTTTACTTCATGGGTTATCCGCAAAGTGACATTCCTGAGGACCGCGCCGAGCGTGCCAAGTGGGTCTTTGATCAACCTGCCCTGTTGGAGCTCACCCACAACTATGGCACCGAATCAGACGAAGCCTTCAGCTATCACAATGGCAATGACGACCCCAGGGGCTTTGGTCATATCGGCATTTCAGTGCCAGACGTCTACCAGGCGTGTGAGCGCTTCGATCAGCTGGGTGTTGAATATGTGAAACGCCCGGATGACGGCAACATGAAGGGCCTCGCTTTCATCAAGGACCCGGATGGTTACTGGGTTGAGATTCTGTCTTCTTCAGGCCTGCGCGACCTGATCCTGAACAGCTGATCAGACGTCATCCGCCATGTAGCGCTCCCACCAGTGGTGGAAGTTGCGAATGCGGATTTCGTGCTCGGATATCCAGAGCCCTTTCATTCCCCTGGAGTGCAGGCCTTTCTGCACGCCATCCAGGCAGGAGGCGTCCTGGTCCAGCAGCAGTCCCGATGACTGCTCACCGTAACGATAGAACCTGTGTTCCGGGCGGCCTTCGACGACCTCGTCACCCAGCTCCACAAAGAGATCCACGGCACCGGCATTGGCACCGGCTTTCACCTCACCCTTGGGCACCCGGTTAAAAATCATACGGTCGAAGTACATCTTGTCCGGATCAGTGGGATGCGGGCGGTGCCGGAACATCCACATCTGCTCGCCAAACAGGTTGAACGTGATGTTGGGGAAAATGTTGTAGTGGTAGTCCGCCGTCAGCTGGTCATCGGTCAGCTGGGAAAAGTCGAGCCCGTTATCGGCAGACATCTCTCGCTTGTGCGCGGCAACAGCGTCTCTCAGCGTGGTGACGTCACCGTCAAAATCATCCACCGGAAAACCTTCTGACTTGAGGTAGTCCGTCATGACCTCATTAAGCACCCTGGTCTTGTCGATTTTGCGCGGGCTCGGGATATACATGGGTGCGATGAAACGCGAATGCCTGCCGTAGATATCCATCTGCACGTTTACATCATCGGCTATGTATTCCGACTCGGGGTGCACGCCCCGCACATGGTAGGTTTCCGAGAAAATATCGACCGACGTTTTCCAGTTACAGTTCCATTCAACCGTCTCATCAGAAACCAGCACCATGTCTTCAAACTCATAAGGTGCCAGGTGTTCGGGCACCACACCCAGGAATTCATGCAAGGGTTCGATATCCGGGTCCATGGATATCCAGACAAAACCGCCCCAGGTGTCACATTTCACTTTGGGCAGGCCGAGCTCTTCCGCCGGAGTGCCCTGCGGAAAGTCATGGGCCTCTGGCACGTTGCGCAGCGAGCCATCGAGATTCCAGGACCAGCGATGAAAGGCACACGTAAACTGCTGCGTGTGGCCGCAGCCGCTGGCTTTCAGCCGGTTCCCGCGGTGCTGGCACACATTATAGAAAGCGTGCAGCTCACCATCTGCTGCCCTTGCGATCAGAAAGGATTCACGAAGATTCTCAAACACAAAATAGTCACCCGGTTCCGCCACATCACAGGCGGCTCCGGCCAGCAACCAGGTTTTTGACCAGATCTTCTCATCTTCCAGCTTGATGAACGCCGGGTCGGTGTAGCGGTCCACGGGAATCCGGTCTGTACCCAGATCAGGTGTCGGCGCTTTATCCGTGGGAGTCGGCGTGAATCTCAACATCTCGTTCAATGGGTGTGCCTCTTCTTATGGTTATTGATGTGACCGCGCCCTCGAGTATAGGGTTCATGGTAACCTGCATCAACGAAGGCACTTTAGACACCGGAGGCAGCCATGATTGGCCAGATGATTCGCTTAAAAATCAAGGAAGGCACCCAGGAAGAATTCGAATCCCTGGTCGGCCAGTTAATGAAAGACGTCAACAGCCACGAGCCGGGCTCCATCTACGATGTGCGGCGTGTGCGCGGTGAGCCATTGACTTATCTGTACTTTATTTCTTTCCCGGACCAGGCAGCGTTTGATCGTTACATGGCTGCGGAGTATCACACGCAGATGTCACCGAAGGCTTTGGCTCTTCTGGATGGTGACCCCATCTTTGAAGACCTGGACACCTTCGCTTAACGCCCGTTAATCCTGTCGACCGGCAGCATGACCTCGTTGGTACGCCACCAGGGTGGTTTAAACGGCGGGTCGTAACGGGCCCAGATGGGCTCACCGGTGATGCGCCAGGCACCTGTCGCCTCAAGTTCATCGACTAGTGCGTTAAGGTGCTGTTCGTACTTGTCCATGCCCCAGCCGCCTTTGTAGCGAATAACGGCAACGGTCATGGCGCTGGATTCAATCTCGACACGTTCGTTGACAGGCAGCGGTGCTTCGTCTGCTGAATGCGTGAGATAAAAAGACACCTTCTGCGCATCCTCAGCGATACGTGTCTGGAACACCGGCGCGGTCATCGCAATTTTTTCGTCAGCCTGGTTATTACCAAAAATGTAGTCAGCCAACAGCCGGAATCCCTGGTTACCGGCTGATTTTATGTCAGCATCGATAGCAACCGACGCCGTGGTAAAAGCGGGATACTCGCGCACCTCCATCGATTCACCCAGTTGCTCGATGACGGTGAAGTCAGGTTCATCCAGCGCGGCCACGCTAAAGCTTGCCAGCACCAGCAGAAAAGCAAACGTCGCTCGCACTGCTTCACCCCGCACTGCTTCAGCCCACACTAGGCTTCAGCCCGCAGCGCTTCGATCTTTGCACGGATTTCTTCCGCCTCTGCGGTCAGGAAGGAATACTCCCGGATCTTGCCGTTGCGCTGCATATGCATCGCGTCCTGCAACTTGGCCTCATACTGTTTCCGCAGCTTTGCGGTTGGGTCTTTCTTAAAAAATCCAAACATGGTTCGCACTCTGGTGGTGTGTGAGAAGGATACGTCCCGCAAACCCTGTTGGATCAGATATCAGCAGACTCCATGCGCCCGCCATAGTCCCAGGATGTGGCCCAGGTCGGGTGCAGCGTAAACACTACCTCATCCGCAGCACGCCCCAGCAACCAGCTGGCGAGCCCCTGGTTGGTGTCACCCAGGTAACGTTCAATCAGGCGCTTCAGGGTCGCTTCAGCATCACCTTCACCCGCAGTCACATCTGCCTTGCCACGCACGCCGCAGTATGGCGGCTCATTGGGCGCAATCTCGAAGGCACAGCGCCCTTCACGCACCAGCGTTCGGGCGAGTTTGCTGTCCTTGTGACTGACCACGTGCAGTTTTCCATCAGCGTATTCGAACCAGACGGAGCAGATAAACGGGTAGTCACCGTCGATCGCCGAGATTCGAATGGGAATAGAGGCAGACAGAAGGAACTGCTGCAGTTGATCCTGGCTCCAGGCACTTTTTTGACTCAGGTTATCCATAAGCTCCAATACCATCCCACGCCCGCGCATTAACAGGCTCGTTAGTCAGTTTAATAGAAACCGGAATGCTGTGAGATGCACCATCCCGGATATTTTTTCGATATGATCCAGCCCGTCACTGGCAAGCAGGTTCACGTTAGCGCCGCCCAGACGGCTTGCAACACTCAACCCTGCGGCACCCTGGTGGCCCCAGCCATGCGGCACTGACACCACTCCGGGCGTGAGTGTATCCAGGCATCTTACCGGCAGGCGAATGGTACCGGTTTCAGAGGCCACATCCACCACATCACCATCAACGACACCCAGCGCTGCCGCATCCTGCGGATGCACGTACACATAGTTGGTCTGCACATCATCACCATGCGTTAACTCCTCGATGTTCTGGGTCCAGGAATTATGGGTGGCGTGCACGCGTTTGCTGATCAGGCGATAAGGTCTCTCTGCCGGCAGGCCAGTCGGGGTCAGGGCCTGGAGCTCTTCGCGCAGGGCATCGGTCACCAGTTGCACCTTATGTTCAGGCGTCAGCGGCTTTTTACCCAGGAAATGCCCCACCGGCGTTGCCGGCATTAGCATGCCGCCAGGTGCATCAAGCAGGGCTTTAAACCTCGGCGCGCCGGATAGCCGCAGGATCAGGTCCAGGATAAACCGTTGCGGCAGCCCGCTGTTCCCCATCATCCCGTTTAACGCCTTCATGCCGCGAAACACCCACTGAAGGAACGCCGAGTCATAGAGGTTCACACCGGATACCGTGGCCAGGTCCGTATAAATCGTCGCCTCATCCCGCTGCTCACCGCTCGGGGGCACAACCGGTTCCGTTGCTGCCAGGTATGGGATTGACTGCATCCCCAGGAACAGCGGAAAAACAAATGGCAGGTCATATCGTTCAAGTGGTGAAGTCGCCGGCAGTACATAGTCAGCGATACTGGCGGTTTCATTAAGATAGATATCAGTGACCACCAGCAGTTCCAGCGATTCAAGTGCTGACTTGAGGCGTGCCGAGTTCGCCATGGTCATCAGCGGGTTGCCACCCGTGACAAACATCGCCCTGATCTGCCCCTCTCCCGGTGTGGTGATTTCATCTGCGAGGATACCGCCGGGGAAACCACCGTTCAGTTCACGGAAGCCTCCGATGCGTGATCGGGCTTCACGATTAAAGAGCCCCTGTTTTTGCGCCAGGGCCGGAAAATCAAAGATGCCCTCGCCAATGAGAGTGCCGCCTTTACGATCAAGGTTACCGGTCACTGCGTTGATAGATTCTGCCAGCCAATGTGCGAGCGTGCCGTGGCCACCCATGCCGATACCGGTACCGGTCACAAACGCGGCGCCGTTAGCCGCAAGATAGGCATCCACCAGGCCACGCAGTTCGAGTGGGCTGATGCCGGTCAGGTTTTCTGTCTGCCCCGGTGGCCAAGACTGCACCAGTGTCTTCAGTTCATCAAGGCCTGACATGGCCTGGTTAACAACAGTCTCATTAACGGCGCCACGGGCAAAAATCTCCTGCAGGAACGACAGGAAGAAATAGACATCAGCATTCGGTTTGATGAACTGGTGTTCACCCGCGATTTTTGCGGTTTCGGTTTTCCTCGGGTCAATAACAATGACGCGCCCGCCCCTCGCCTTCACTGCCTTCAGCCGTTTCACCGGGTGCGCCACCTGCAGGAAGGTCCACTTCGAGACAACCGGATTGGTCCCTACCAGGAAAAGACATTCAACATTGTCCAGGTCCACGAACGGCTGGAAGAACGGAAAACCATACATTTCCTGGGCGGCAGCAAACTTGTTCGCGCAGTCCTGGGTCGCAGAAGAATAGATATTGTGAGAACCAACCCCCTGCATGAAACCCTCGGCGAAAATCGGATGCAGCAGGCTGAATCCGGCAGCTGTGCCAACGTACATGCCAATGGACTGGGGGTCATCAGCCTTGAGCGCACGCACCTTCTGGCCAATTTCCCGGTTGGCCTGCGCCCAGGAGATTTCCTGGAACTCGCCATCGATTTTCTTCAGGGGTGAGGTAAGGCGATCCGGTGAATCGTACATCCGGTGCTGATGCAGCCCCTTCAGGCACGCGAAACCCAAGGTCCCTATGTGTGATTGGTTCGGACGGATATCGACAATCCGGCCATCGGCCACGTCCACCTCAAGCCCGCACGAAGCTTCGCAGATACGGCAGAAGGTGTGCTTTGTGGTAATGCTGGGTGGCGTCATGACAATAGTGTCTAACAAACGCCGTGCTGATGCATCAGCAAGAAGTGAAGCAGCGACGTTGTGACCTGCCGCGCTGGGTCAGGCGAGTGCTTTCCAGTACTGCCAGGGATATTCGTTGTCGTTGGCAGCCAGCGCCTGTATCTGGTGATGCTCAAAAAAGTTGCGTGACACACGCTGGGCCTTGATCAGGAGGCCGCTTGTCTGGCGGCTGCGGGCGTCCGTAAACACGGCTTCCATCAGCGCTTCGCCGACCCCCTGCCCTTGTATGAGCGGCAACACGTAAAGACCGTGAAAGAGTCCACCCTGGCCGTTCGGCAGGGACTGTGCGGGCTGCGCATCCCAGGCAGCAACACCAATGACTTCATCGCGGAAGGTCGCGACCAGCACCTCGTAGAAGTCGAGGTCCGAATCGCGGTACTGCAGCACGGGCACCGCCAGGCGTTTTACCCGGTGCGCCATGGGCCAGTTCATGACTGCTGACTGGATGACCTGGTTGATCTTCGCAAGGTCGTCCAGGGTTGCGCTTCTTATCTTGATGTTTTCCATGCCCGTTATACGGCTTTGTTCTGACAATGGACCATCTGCCTGCACATGGCGTAAAAGCAACATGACAAAAGAAACGCTTTACTACGATGGTACCTGCCCTCTTTGTCGGCGGGAAATTTCACACCTCGAAAAAATTGCTGACAAAAACATCCGCTTCCAGGATGTACATGGCAGCAACATGGACCCGGCCGAGGCAGAAGCGCGCCTGAAGTTCCTGCATCTGGAAACTGACTCAGGCGAGGTACTGAAAGGCCTCGACGCCAACGTGGCTGCCTGGCAGCACACGCGCTGGGGTTTCCTGTTTCGCCCGCTGCGCTGGCCGGTAATCCGCCAGATTGCAGATGTGGTTTACGGCTACTGGGCGGTGAAAAGGTTCGAGCGCCTTTACCCGGAGGGTTACAGGCGGGCAGACACCAGCAGCCAGCAGGACACGTGCAACAGCACTACCACCACCGACACCATGGAACGCATGATCCGGTAGTACTCCGGCTGCGAGGCAAACACCTCGAGTTTGCGTTCACCGATCATCAGCGCCAGGTAAAGCGCTCCCAGGCCGAGCAAACCCGGTGCATTGCCTAGATACACAAACACCAGTGCGAGCAACACGACGACGTTGCTTAGCACGACGATCGTCATACGGGCTTTTTCGTCTGCATCACGGGTGACCAGGGCACTGGACCACCAGCTGCCAGCAAGAAAACACAGGATCGCCATCGAATAGAGCATGAACGCCTTGAAGCCGGCTTCGGGGCGCACGATGGCAAACACCAGCGCCACGAGGAATGGAATAACACCAAGTGAGCCGAGTATGGTGACGAGTTTCTGTCGATTCATGATTTTGGTCCCTGGCAGGTTGGGCACCAGTATAGACGGCGCGCACCAATTTCATCGCGAACGATTTTAGTGCCGCAGGTCAGGCAGGCCTGCCCTTTCCGCCCAAAAGCCGCGAACCGGTATGACTCAAACCCGCCGCCCTGTTGTTTCAGTTTTTTTGCGGTTGCCTGGGTGACCGTCACGCCCCTGGTTCTGTAACTGCGCTGGCTGATGGTCAGCGTTGCGCGGCCGAGGCGCTGGATCTCGGTTTTCGTCAGGTCTGCAGGTCTCGCCTTGGGCGGCACCTTTGCCTGGAACAGGATCTCAGAGCGCAGGTAGTTACCGATCCCGGCAATAAAACCCTGGTCAAGATAAAGACTTGCCAGAGACCGTCGCTTAAAAGTTTTGTCCCTGAGCCTGCTCACAATCATGGCCGCAGTGAGCGATTCGTCCAGCACATCCGGGCCGAGTTTTTTCAGGAAGGGATGCTCTGCCAGGTGCTCGGTCGGCCAGAGCTCCACGTCGGTGGCACTGAACAGCAGCGCACTGTGGGCATCAGTATGCAACGCTACCCTCAACTGGCGATTTGTGCGGGGGAAGTTGCCGCGCCTGGCAATTCGCCAAACACCATAGAGCTGGTTGTGGGAGTAAAGCGTTTCGCCATGATCAAACTGCGTCAGCATGGCTTTACCATGGCAGGTGACCCGCTCAACCCTTTTCCCTCGAACGCGCTTACCCGCACCCTCAAGTCCTGGCAGGGTAAACTCCGCGTCTTCTATGACCTGATCTGCCAGCACCTTGTGCAGCCTGTCTGCGGCCAATCTGATTTCCGGACCTTCGGGCATAACACTTCCCTATTACTTCGAACCTTATACGCAGCAGTCACCAAAAAGATCCAATCGTGTGCCGTACACGTAACCAAAGCCTATGAATGACACCAATCAGACCTGGCTCATCACCGGCAGCAGCATCGGCCGCGCGCTGGCAGAACAATATGCCAGCGCACCCGAGGTCGGGCAGGTGATATACACCTGGCGCTCCAAAGAACCGACATTTGGCTCTCCCAAAGTAAAACCCTTACAGGTCGACCTCACCTCTGAGCTGGACATCGAAAACCTGGTGGGCAACCTGGATAAGCTGGACGGCATCATCAACGCCACCGGCTTCCTGCATGATGAGAAACATAAACCAGAGAAAGCCATCGCCAGGTTTACGCCTGAGGGCCTCGTGCGAAGCATCGAACTCAATACGCTGCCCACCGCCCTGCTGGCAAAACATGCGAGAAAACTACTGAAAGCCAGCCCCTCGAGCACCTTTGCCACCATCTCTGCCAAGGTAGGTTCCATCGAGGATAACCGCCTGGGTGGCTGGTACAGTTACCGGGCATCCAAGGCAGCACTCAATATGATGCTGAAAACCCTCGCCATAGAATGGCGCATCGCCCTGCCTCACTGCAGCGTTGCCGCGCTGCACCCGGGTACAGTGGAAAGCCCGCTCTCCAGACCGTTCACCGGCAGGCACCACAATGTCATGACGCCTGAAGAAAGTGCTGGCCACCTGAAGCAGATCCTGGACGGGCTCAATCCCGACAAAACCGGGCGTTTCTGGTCCTGGGATGGCTCGGAGCTGCCATGGTAGATCGCCTGCGCCTGATTCTTGGTGACCAGCTGAACGCAAGGCACAGCTGGTACAACGAATTGGATGCCAATACCCTTTATGTGATTGCAGAGATCCGGGAAGAAGCAACGTATGTGCGTCATCACGTACAGAAGGTCTGTGCCTTTTTCCTTGCCATGCGGACGTTTGCACAGTCACTCGAGCAGACTGGCCATCGAGTGCTGCACCTCACGCTGAACGACACAGCTGAAACGCCAGATGTCGCTGCCCTGCTGGCACGTCTCGCTGAAGAACACTGCGTGAAAACCATTGAATACCAGCGCCCCGACGAGCAGCGGCTTCTGGACAGCCTTCGCAACCTCGCCATCAAGGGCGTAGAGATCACGGAATGCGATTCGGAGCACTTCCTGGTGCCGTTCGATGAACTGGGTAAACATTTCAGGCGCGGCAAGGCGCATCGCATGGAAACCTTCTACCGGCGCATGCGGCAGACACATGACGTGCTCATGGAGGGTGACAAGCCAGAGGGTGGCCAATGGAACTACGATGCTTCCAACCGCAATAAGCTGAAGAAAGCCGACCTGGCACTGGTCCCGAAGCCCCTCACCTTTGCCCACGACGTGGGCGACATCCTGGCGAGGTTAGAGCGGCACAACATCGAGACCATCGGTAACGCCAAACCTGAAACCTGGTTACCTATGAATCGGGAGGAATCACTCGACCTGTTGTCCTGGTTCTGCAACGAAGCCCTGCCCCGCTACGGCGACTTCCAGGACGCCATGACTGACCAGTCTGAATTCGCCTGGTCACTGTTTCACTCGCGCCTGTCTTTTTCCATCAACACCAAGATGCTGCACCCGATGGAAGTGATTGAAGCAGCCGTGCAGGCCTATAAAAAAAACCCAGACATCGATACCAGCCAGGTTGAGGGCTTTGTTCGCCAGATCCTGGGCTGGCGTGAATTCATTCGCGGCATTTACTGGGCAAACATGCCGGGCTATAACCAACTGAACGTGTTGGATGCGAAACAGCCCCTGCCGGATTACTTCTGGACTGGAGAGACCGGTATGAACTGTGTTCGCCAGGCAGTTAGACAATCACTGGACTACGCGTTCGCGCATCACATCCAGCGACTCATGGTCACCGGTGTCTTCGGGTTGATCTCCGGAATTGACCCTGATGAGATGGATGCCTGGTATCTCGGGATTTACGTCGATGCACACGAATGGGTAGAGATGCCCAACACCCGCGGCATGAGCCAGTTTGCTGATGGTGGCCTGGTCGCGAGCAAACCTTATGCCGCAAGCGGCAATTACATCAACAAGATGAGCGACTACTGCCAGGGCTGCCGGTACAACGTGAAAGAAAAACTCGGGGAAGATGCCTGCCCGTTTAACGCACTCTACTGGCACTTCATGATTCGCCACCGCGAGATATTCGAAACCAATCCAAGGATTGGCATGGTGTATCGAAACTGGGACAAGCAGGATGCAGACACCCGAAAGCTAACGATCCAGAAAGGTGATGACCTGCTGGAAAAGCTGGGTGAGTTGTAGAAGGGGTCAGGTAAAATGTCGCGCATGAGATTCGCATTTTTCGCAGCCCTGCTCTTCTACATAAACCACGCCCACGCCATGTCTGGCTCAGATGCCTTTATCTGCGATGTCATTCGCTACAGCACTAATCCGGCAGAAGTCGCTCAAGCCGAGGCAGAGGCCACCAGCCGGGGTATCTGCGGTTTTGCCAAACCTCCTCCCCCGGAACCCGTGAAAAAAAGGCGAAGACCGCTGACCAATCCTTCAGAAGAAGCAGAAAAAGCGGTATTTATCGGCGCCCTGATCTGGGCAGTTTCCAACGGTAAGGTAAAGGGGCCGGTAACAGGTCAGCCAACACCACACGGCGGACGACCTTCGCCGCGCTGATCAGCGTTGCAGGATTTTTCTGGAAACGGCGTCAGAAAGCTCTTCGATACCTTCCACATCCGTCGGCAGCACCAACGGCTCAGGTACCGCAATGCCGCGCTGGCAGGCGGGCCGGTCTTCCATGGTAAGAATCCAGCGCTGCAGGTTGTCGAGTCCGTCGAGAGATACGCCAGACCAGAAATAGATTCTTACCCAGCACCAGTTTGCGATATCGGCAATGGAGAAATCATCGGCGAGCCACTCGGATTCACCGAGACGATTGTCGAGCACTTCAAACAGGCGCCGGCTTTCGTTCTGGTATCGATTGATCGCCGTAGGAATTTTTTCTTCCATCGCACGATAAAAGACATTCGCTTGCCCCATCATGGGCCCAATACCGCCCATCTGGAACATGAGCCACTGGATCACGCGGGAGCGCCCCTGTAGATCCGTTGGCATCAGGAGCCTGGTTTTTTCTGCGAGATAAATGAGAATAGCGCCGGACTCAAACACGGCGAAACCATCATCCACCAGCGTCGGGATGCGCCCGTTCGGGTTCAGGCGGACATACTCCGGTGCTTTCTGTTCACCCTCAGCAAGACTGATAGCATGCACCTGGTATTCCAGGCCCATCTCTTCCAGGGCGACAGACGCTTTCCAGCCATTGGGTGTAGAAGCCGTATACAGTTCCAGCACAAATGGCTCCGCGGCGCTAAACCGCTTCCGCGACCTGCATCGGGATGGTGTTGGTGCTTCGCTCGACCACGTTGTTGTCGGTGAGATAAACCAGTTTCGGCTTGAAATCGTCCGCTTCCGCTTCGCTCATCTGTGCGTAGGCGGCGATGATAATTTTGTCGCCAACCTGCACGCGTCGCGCCGCCGCACCGTTCATGGAGATGGTGCCGGAGCCCGCTTCCGCGAGAATCACGTAAGTGGAAAACCGCTCGCCGTTATCAACGTCGTAGATGTCGATGCGCTCGAATTCCCGCAAGCCTGCCAGGCATACAAGATCCGCATCAATCGCGCAGGAGCCGTCGTACCAGAGTTCAGCCTGGGTGACAGTTGCCATGTGCAACTTGCCTTTCAGTAAGGTGATATCCATTTTGAATGGTCCCCGTATCAAAAGATTTAGGTCCGATAAGGCCAGCGATTTTGCCTGATTCCGTCATGAAATCAACTTTCGTCCATCCTGAATTAAGCATTATCATGCCCTTTCAGTATGGAATACGGGCATATTTTGATGGAAACCTTGAATATCCGGAATGAAGGGGGCGTGCGGATCGTGGAACTGAATCGCCCTGATTCCCTGAACGCGATCAACGGCCCAATGATTGATGACCTGACCGATGCGTTTGTCGATGCGGCTGGCGACGATTCAGTGAAAGTGCTGCTACTAACCGGGGCCGGCCGGGTGTTCTGGGCCGGTGCCGACCTCAAGGAAATGGGTCGCAGCAAACATCAACCCAGGCACACTTTCCAGGAAATGATGGATGCGCTGATCGATTTCCCGAAACCATTTCTCGTCGCCGTGCATGGCGTAGGTGTGGGTATTGGCGCCACCATCTGTGGTCTGGCGGATTATGTGCTCATGGCGGACGATGCGCGCCTGCGCTGTCCATTTTCAACCCTGGGACTGGTGGCAGAAGCGGCCAGCACCGTGACGTTTCCGCGCCTGATGGGCCGCCAGCGTGCCAGCTGGTTTCTTCTGTCCGCAGAATGGATGGGTGCCGAGGCATGCCTGGAAGCTGGCCTGGTTGCAGAGATATTGCCGCCTGACGGCCTCCTCGATGGCGCCATGGAGCGGGCAAACACCCTTGCTGCCCTGCCGCTGGCTTCATTGATGGCCACCAAGGCCCTGATGATGGATCCACTGCGCGAGCAGATGAAAGCCAGCGCGATACAGGAAAATAAAAAACTCGCGAGCCTGCAGGGTCAACCTGCGAACAAGGAAGCGCTGACCGCATTCATGGAAAAACGCGCACCGGACTTTACCGGCCTGTAGTACCTTCGCCGGAGTCGCTTCCGAATTGGACTAACTAAAGAGCGTTTACCGCGTAAATCACCAGCAGCGGAAATCCAAAAAACAGCACCCCAACATACCCGATCAGTAACACCGGCGCATGACTGTAGCGGCACACTAACTCTGATATCCATGTTGAGATGGTAAGTGGCAGCTCGCGGTTTTTCTTAGCAACCGCATCCACCTCCGCCTGGGAGGCCTGGCCTGCTTCGATGCGCTCGGCACCAACGGCTTCGATCCTGGGTAGTGTCTCTGCCTGGCCTAGCACCGGAAAACAACACACGGCGAAGCAAAACAATTTGGTGGAAAGACTTTTCAACTCGCTCATTTTGTTGTTCCCTTCGGACTGCATGAGTAGATGAAAGTCAGGGTGGACCTGTTAAGTTAAGAAACAGTTAAGCAGGTGTTTTTCTTAAAGGTTAGTTACTGTCTATTTGATATGAGTCAAATCCCGGAGCCAAACAGATGACAATTGCTGTGATCGTGAACTGCATCGTGATCGCCATTGTCGTGCTCGTACACTATGAGGCATTGCGCCATCTCTTCACCTGGATACCACGACTGCCTATTGCGCGCCGACTGCGCGTGGTGGTAGCTGTGTTCGGTGCGCTGGTGGCGCATGCGCTGGAAGTCTGGATCTTTGCCGGTGCCTTCTACTGGTATATCAATACCGACGGACTGGGTGTACTGGTGGGGAACTTCAGCGGAACTTTCCTCGATTGCGTCTACTTCTCATTCACCAACTACACGTCACTCGGCTATGGCGACATCGAACCGCTGGGGCACATCCGATTCCTGGCGGGTTTGGAAGGATTGGTGGGCCTGGTGATGATCGGCTGGACGGCTTCGTTTATCTACGTCGAAATGACGCGCTTCTGGCGGGAGCCAGACAACAACTAGCGCCGCCCGTGAGCCAGGATGCCATCCGCTTCCATGGAGCGTAGCCCGATCTCATCCGCAATCTCATTGGGGATGAGCATAGAGAGGCTGTAGTGGGCAATCTTCCACTCACCGTTTTCCTTCACCACGACACCAGTACCCCGGCACTTGCCCAGAGCTTTGTTAATCAGGACTTCATCGAACCAGAAGGTTTCACCATCAACCGTCTCAAGGTTTCGGCGCACGACCTTGTAAGTCCAGCCGCGACCTTCAGAAAAAGCGGGTCGGGCGTAATCCTTGAATGCGGTTACCGACCATCGCTCGGAGGCATCGGTTCCGAGAAAATAGGCATCCTCGGCAAACCTTGAGAAGTAATTTTCAAACGCCGAATCCGATGCCGCCTGGTGAAACCCATCAATCAGGTCGTTAACACGGGCGGTATCTGCAATCGCAAAACCGGGAAGACACAACAGGAAAACAAAAACCATACGCATGGGCGATCAACCGTTTTGATGACACCTGAATGGTATAGAATGACACCACACCTTGCAGCACAGTCTTAACTCAGGGAGAGAGAAGATGGCGAATATCGTTGTTTGTGCAGATGGAACCTGGAACCGTCCAGAAGAGGACATCGAAAAAGATCACCCCACCAATGTGCTGAAGCTTGCCCGGGGCATTTCGCCCGGCGGCAATACCAGCAAGCAGCATGTGTTTTATGACTGGGGTCTTGGCTCCTACCACAGCGGTCTCACTGCTGGCGCCACCGGCCGCGGTATTCACAAGAACATCCTTGATGGTTACCATTATATCGTGCAGAACTATGCCAACGGCGATGACATCTACCTGTTTGGTTTTTCACGCGGGGCATATACGGTCCGCGCCCTGTGCGGCCTGATTAACAACTGCGGCATCATCAAGCGTAACGATGCCAGGCTGATTCAGCAGGCCTGGGACATCTACAAAAGCCCATCAAAGAAAAACCACCCCAACGGTGACGCGGCAAAAGCCTTTCGTGAAGATCACTGCCATCGCTCACGCCGGGTTCACTTTGTTGGCGTGTGGGATACGGTGGGTGCACTCGGTATCCCGGTCAGCCTGATGGGCATGTTCGATGGAAACGATGAGTTCTATGACAACCGCATGGGCTCAAACGTAACCTTTGCCCGTCACGCCCTGGCCATCGATGAAAAGCGCGAAGACTTTGCCCCGACCATCTGGCAGCCGAAACCGGACGTGGACCTGAAGCAGGTCTGGTTTGCCGGTTCCCACGCGGATATTGGTGGCTCATACGAACCAGACAAGGATGGCAGGGCCATTGCTGATGTGCCCTTCAGGTGGATGCTGGATGAAGCAAGCAGTGCCGGGCTGAAAGTCGAGCCACATGTAAGACATGCACTGACCGACGGCACTCTCGCACGAACTCATGAATCCCGGCGCAAACTGTACCGGTTTCGCGGCAGGCTGGACCGGGAGCTGGTTTACGCCCATATCCCCATCCTTTTCCATCCCAGCGTGAAAACACGCTACGAATCGGACCCGGATTACCGACCCCCACAGCTGGAAAAACTGGTGGAATCAGCCGGCTGGAATGGTCTCGATATCGGGACCTGAAATCCCTAACTGTGACGCACTTCGCAGTTTTTGAACCATATCTGTCACATTCCCTGACTTGACTCTCCCGTTAAGAATATTCTGCAACCTACTGTTTATATTGACTTTATAGTCACAATGTTAGCGTTGGCACGCTATTTGATCGACAATAGGCAACTTAAACGGCGATCAGCTCCCCGAGGAGCAACACAATGTCAGATAAACAGAAAATTATGATCGTGGACGATGAGCAGCACATCCTGGACTTTTACTGCACCGTCCTCACCAACAAAGGTTACGAATGTGTCTGCTACACCAGCGCAGAAGACGCCCTGGAAGATGTGGACGAATCGATAGACCTGCTGATTACGGATAACCGCATGCCCGGCATGACCGGCATCGAATTCCTGGAAGAAGTCATGGAGGAACACGAAGACCTGCGCCGAATCATGATCACCGGCTCTTACGGCACCCAGGAGCAGATGAGCAGCATTCTGGACAACGGGCTTGCCCACAAAATGCTGAACAAGCCCTGCGGTATGGATAACTTCATCGAGGCCGTCGCGGAACAGCTTGCGATCGCCGACGAGGCTTAATCAGGTTTCACCCTGTGTCATGAGATAACTGGCTGCTTAGCCTTCCCCGCCCTGGTCTTCGTACATCACGCTTTCCAATTCCTCAATGGTGGAAGACTGCTCCTTGATGATGGTCTTCATGATGTCACCCAGGGTAATCATACCGACAGGACCATTGTTGTTAACGATGGGCAAATGCCGGATCCCGTTCTGGGTCATCAGCGCCATGCATCGATCCAGCAGGGTATCTTCCTGCGCAAGGATAACCTCCGCGGTCATGATTTCACTGACCTTCGTGGTTTTACTTGCGCGATCGATGAGGATAACTTTTCGTGCGTAATCCCGTTCAGACAGAATGCCGGCAAGTTTTGAATCAGCACTGGTCACTACCAGCGCGCCGACGTTTTTTTCGGCCATGAGTTCAACCGCTTCATAAACCGTGGCGTCCTGGTCAATCGACCAGACGTTACGACCCTTTTCGTCGAGGATCACTTGTACTGTGCTCATGGCCAACCCTTCTTGGTGAGGTTTCCCTTACCATAGTTTGACCATCGGATTTTGGCAACCAGCTGCAGCGCCAGGGCTGATGCGGCCCACAGCTCACCGACAGATAAGTTCGGCTCGTCGACGGCAGAAAAAACTCATCAGAATTTCCGCTCAACTCACCGCAATCTGTAAACCTTTTTCGTTAACTTGCGTCTTAATAGGCACAAGTCAGATGAATGACATCGACTTAACAGACAAAACCCATAGGGAGAGCACCATGAAAATTCGTCAAATTATTACTACCGGAATAACCGCTGCGGCACTGACGCTGTCTCTGGGCGCGAGCGCTGCCATGATCAAGGGCACGCACGGGGCCGTCAGCGTAGACCTGGCTGACCTTGATCTTTCAACTGAACAAGGACAGGTTCTGATGGAAGCTCGCATCAAGCGAGCAGCAAAAGAAGTATGCGGTTCACAGGATTACCAAACCGCCGGTTCACTGGAAAACGCTCGCAAGAACAAGACCTGCTTTAATGAGGCTGTGAGCGCAGCTGTCGATTCCGTTGAGAGCCATTTCTACACGGCATCAGTGGAAATAAACCTGAGCACCAAAGCGCGAGAACCCCAATGATCGCGCTCCACTAGTGGGCGGCTTCGGCCGCCCGCGTCCTTTCAACGGACGCCAACCCATCGGCTTTACCGAATCACTCCATAAACCCTGTCGGGTTTGATGCGCAAAATCACCCGCTGCTGCGTCTCAAGCCAGTTCTCGAAATCCTCCGGCTCCTGGTAACCCGTATCCTTGATGTTTTGGAAAACAAGTCTCGTCGTTCGCACCAGGTCATCCGTCTGTATCGTCACCCGACCTTCAACCGAGACAAAATTGAAAGGTTCTGCATTGTTGATGATGCAAAGGTTTACCCTCTCCTCATTTTCCAGCGTCTTGCGCTTGAAGGTCATGCCGGGCGTGCTGACTACCAGATCGTCACCATCCCGCGCATAGGCCACCACGGACGACACCGGGCTGCCACTGGCGCGCAATGTCGTCAGCACTGCCCACCGGAATTCGTTAATAAAGTTTTCAAACGCCTCGTTATCAGAAATCATCACATCACCCTGCATGGTTATAATGTCCAGACGTTACCGCAATCCGAAAAGAGTGTCTGCATGCCCCGCCTTACCCAAGAAGAACAAAATGAATTCCTCGCCACACCTGGCATCCTGATGCGCATTGCCTGTGTCAGGCCTGACGGCAGCCCACTGGTGACGCCCATCTGGTTTATTCATCATGATGGCGCGATCTGCTTCACGCCACGGGCACAGTCCGAATGGTTCGCCTGCCTGAAGCACGACCCGCGAGTCAGTCTTTGTATTGATGAACAGAACCTGCCTTACCGTAAAGTCATCGTCGAAGGATCTGCGGAGCTTGTACATGACCTGGGTAATGATGACGCATGGCGGGATCTTTACCGGGATATCGCGAGGCGCTATGTACCACCGGATGCTGCAGAAGCCTATGTTCACAACACAATCGACCAGGAACGTGCGCTGTATCGTCTGCCCCTGGATGAAGCGACCGTAAAAAGCTGGCGCATGCCGGTTGAAGGTGAAGACCAGACAGGCATCTGGCACCAGCGTTACTACGCCGCTGGTACAAAATTCTCAAAAACCGGGGACACTAAAGACTGAACAAGAGCAGCTGGTTGTTGGCGGGCATGGCAATGTCTTCAACCAGCGACATGCCAACCGCTGAAGCTGCTTCCTGAAGCCGCTCGATATCACGGATCCCCTGGTGCTTGCCATTAGCCAATAACCATTCATTGAACTGCGCGTTTGATGGTGTGGTGTACTCACCGCCGTATTTGAACGGGCCATAAACCACGAACCGCCCGCCCGGCAAAAGGGCTTGCGCCACACCGTCGAACATGGGTTCGATCAGGTCCGCAGGCATGATGTGAAACACATTGGCGCAGTAGACAGTATTGAATCTGCCGGGCGCATTGAACGCGGAAACGTCCAGGTAACATGGTGACATCAGATTGGCGATTGAAACCCGCTCCAGGTTCAAGCGCAGTGCCTTGAAATAGGGTTCAGTGTCCGAAGGCTGCCAGGTGATATCGGGCATGGCGTCAGAAAAAAACACGGCATGCTGACCCGAGCCACTGCCGATTTCGAGCACACGTTCGCCCGTCCCAAGCAATCGCTTAAGCTGCGTGAGTATTACCGCCTTGTTGTTGTCTGCAGCGCGGTTGAAGCGCTCGAACCCGGCGCTGACTTCATTCAGATTTTGTGACACACTCGATGCCTTTCTTTAACCACAACACATTGAGGGAAACCAATGGCCGCATACTTTATCGCACAGTACGTTGTAAAAAATCCTGAGCTCTACATGGAATATTCCGCAGGTGCCGGACCGACGCTTGGCCAGTATGGCGGTGAGCTGGTGGCGTTTGATGTAGCAGCTGAGCCAATGGAAGGTGAAGCACCGGGCCCCCAGACTGTCATCATCAAGTTTGAAGATACCGAGAAGGCAAAAGCCTGGTACAACAGCCCGGAATACCAGGCGGTTGTAAACAAGCGACTGGAAGCCACAGAAGGTTTTTCCGTGATTTCACAGTCGATGAATGCTGGAGGCTGAGTCCGCGGGTAAAGCCGTCGGGTTGACGTCCGTTAAGAGGCCTTCCAGACGCGTTTATTAACGCTGCCGAACATCTCTGACAGCTCCACCCTGGTCGGTGTGACCTTGATCGCGACATAACCGGGATCAGTCGGGCCCGCCGGCCAGAAATCTTTCAGATCATAGTCCAGTGCATCCCAGCAGTGGGCTTTGGTCTCTTCATCCATAAACAGTTCTGCTGTGCCGCGGCACATGATGTGAATAAAGTTCGGTGGTGCCACCTGCCACTGGATATCCACCTGTGGATTGTTGCGCATCTGTTTCGCTTTGGGCGTGTCCGGTCCGGTTGCCAGCCAGAGCACATCACCTTCCCAGGTGGGATGCACCATACGAACCCGTGGACCGTTCTTGCTTTGCGTTGCCCAGGCACACCACACTGCCGCGGCACTTGCCTTGCCAACCTCTTCGAAAAAAGCGTCTTTGTCTGCTGCTGCAACTTCTATATCTGACATGTTGGTTACCTGTGTTTGTAAGTGACATGAAGGTGCGGCAATCCGCGTAAAATGAAACTGGGGTCTGCGACAGGCCTGCCTTTAGGTATATCCCGCTCGAAGTCCTTGAAGTGTTCCATCAGTTCATGGAAACCGATATTCAGTTCCTGCCTTGCCAGCGGCGCACCGATGCAGTGATGTACGCCGGAACCAAAAGCCATCTGCATGCCGGCTTTTTCCCGATCAACATCAACCTGGTCCGGATTTTCAAACTGCCGCTCATCACGGTTGGCGGCACCATAACGCAGCATCAGCATATCGCCCGCTTTAAGTTCGTAACCGCCCAGTTCACAGTCCCGCGCCACCAGTCTCGGGAGTCCCTGGACCGGTGCCTCGACGCGCAGCGTTTCCTCGACGAACGTCTTGATACGTTTTTCATCACCGCGAATCTGCGCCTGCAGCTCTGGGTTGTCACACAGCGCCAGCATGCCCCAGCCAAAGGTGCTGGTCGTGGTTTCATGCCCTGCCACGAGGAACTGGTTCAGGATTGACAGGATTTCGCCGTGAGTGAGTTCGCGATCCGCCTCTTCGAGTTTTGAGGTGGCCAGGATGGTGATCATGTCTTCCTGTGGATCCTTGCGCCGCGCCTCAACGAGACCGATCAGGAACTTCTGCAGGTCTAAAGCCAGCTTGCCGCGCTTCACGATTTCTTCCGGTGTAATCGGCGCCATCTTGAGACCCGCTGCCGCAGCTGTCGCTGCCTCATAGAAAAAGTCGCGATCCTCCACGGGGATACCCAGGCGGTCAGAGATAATCTCCAGTGGGACCGGAAAGGCAAAGTCTTCCATGAAGTCGCCTGACGTCTTTGTTTTCATGGTCTCAATGTTTTTCATGATCACGGCGCGAACCGCATCCTCACTTTTCTTCACCTGGGAGACCGTGAACAGTTTGGAGACCAGCGACCGGTACTGGGTGTGCTCGGGTTCATCCAGTGTCAGCATGGTGGGTGGAATTTCCACCATCCGGGATTCGATATCGAGCGCTTCCTGCTTCTGTTCATCCGACAGGGTTGAAAACATCAATTCCCGCGCCCCATTTAGGAAGCGGTCATATCGCGATGAGAAATCCTCGGTTCGCTTGATAGCCTCTCGCAGCAGGTCGTAGCGTGTCACTACATGCAGGTTCATCTCCGGCATGAAATAGATTGGTGCTTCATCACGAAGCTGCTTGTAAGCCGGGTACGGGTCAACCAGGTTTTCAGGGCTGAACAATTGAACACTGAATTCACTCATGCCGGGGATCTCCCATTCGTTTCATCTTCATAAAGCACCTCGTAGCTGCGTTTCGAAAACAGCCAGGTACCGGATTCTTTGACATACTCATCTTCATAGACACCAACGGTGTACCTGCCCTCGTCAGAACCCTGGGGTCGCAGATGTTCTGTGAGGTACCAGCGCCCGGTGGCACGCTCACCGTCGACTTCGAGCGTACCCTGGTAAACCAGCTGTACTACAAACTCGAACGAACCCATGGCGCCATGCCAGGTGTCCAGGATGGTGGCTTTTCCTTCAAACGGATTGCCTCGAAGTACCCAGGTGCTGTTGTCGGCCCAGGTGCTGGCCCAGAGGTCGCCATCCCTCCGGTTCACCGCGTCCGCGTATGCAGCGACAAGGTGACGGATGGCATGTTCGTCTTCCAGCGGATTAGTTGGCATCGACCTGTTTACTGGCCGCATTGCGATCAACTTCGGCCACGTCGGCGAACATGCTGTGCAGCTGCTCTTTCAGCCATGGAATCATTTTTTCAGGAGCGTTACCGCTGGTCTGACCGCGCACAGCCATACCTTCGAGCAGGAACATGGTCAGCAGGTTGGCGTTTTCAAATTCCCCTGAGAGCGCGAGATCGGGGAACACATTTGCTGCCAGTTTGCCCCAGGACCGATCCATTTCTTCACTGCAGGCATTGAGCACACCATGCAGATCCGGGTCGGTTCTGGCAGCCACCTGGAGTTCATGGAAGACAGTAAAAAGTGGTGAGTGCAGCTGCTGCCAGTAGGCGTCGATACCCTCATCAATGCGTGAATGTTCCGCGCCTTCATTAATCTCGAGTTCTGTTTCCTCAAACATGCTGAGCCGCTTTTCATACAAATAGCGTACCGCGGCCTTCACCAGGTCAACGCGGCTTGGAAAATGATGCAACATGGCTCCACGGGAGACCCCTGCCCGCTTCGCGACCTTCTCGGTCGTTGTGCCGCCATAACCCAGCTCATAAAAGCAATCGAGCGTGGCTTCCAGGATACATGCCCGGGTATTCTCGCTTTTCGTCTGCTGCCAGGTTTTGTCGCTGTCCGCAGGCTGGCTCGCTGCCTGTTGTTTGTGAGGAACCACCATGATTTGATACTAACCCCTTTGGTCGATTCCGTCATCCACTGAGCAGAGACTCCAAAACCATGGCAACACCTAATATCCTGCTGGTCACAAAAGGTCATCCATTCGATCGAGACGCATTTTTCGGCATGTTTGACGCCATCAATGTCAACTGGACGCACGTGGAACAACCGGCTGCCCGCCTGTTCTTTTCACCCGAAAACGCCGAACCCTACGACGCACTGGTCATGTACGACATGCCCGGCATCACGTTCAGCCCTGGCGGCCCGACATTTGAGACACCGGGCGAGGCATACAAAGAATCTTTGCTGGCACTGCTGGAAGCAGGCAAAGGCATGGTGTTCATTCATCACGCCATTGCCGGATGGCCTGCCTGGGAGGAATATGCCGAAATCGTCGGTGGCCGCTTCCTTTACATGGCGGGAGAACTGCGCGGGCAGTCATTGCCTGACAGCGGATATCGGCACAAGGTGGAACACAGGCTCAGCGTGCTGAAAGACCACCCCGTCACCAGGGATCTGCCAGAGACATTCACGATGACTGACGAGCTTTACCTGTCTGAGGTTTTCGAAGACAGCATCGAACCCCTGCTGGCGAGCGACTATGCTTTCACGCGAGATAATTTTTATTCCGCGACCAGGGCGGTGGCTGAAGGCAAGATGTTCGACAACGAGGGCTGGCAACACGAAGACGCCTCAAATCTGGTTGGCTGGATCAAGACTTACCGCAACAGCCCCATTGCCTACATCCAGGGTGGTGATGATCCCGATGCCTATGCCAGTGAGCATTACCAGAAGCTCCTGGAAAACGCGATTCACTGGGCGGCGTCAGCTGATGCGCTGGAATGGGCCAGGAACGTTTAGCGCAAAGCCTTAAACAGTCTTGACTGACGGTTTTGCAATCCCTAGGCTTGTGCGTCCAAACCTGAGATGGCGCTGCGTGCCAAATAATAATTCCCCGGAGGAGAAATCATGGATCTACAACTATCAGGAAAATGTGCGCTTGTTACCGGTGGTACCAAGGGCATCGGCCGTGCAATTGTCGAAGCGCTATCCGACGACGGCTGCAACATCGCACTCTGTGCACGTAACGCTGACGAAGTTACCGCCGCCGTTGAAGCAATTTCAGCCAAGGGCGTGAAATGCTTCGGCAAGGCCGTTGACGTTACCGACGGTGATGCATTCAAAGGCTTTATCGATGAAGCCGCTGGCGAACTCGGCGGCCTGGACATTTTCGTCTCCAACGTGGCCGGCGGCAACGCTCCTGGCGTTGAAGGCTGGAGAAACCAGTTCGAAGGCAATGTCGTTGCTGCCGTAAACGGCGTTGAAGCTGCCACACCGCACCTGGAAAAATCAGGCAGCGGCAGCATCATCTTTATCTCCACCACAGCGGCAGTAGAGAAGTTCATGAACGCTGGACCTTACAATGCCACCAAGGCTGCCCTGCTCCAGTACTCCGGCGCACTGGCCCACGAACTGGCTCCAAAGGGTATCCGCGTGAACTCTGTCAGCCCCGGCCCGATCTTCATCGAGGGCGGTTCCTGGGACATGATCAAGCAGAACATGGCTGCGCTGTATGACTCCACGGTGGCGCAGATTCCACTGGGTCGCATGGGTACCGCTGATGAGGTTGCTGTGCAGGTTGCTGTACTTGCTTCACCTCGCGGCGGGTTCACCAGTGGCACCAACGTTGTCATTGATGGCTCGATGACACAGCGTATCCAGTTCTAAAACAACAAAAAGAAGGAAACGGGTTATGCCAGATAAGAAAATCAACGCCTACCTGGTTGCGGCCGGGATGTACCACGATATCGATTTCGCGCGCCAGGAAATCCTGAAACTGCTGCTTGAACATCCGAATATCCGGACGAAGGTAGCTGCGGACTATCACGACATCGAAGGTATCCAGGCGAGTGATTTTCTTATCTCCTATACCTGTAACCTCATGCCAACCGAGGACGAGCAGAAAGCGCTGGTCGACTACATCAAGGGCGGCGGCAAGTGGTTTGCCCTGCACGGTACCAACTCGATTCTCGAGTTCACCGAAAATGGTGTAGATGCGCCGGAAACGGCGCCGGTTGTCATGGACCTGCTCGGTTCACAGTTCATGGCACACCCCCCGATTCAGTTGTTTACCGTGAAAACGGAAGCCAAGGATCATGAACTGGTCAAAGATGTCGGCGAGTTCGACACCGATGACGAACAGTACCTGTGCAAGATGCACGGCGAACACGAGCTGCTTATGTACTCCGAGTACAGCGGCACTTGTGAAGGCTGGATCAATTCAGACTTTAACAATGATGAAAAACGCGCCGTGTACTACATCAAGAAAACCGGTGATGGCGAAGTGCTGTACCTGAACCTGGGACACTGCCGTGGCCATTGGGACATGGAACCGGTAGCCGAGTATTACCCGGAAATCGAACGAGGTTCCTGGGACCGCCCCCAATACTATGAATTGTTGCGACGCGGCATTAAATACTGCGCAGGGCTGTAAGAAACCCTC
>JADHNI010000079.1 GCA_016779585.1 Pseudomonadales bacterium
CCTGTCTATGACGAACATGGTGATCCCATTCCGGTTCGATCTCGCAGTAATGAGCCTCTTGAACCGACAGAATTTGCTGTAGCCGCTATTCCCCTGGGCGGCTACGTGAAAATGCTGGATGAGCGCGAAGGGTACGTCCCCGACGATCAGCTGCACCTCGCGTTTAATCGAAAGTCTGTCTGGCAGAGGATTGCGATTGTCTCGGCCGGACCAATTGCCAACTTCCTTCTGGCAATTGCTGCCTACTGGCTCCTGTTTGTCACAGGTTTGACCGGTGTGGTGCCTTTGCTCGGCGAACTGGAACCTGACTCGGCCGCCTATAAAGCTGGCTTGCGCGAGGGTCAGGAGATTGTTGCCGTCGATGACGTGGCGACCCGAACGTGGACAGATGTGAATATGCAGTTGTTTGACCGTCTCGGCGAGAGCGGTGAAATCAGCGTCACGGTGATCGAGAAGGGCAGCTATGATTCGCGCAGTGATTACCAGATTCCCATCTCTGACTGGTTATCCGATGCGGAATCACCAAGTCCTGCCCGTGATCTTGGCCTGGCCATGTCCCTGCCGGAACTACCGGCGGTGATTGGTGGTTTGAATGATGATGGTCGCGCCAAAGCTGGTGGTCTCCAGGCAGGTGATGCGGTGATCCGTATCGAAGGTGCATACATCGCTGATTGGGATGCCCTGGTAGAGGTAATCCAGGACAGTCCTGAAACGACTCTGCTGGTGACCGTTGAACGCGATGGTCTTGAAGTGAATCTTGATGTAACACCAGCTGAGGTGGAGCGAGATGGCAGGAGAGTTGGTTTTATTGGCGCCTCACCCCAGCCGGTGGCGTTCCCGGAAGATATGCTGCGCGAGACGACCTATCCTTTCTATTACGCGTGGATTCCGGCAGCCAAAAAAACCTGGGAAGTCACGGTGTTTACCCTCGAATCCATCAAGAAGATGATCATGGGGGCGATCTCGCCCAAGAACCTCAGTGGTCCGATTACCATTGCGCAGGTGGCCAATGCGACTGCGGAAAATGGTTTCGAAAGTTTTATAGGTTTTATCGCCCTGTTGAGTATTTCCCTGGGTGTAATCAACCTTTTACCGATACCGGTACTTGATGGCGGGCACCTGCTCTATTACTTTATCGAGCTGATTGCCGGAAGACCTGTTCCAGAGAGAGTTCAAGTGTGGGGACTCCAAATGGGTATGTTCCTGATCATGAGCATTATGATCCTGGCTTTTTATAACGACATCACAAGATTGTAGGAAGATTGGTGGTAAATCTGGTCAGTTCCCTCGGGAAACGCGCTAAATCCGTTCTGTTCATATTTGCGCTGCTCTATGGCTCATCAGCCCTGGGTTTCGTGATCTCGGATATTCGAGTCGAAGGCCTGCAGAGAATTTCTGCCGGCACGGTCTTTGGCGCAGTGCCCTACAGCGTAGGCGACAACATAGGCGCTGTAGAGATCAGGACCATCGCCCGTTCACTGTTCCAGACAGAATCGTTTGATGATGTGCAGGTTGGCCGTGATGGCAATGTTCTGGTCATCATCGTAAAAGAAAGGCCGACCATTGATTCCATTGAGTTCACGGGTAACAAGGCGATCAAGACAGAAGCCTTGCTGGAGGGCTTGCAGGGTTCGGGGCTCGCTGAAGGGCAAATATTCAAGAAAGTCACACTCGAGCAGATTGCGAGTGACCTGGAGCGCCAGTACGTTTCACAGGGTCGTTACGATGCGACGGTGGTTGCCAACGTGGAAGACCTGCCGCGAAACCGTGTGGCCATCAAGGTGGATGTATTCGAAGGCAATGTTTCCGGCATTCGCCATATCAACATCGTTGGTAACACCCTTTATGACGATGAAACCCTGATTGACCTGCTGGAACTGAGGCTTCCAGGATGGCTCGCCTGGTATACGAAGGAAGACCAATACTCGCGGGAAAAGCTGCAAAGCGACCTTGAGGCAATCGAGTCCTTTTACCTGGACCAGGGTTACCTGAACTTCCGGATTGAATCGACGCAGGTTTCCATTGCGCCCAACATGGAAGACGTTTACATCACCATCAACGTTTCCGAAGGTGAGCAGTTCACGGTCTCGGGTATCGAGATCGCGGGTGAGCTGAGGGATATTCCAGAGGCAAACATTCGTGCACTTATTATCACCCGGGAAGGTCAGCTGTTTTCCCGCCAGTTCATGACGACCAGTGAGGAACGCATCGAAGCGGCGCTGGGTAATGCCGGGTATACCTTTGCCAGCGCCACCGGCGAACCGGTGATTGATGACAATGGTGAGACGGTGACGGTGAAGTACTTTGTCGATGCCGGTAAGCGGGCTTACGTGCGTCGTGTGAACTTCCAGGGTAATACCGTGACTCAGGACCATGTGCTGCGTCGTGAAATGCGCCAGATGGAAGGTGGCTGGGCGAGCACCGCGATGATCGAGGGCTCAAAGATTCGCCTGCAGCGCCTGGGATTCTTTAAGGATGTGAATGTCGAAACCCCGTCAGTGCCCGGCACCGAAGACCAGATCGATGTTAACTACTCGGTGGAAGAACAGCCCTCTGGATCGATCTCGGCGACGATTGGATTTGCCGAAAACACTGGTCTGATCCTCGGCCTTGGATACCAGGAATCCAATGTGTTCGGTACCGGTAACAGCATCAACGTGGGGATTAACCGTAGTGACTACCAGGAAGCATTGAACGTATCTTTCTTTGACCCCTATTACACAGTCGATGGCGTCAGCCGGGGTTACTCGTTCTTCTATCGAAAGAGTGACTACGATGAATTTAACGTGGCCAGCTTCTCCACCGACAGCTACGGCGCCAACATCAGCTTCGGTTACCCCATCTCGGAAATATCCCGGGTCAATTTCTCCGTAGGTTATGAACATACTGACATTGAGGAAGGTATTGTGCCTGCCCAGGAGATCTCCGAATTCCTGGACAAGGAAGGTAACGAGTTCGATCTGTTTACCATCCAGGCGGCCTACAGCATGTCTGCGCTTAACCGCGGCCTTCTGCCCACCCGTGGGCGATCACAGTCGCTCTCCATGGAGCTGACGGTTCCCGGCAGTGAACTTGAGTTCTATCGTATCAACTACAGTGGCCAGATTTTCTTCCCGCTGCTTGATCAGTTTACACTGCGGCTGAGAACCAACCTGGGTTATGGCGGCACCTACGGGGACACAGACGCTTATCCTTTCTACAAACATTTCTTTGCTGGCGGTATGGGTTCTGTGCGTGGCTATGAAAGCAACACCCTCGGCCCAAGATCCACCCCTTCGCCCCAGGATCAATTCAATGACCCCGACCCGATCGGCGGTAATGTGCTGATCGAGATGAGCGCGGAGATCCTGTTCCCGTTGCCGTTTATCGAAGACCAGAGCCAGATGAAGTCTGTGTTCTTTGTTGATGCCGGTAACGTCTTTAACAACAACTGCCCGGACGTCAGTGTCTATTGTCTTGACGTCAGTGAGGGTGAACTTCGCTACAGCGCGGGGATCGCTTTTACCTGGATAACCGGCTTTGCCCCCATCAGTTTTGCCCTGGCGTTCCCGATCAACGAGAAGGATGGTGATGAATCTGAAAGCTTCCAGTTTGAGCTGGGTAAAACTTTCTAGGGATTCTGGTGTCATAACTCCCTGAGGCTCTATAAATAGCGGTGTTTTGTCACCAAATAGACATTGAATCAGGGAGGGGGATGTGTAAATATCCGCTTCCGTTGCGTAGCCAACGTGACCCGCCTGATAAAGTTACAAAAGAAAGAATTTCACGCCTGAGGAGAAAATCGTGCGAGTAAAACAAGGCATCCTGGCTGTTCTGGCCACGTGTTTTTTGGCCATGACGTCATCAACTGCCTTTGCCGAGGTAAAGATTGGTATTTCTGACCCCCAACGAGCCATCCTGCAGTCCGAAACCGGCAAGCAAGGCATTGACCAGATCAACGCCCAGTTTGAGGAGCAGGAGGCAATTCTCAAGGAAATGCAGACAGAGATCACCACTCTGCTGGAAAAGCTCAAGAAAGACACTGAACTGATGAGCGATCAGGAATTCCAGAACCTGCTTCAGGAAATTTCTGTCAAGCGTAACCAGATGGCACAGCTGCTCCAGGAACTGCAGCAGGTGAAACTGCAGCAGACTGATCGTCTCATCCAGGCCCTGACACCTCGTTACCAGGAAGCTGTTGAAGCCCTCGTGCTGAGCGACAAGTACGACCTGATCATGCCGCGACAGAGCGTTCACTATCGTCATGAACTGTACGATGTGACCGCAAAGATCACGGAAAAAATGAACGCTCTCGAGCAGTAATCGTTTTTAACCGTGAAACTGGGTGAAATTGCCAGTCAGTTTCAACTCGAATTGTCTGGCGATGCAGAGGTAAACATTACCGGCATCGCCAGCCTCTCAGGGGCCGACGCTAATCAGCTCGCCTTCCTGTTTAACAGCAACTACCGTGACCAATTGCAGGACAGTAGTGCGGCTGCAGTCGTGTTGCGACCCGGGGATGCTGAGCTCACCGATAAACCCTCTCTGCTTTCTGACAATCCGCGCATGGCCTGGGCCCGTATAGCGACGTTGTTTGATTCTGCGCCAATGTCGATGCCATTTATCGATGATACCGCCTGGATTGCCGATACCGCGAAAATTGGTGAAGGTGTGGCCATTGGACCGAACGCAGTCATCCAAACCGGTGCGGTCATAGGTGATGGCGTTCAAATCGGCGCGGGTTGCCACGTGGGTGCGGGTTCGACTATTGGTGCAGGGTCAAGACTTAACGCCAATGTGGTGCTCTACCACTCTGTACACCTGGGTGAACGCTGCACGATTCACGCAGGTTGCGTGATCGGTGCTGACGGATTCGGGTTTGAGTTTGACGGCGCCACCGGTGACTACGTCAAGATTCCGCAGGTTTATTCCGTGCAAATTGGTAACGATGTGGAAATAGGTGCGGGGACGACGATTGATCGCGGTGCACTGAATGACACCAGCATCGGTGATCAATGCAAGCTGGATAACCAGATTCAGGTGGGACACGGCACTCGAATTGGTCATCACACGGTGATTTCCGGATGTACGGCCATTGCCGGCAGTACGACGATCGGTAGCTACTGCCTCATTGGTGGCGGGGTTGGAATCGTAGATAATATCGAGATCACCGACCAGGTGGAGATCACGGCAATGACCCTGGTTAGCCAGTCCATCCTGGAGAAGGGGCGCTATTCATCCGGTACCGGGTTAATGCAAGGTTTTGAATGGAAGCGAAGCGTCGTCGGCTTCAAAAAGCTCGACGATATTCTTAAGCGCCTGCGGCGGCTCGAAGGTAAATAGCCTCGGCGTCTGGCAACAAACAAGTAGTAGAGAAGAAGCATGGAAGTCACCGAAATACAAAAATACCTGCCGCACCGTTACCCGTTCCTCCTTGTCGACAGGGTGATCGAGTTTGAACAAGACAAGCGCATCGTCTGTATCAAGAACGTCACGATTAATGAGCCCCAGTTTACCGGCCACTTTCCCGTGACGCCGGTGTTCCCGGGCGTGCTGATTGTGGAAGCGCTTGCCCAGGCATCAGGCATTCTGGCTTTCAGGAGTCGCAACCGAACCCTGGATGATGGTTACATCTACTACCTCGCCGGCACCGACAAAACGAAATTCAAGCGCTCTGTTGTTCCGGGCGACCAGCTACGACTTGAAGTTGAAATTTTGAATCTCAGAAAGCACTGGATGAAGGCCTCTGGAAAAGCCTATGTGGATGACAACCTGGTCTGTTCTTCATTGCTTACCTGCGCTGAGCAACAGGTAGGCTGATAGTGGGTACACCGGACGGTTCCCTCACGATAGCAATGGTGGCGGGGGAAGCCTCCGGCGATAATCTCGGTGCAGCACTCACTCGCGAGATCCTGAAATCTGAACCCGGCACCCGCTTTGTTGGTGTGGGCGGTCCTGCCATGATCGCGGAAGGTTTCACCACGGATCACGATATCGAGATCCTTTCGGTGAATGGGTTCGTTGACCCGCTGTTGCGCTTGCCGTCGCTGGTGCGTCTCCTTTTTTCCCTACGCGACAATATTGTTGCGAGTGGCGCCGATTGCTTCGTTGGTATTGATTCCAATTTTTTTAACTTGCTGCTCGCGGGGATGCTGAAGAAGCGAGGCATCAAAACCGTGCAGTATGTATCTCCCACGGTCTGGGCCTGGCGTAGTGGTCGCGTGAAAAAGATTGCGCGCAACGTCGACCTGATGATGACGCTCTATCCCTTTGAAACAAAAATCTACGAAGACCATGGTGTCCCGGTTGTGTTTGTCGGGCACCCCAGGGCCAATGACATTGCACCTGGCGACGGGCCAGCAAACCAGGCAGCAGCGCGTGCGCAACTTGGGTTGCCAGAGCAGGGCGACATACTGGCAATTCTTCCCGGCAGTCGCGGCAGCGAGGTGAATCTGTCAGGCAGGGATTTTCTGAATACTGCCGAGCTGCTTCGAGACAGGGTGGAATTGTTTGTGATTCCTGCAGCCAATGAACGCCGCCACGCCCAGTTATCCCGCCTCCTGTCAGAGTTCCCTATGCTTGAAGGCAAGGTTCGCCTGACGCGGGGGCAGTCACGAGAGGTGATGACGGCAGCCGATGCCGTATTGGTGAACTCGGGTACCGCAACCCTGGAAGCCATGCTGCTCAGAAAACCCATGGTCATGTCTTACCGGTTGGGTAAACTGACGTATAGCATCGTGTCACGCATGGTCACCACGGACTGGTTTGCGTTGCCCAACATCCTTGCTGAGGAAACGCTGGTGCCGGAGTTTATCCAGGATGATGCAGATCCCCAGGTGATGGCGGATGCAGTGAGACGATTGCTGGGCAGGGAAGATCACGAAAACCTGATGCAACAATTTGCCGAAATCCACAAACGACTGCAGTGTGGTGCCACGCCCGGCCGTGCCGCCGCGGACGCGGTGTTGTCTCTCGCCCGGAAACCTACCTGAATGTATCGACAGGAATTTATTGCGGGTGTGGATGAAGTCGGGCGAGGTCCTCTTGCCGGAGCGGTTTATGCTGCAGCAGTGGTGCTGGATCCGTTTGTTGCCATTGAAGGCCTCGACGATTCCAAGAAACTGACCGAGAAAAAGCGCGAGGCTCTGGATGTCTGTATTCGTGAGCAGGCTGTGTCTTACTGCGTTGCCCGTGCCGAGGTCGGTGAAATAGATGAGATCAATATTCTCCAGGCAAGCATGCTGGCCATGCAGCGCGCGGTTGCTGGTCTCAACGTGCCGGTGGAGTTTGTCATTGTTGATGGCAATCGCTCGCCAGAATTCGATTGCCCCTCGGAATGGCTGGTTAAGGGTGATGCCAAGAGTGATGTGGTTAAGGCAGCATCCATCATCGCCAAGGTGGCGCGTGACCGCGAAATGGTGCGGCTCGATGAAATCTATCCCGAGTATGGCCTTGCCCAGCACAAGGGTTACCCAACGCCAGTACATCTTGAGGCATTAAGGCAGCATGGACCATCACCAGTCCACAGGATGTCTTTTGCCCCCTGCCAGACAGCGAGCAGGTAAATACGCTATTCGAGTAGCAACTGTGCAGTCTGCCGGATTTCAGACAGGTCGGTGACTTCATTGGACGCGATCTTTTCCAGGAACAGTCTTTGTCGCTGGGTCCTCGCAACCTCGAGCGCCTTCTTGCCACTGGTTGCAACACACACGTCGTAGGTGGGTTGCAGAATACTGGTCATGATCCTGATGATGGTCGCCTGATCGTCCACCACAAGGATCAGCGGCTTGGTACGAACTTCCAACTGGGTTCCCTGTCTGTGCTAGCCTGTGCAAATAATAGCCTAAACCTATTCCACTGTAACCTTGCCACGATCGCTTTCCTTCCTGTTGTGTCTGCTCCTGCTACTGTCGTGCGCGAGGAGTGATTCGCTTCTGTCGGACTACACGACGCGATTGGCCCGATCACTGCAGGTGGATAAACCGCCGGTAGCCGGGGGAGAAGTTCCGATGTTGCCGCGGCTGCGTGAACTGAGGCAGCCACTGACCGAGGCTTCCATCAACCTGCTGGACTTCCTCTCGCTGGGAAGCTGTGAGCTGCAGGGTGTGATCGCTGAACGGAACTCCTCCCTGGGCAGGCTGGCAACCCCGACCACCAGGCTTGTGCACGAACTGGAATTCCTGGACCTCGCAGATGATTGCGTAGCGGCTCTTCCTGAAGAAGAGGCAGACCTCATTGAAGAGCTGCAGGCTGTGATAGCTACCAAGAAACGTGAGCTGCCCATCGTCATATTCAATGCGACGCTGGGTGGTGAAGAATTCAGGGCGTTCTGGCGCTGGCGAGACCGGGAGATTGTGATTGATTCTGATGCCCTGGATTCGCTTCGCGCACTGAAATTGTCGGTCTCAAACTGGATGAACAGTGACTACGCCGTCGATCGGGAAGCTCTCACGAATCAGCTCAATCTTATTCGTCGTGGACCCGCAGGCGACTACCTGCAGTACTGGTTTGACCTCAACAGGTACCTGGCGGTTGCAGACGATTTGATCGAGGCGCGGGAGAACCCACTCTGCTACGGAAATATGAAAACGCCCCAGGCCGACATATTCCACAACGTGGTGATGCAGTTCTTTATTGGCGGCGTGCAGAAGGAAGTGGCAGTGCTGAGCCGAGGCAGTTTTGATCTGCTTGGGGAAATCGAAGAACTTGAGAAACTGCTGGATGACGCGCTGCCTGACAATTATGAGGCCTGGCGTGCCCGGAGGACGATGCTGGTTGCCGATGGCTCAGCTGCCATGGGTCACCATGTCAAAGCCCTGGAACCATTGTTGGCCTCGTGTGGATTCCTGCCGGGCACAGGGTAGTCGTGCTAACCTTGCGTTTTTTATCAAGGGAGACAACAGGTGTCGGACCTGAAGCGTTTTAAATCCAGCAAGCGAATGAGCCAGGCGGTGGTTCACGGTAACACCGTTTATACAGCCGGCCAGGTGGCCATGAACGCTGGCGGCGAAAGTGTCACGGCACAGACCGAGGCGATTCTCAAAGAGATTGACGCGCTGCCGGCAGACGCTGGCACAGACAAGTCCAAGCTTATTTCTGCCACCATCTGGCTCGCGAACATGGATGACTTTGCCGAGATGAACGAGGTCTGGGATGCCTGGGTGGTGCCCGGCGAAACCCCGGCACGTGCCTGCGTTGAATCAAAACTGGCAGCACCTCAGTTTACGGTTGAAATTGCGGTTATCGCCGCCATCTAGGGAAAGAGGGAAAAACTATGGCACTCCAGGACGAACTGATACTCGAGCAGATCCAGATTGGCCCGATGCAGAACTTCACCTACCTGGTGGGTTCGAAGACAACGGGCGAGGTCGCCGTGGTTGACCCTGCCTGGGATATCAAGGGCCTGCTTAACCTGATCGATGAGCGGGGCTATACTCTTAACTCGTCGCTTATTACGCATTACCACCCGGATCATTGCGGGGGCAGTTTTGGCCAGAACAACGTGGAAGGCGTTGCGGAGCTGCTGGCGAACCGCCCGGTGAAAAGTTACGTGCACAAGCTCGAAGCGGATGGTGTTAAGAAAGTTACTGGAATCTCTGACAGTGACATGGTTAAGGTGGAATCCGGAGACATCCTCAAGATCGGCGACATTGAGGTGGAATTTCTGCATACCCCTGGGCACACACCAGGATCACAGTGCTTTAGGATCAAGCAGACTCTGGTGTCAGGTGACACACTCTTTATTGACGGCTGCGGCCGAGTGGACCTGCCGGGTTCGAACCCGGAGGACATGTACCACAGCATCCAGAAACTGGCGGCATTACCGGATGAAACACTGCTGCTGCCGGGTCACAACTATTCAGCGGTGCCCCATGCCACCATGGGGGAAACGAAAAAGCACAACACCTATATGCGCATAGGTGACCTGGAGACCTGGAAACAGCTGATGGGCGGCTGAAAGCTGCCCTAGAAGTGCGCGCTGCCCGGAACTCTCGGGAACGGGATACAGTCGCGGATGTTTTCCATGCCGGTAACGTAAGTCAGCAGCCGCTCAAAACCCAGGCCGAAGCCGGCATGAGGCACCGTGCCGTAACGGCGCAGGTCCCGGTACCACCAGAGTTCTTCTTTCATGGCGTCATCGTGCATGCGTGCATCCAGCACATCGAGGCGTTCCTCACGCTGGCTACCGCCCACGATCTCGCCAATGCCCGGAGCCAGAACATCCATGGCAGCAACGGTTTTTTCATCGTCGTTTAGACGCATGTAAAACGCTTTGATCTCAGCAGGGTAGTTCATGACCACAACAGGTCTACCGACGTGTTTTTCCGTGAGGAAGCGTTCGTGCTCGGACTGCAGGTCCAGGCCCCATTCGACAGGGAACTCAAACTTCTGGCCGCTGTTTTTCAGGATGTCGATGGCCTCGGCATAGTCCATGCGCTCGAATTTATTATCGATGATGGCGCGCATGCGCTCGATTACCGTCTTCTCGATGCGCTGTTCAAAGAACGCCATGTCATCTTCTCGTTCATCCAGCACGCGTGTGAGAACATTCGTCAGCAGGTCTTCGGCAAGGTCTGCATTGTCGTTCAGGTCAGCAAACGCAATTTCCGGTTCCACCATCCAGAATTCCGCCAGGTGACGAGAGGTGTTGGAGTTTTCTGCCCGGAACGTTGGCCCGAAGGTGTAGACCTTGGACATGGCGAGACAGTAGGACTCGACATTCAGCTGACCGGACACCGTCAGGAAAGATTCCTGCCCGAAAAAGTCCTCGGTGAAGTCGACCTTGCCATCGTTGATCGGCAGATTCATCAGGTCCAGCGTGCTGACGCGGAACAGTTCACCGGCCCCCTCGCAGTCGCTGGCGGTGATCAGCGGTGTGTTGATCCAGTGGAATCCACGCTCAAAAAAGTAGTTGTGAATGGCATTGGCGAGTGTGGTGCGCACCCGGGTGATGGCTCCGAAGGTGTTAGTCCTGGGACGCAGGTGCGCCACGGTCCGCAGGTATTCAAATGTGTGGCGTTTCTTGGCTATAGGGTAGGTTTCGGGGTCCTCGACAATCCCGATGACGTCGACTGCGCTTGCCTGGATTTCAACCGACTGGCCTTTGCCCTGGGATTCCACCAGTTGCCCTGTGATGACCACGGCGCAGCCCGTGGTGATATGCAGCACCTCGCTCTGGTAGTTATCCAGCTCTTCAGGCACCACGGCCTGGATCGGGTCAAAACTGCTGCCGTCGTGCACGGCAACAAAGCTGATACCAGCTTTTGAATCTCGTTTGCTGCGAACCCAACCTTTTACGGTAATGGTCTCGCCAGTGGGGATTTCGCCTTTGAGCAGGCGTTCTACAGATACTTCACTCATGGTTCGCAATGATACCAGACCCCTGATTACTGTGGTGTTACCATCGGGCGGTTACTGGCAAAAACAAGAATCAACAAACTGGAGAGGGAAATGAGAACCGCAAAGGAAACCATTGAAGAGTTCTGGCGCATACAGGACGAAGGCGATTACACCAAGGTTGTCGAACTGTTCGCTGATGATGCCACCCTGGTGGATCCGTTCTTCGGTACCTTTGAAGGCAAAGCCGCCATCGGCGAGTTCATGGCGAAGATGAATGAAGAGATGGGCTCGCGAGAAACACGCTTCGTGGTTCGAGATATCGATGGTGGAGGAGAGGTGGCCTGGGCCCAATGGACCGCAAAAACACGGGCCGGTGATATCGAGGGCTGTGGCTTGTATCGCGTCAAAGACGGCATGATGACCTACTACAAGGACTATATGAACGCACCGGCGCAGGCGGAGAGCTGAGCATGGACGTACGTACCCTGATGCAGCAGGCGGTGATTAATCATGCTGATCGTGAATGCGTGGTACATGGTGATCGCAGGCTGACCTTTACCGAGGCGTGGGATCGCGGCATCCGGATGGCGAATGCACTACTGGCGCTCGGACTGAAGCCCGGTGATCGTGTGGGCGTGCTGGAAGATAACTCCATCGAGGCGGCCGACTTCTTCCACGGTGCGGCGATTGCCAACCTCGTGCGGGTGCCGCTTTACCCGAGAAACGGCATGGAAGCGCATGTGCATATGCTGTCTCACACGGGCTGTAAGGCACTTGTGGTCAGCGACAACTACCTGCATGAGGTTGATGGCATTGTGGATGCCGTGCCCGGCATGGAACACCTGGTGATTCGCGATGATGGTTATGAAAGCTGGCTGGCCGAACAATCGAGTGTGATGCCGGAAATCGAGATTGACCCGGAAGATAACTTCATCATTCGCCACACTGGTGGCACCACGGGGCCTTCCAAAGGTGTGGCCTACACCCATCGTGCCTGGCTGCATGCAGGGCGTGACTGGTTCTACACCTTCCCGCCGGTGGAACCCGGTGATAAATGTCTGCACCTGGGACCCATCTCTCATGGTTCCGGTTACCAGTACCTGCCCACCATGCTGGCCGGTGGCTGCAACGTCATGATGGATCACTTCAACGCTGAGGAGACCCTCGACGTGATGGAGAAAGAACGCATCGGGTACATGTTTATGGTGCCCACCATGCTGAACGCGGTGGTGCGTGATAATACGGCCCGCGGCCGCGACTTTTCCGGGTTGAAGTGCCTGCTTTCTGCCGCGGCGCCTATTGCCGATGCAACAGCGATGGCGGCAAGGGAAGTGTTCGGTGATGTGCTCTACCAGGGTTACGGCCAGACAGAGGTACTGCCTGTGGCCATGATGGGTCCGAAGCACTGGTTTGCGGAAGTGGAAGGCAGTGAACCGCTACGTGCCTGTGGTATGCCGCTGCCGTTCGCGCAGATCGAAATCTGGGATGAAGAAAATCAGCCACTGCCGAGAGGTGAGGTGGGCGAGATAGTTGCCAAATCCGACGGTCAGATGTCCGGCTTCTGGGAGAACCCCGAAGCAACCGCTGAGCGCATTGTGCGTGGCTGGGTAAAAACCGGCGACATGGGGCGCCTGGATGAAAACGGTTACCTGTACATCGTGGACCGCGCCGATGACATGATTATTTCCGGAGGCTACAACATCTGGCCGATGGAACTGGAGAACGTGATTTCAGACCACGAGGAGATCGTTGAGGTGGCGGTGTTTGGCGTTCCGCATGAAAAGTGGGGTGAATCTCCTCATGCCGTTTGCGTTACGACAACTGACTCACCATGTGTCACAGAAGATGAAATCATCGAGCTCTGCGCGGAACGACTGGGATCCTACAAAAAACCAGGTGGGGTCACGTTCACGACTGAACCGCTACCTAAAAGTCCGGTAGGCAAAATCCGGCGAAAGGACTTGAGAGAACCATACTGGGAAGGGCACGATAGAAGAGTGGCGGGTTCGTGAGGTATAGGGTGATCAAATCCGAGTTATGCAGACATTTGGCTGCTTTTTCAGGAGTTAGGCAGACGTTTGGCTGTCTACTATATTGTTATGCGCCCTAGGAGGCTCCAAATATGTCTGATGATGTAAATGATGCTGCAGAGCTTAACGCGCAACTTGAAGTCGTCAAACCAAGGCCATGGGTGCGTTACTGGGCTCGAATGTTCGATATATATATTTTCTCTCTGATTGTAGGGGTTTTCCTCGGGCTTACATATCCGGAAGCATTGGAAACATCGAACGACCTACTACTTGGCGTAGTTTTTATGTTTGTTTGGGTTTTTGTTGAATCGATTCTCCTTACCGTTGCAGGTACTACTCCTGGAAAGGCTCTGCTAAAAGTAAAGCTAATCAAGCCTGACGGGAACGAGATCCGCTTCAACGAGGCTTTGAGTCGTAGCTTTAGGGTATGGTGGCGCGGTATGGGTGTTGGCATTCCTTTAGTAGCACTTTTTACAATGACGAACGCCTATAACAACCTGAAAATAAATGGTGTTTCGTCCTGGGATAAGGATGGCGCATTTTTCGTGAGCCATGAAAAGATCGGATGGGTTCGGGTTCTCGTTGCTATAGTCTTTTTCATCATGTTCCTTGGATTGATCGTACTAGGTTCAGCAGAAGGCGCATAACATGAAGTTGAAGTCGGACGTAGCAACCTGTCACCAAAATTGCTATGCAATTTTGCCGCCAGAACGACTACGCCGCTTAACTTGGTGTTATGTGCCTCAACGATGCTTGACTTCACATCGCCAGATAGAGGGGGCGTATGATACTCAAAGCGCTTGAGCAGGAAGACTCCGAAGCCACTAGCGAACTCTTTTTCACCGTGTTCTCGAAATCTGAAGGTGAGGATGAGGGGCGATTGATCAGTAGTCTCGCTAGTGAACTCGCCTCGAATATCGATAACATTGATATTCACGGATTTGCCGCGGTAGATGAAAGCACCATAGTCGCCGCGATCTTTTTTAGTCGGCTCAGCTTCGACGTTGCACTGGAAGCGTATGTCCCCTCGCCAGTGGCAGTTCGTACTGCGAGCCAGGGATCGGGTATTGGGCAAGCATTGATCAGATTCGGCATTAGCGAAATGGCCAACAGGCATGCACAGTACATCACGACCTATGGCGATCCATCGTTCTATTCAAAGGTTGGGTTTCGTCCGGTCTCAACTGAGGAAGTTCCGCCGCCTTTTGATCTTTCACAACCTGAAGGCTGGCTTGGGCAATCAGTTGGCGACCAACGCTCGATCATAGTTGAAGGTGGTCGTGCTAAATGTGTTGCAGCGTTGAATGATCAAGCTTATTGGTAGGCATTGATGTGGCAGGCACATAACATAAAGTTGAAGCCGTTCCTCCGCCCTGCGGGCTCCGTCACTCGGACCAAGCACCTGCGGTCAAAATGTGAATCACATTTTGGTCCTCGGCGTCTTCGCCGCTTAACCAGGTGTTAGGTGTACTAACGGAACGTCATGACTGAGTGGTTTTACCCCGATATGACGGAGACCTCATAAAGAGTGGATAGTCCACGAAGAGAGGTCAAGTATGTCGAGAAGAAAATATTCACCGGAGTACAAGCAAGAAGCCGTGCATCTGGTTAAACAGTCCGATCGCCCC
>JADHNI010000080.1 GCA_016779585.1 Pseudomonadales bacterium
AACAGAAGGCTTCTCAGACCCTGACTATGATGGCATTCCCGCGTATCTGGACAACTCAGACGACAAAACAGTGATGCCCACAGGCAGCGGCAGCGATCTGGAAACGGAGGCTGGCGTCCGTATCCGACTGGGTGAAGCCGCATTGTCTGAAGGTTCCTTCCTGCCAGTAGTCACGGTTGAAGATGTGGCCAGCTGGGCGGCCTCGTTACCTGATGGCTCTGCCTCCGTAGATGATAATCAGTTCCAGTTTTCTTCAGGCTTGTTCGACTTTGAACTGGACCGGCTGGGTAATCCGGGTAAAAGTGCGTCTATTGTCATACCCCTTACCGACGCCCTGCCTGAAGCGGCTGTATACAGGAAATACAGCGAATCTGCAGGCTGGCAAACCTTTGTGGAAGACAGCAACAATGCCGTGTCTTCCGCGACACGGGATAACTGCCCGCCACCCGGAGATCCTGCCTATGAGCCCGGCCTCAGCGCAGAGGCCAACTGTCTGCAGCTGACCATTGAAGACGGCGGACCCAACGATCGTGACGGCATTGCCAATGCCCGCATACTCGACCCTGGAGGCGTCGCCGTGTTCGACACCACACCACCGTTACTGACGGTCCCACTGTCGTTGAGCATAGAGTCAGGTGCAGACCTGAGTTCAGATAATCCAGAGATCCAGGACTACCTCGCATCAGCGAGTTGCGAGGATGAGCTTTCCGGCTCACGCGACGTCACCAATGATGCTCCTGACGCTTACACTGTCGGCTCATCCACCACCATTAACTTCAGCTGCAGTGATGCTGCTGGCAACCTGGCAAGCGCCAGCGCAACCTTGTCAGTCATCGAACCACCAACCATTACCGGCCCTACTGGCAGCAGCAGCGGCTCAGGGTGTTTCATTGCGACGGCCGCCTATGGTTCATGGCTGGCTCCGGAGGTTCAGGTATTGCGTGAGTTCCGAGACCAGCATCTACTGACAAACTATCCGGGTACCTTATTCGTTGAAAGTTACTATCAATACTCTCCTCCAGTCGCCAACATTATCGAAGACTCACCGACACTCGCACTTGTCACAAGGGTGGCACTGACACCAGTCATCTATGGCGTTAAGTATCCAACAGAGTGTTTCGCTCTTGTTCTTTGTTTACTGTTACTTACCATGTTTTCGTGCCGAAATGTGAGAAAATGAAGATCAAACTCTTAGCTAGCTCCCCTATATGTATTCCATAGAAGACTATGACAATCATGGCGTTCTAAAACCCGGCTTTTTTTTAATAGCCTGCACCGCCTACGTCGCTCGCTTTCCGCTTTTCGGTCCTCTGTCATTAGTCGCAGGCAGGGCTATGAGGGGCAGGGAGGCGCTCGATGTCTCCTTTCTTACTGATGCCTCTCCGTTAGAAATGCTAAGTTCAATACCAGCAGTTATCATTCTTTTTATCATGCTGGCGAGGAAACCTAATTCACCAGATTGGATGAAACTAATGTGGAAACATGCTCGAGCGTTGCTGGCTCTGTCAGTCTCTGCCCAGCTCATCATCGTGATCAGCAGAGTTTTTTATGGTCACGAACTATCTTTGGTAGAATTCATCGTGGGAATGGTTAACGCGTACCTTCTTGTCTATTTCTCGCTGAATAACCGTCCTAAGGCAGTTTTCTCGATGTTTCCAGAGAAAAACGAAACTTCCACAAGTAACTGACGCTTTCACCTGTGAAGCGTATTCTCTTTCATCGCCAGTACGATCGGTACTCAGGTGGCCAGCAGAAAGTACTGGATTACTTCGATCACTGCCTCGCACATCCCGACCTTGAACCCTACATCTCCTGGGGCGAGCGATCAGTGCCTATTGAGACCACGCCATGGTGTATACACCAGTCCCGGCTCGTGGACGAGCTTCAACCAGATAAACATGACCTGATGTTTCTTGCCGGTATGGACTGGCGGGACTACCTCGACAAGGGTGCCAGAGACAGACCTGTCCTCAACCTGATCCAGCACGTCCGCCATGCTGATCCGGGGTCAGACGTGTACCCGTTCCTGTCACGGGAAGCGACCCGGATATGTGTCAGTGAAGAAGTGAAAAAGGCCATCGACGCCACTGGCCTTGTCAACGGCAGCACCGTCGCTATTCCCAACGGCATAGACACAGGCTATCTGCAAAGTTACCGCACAATATCCAAACCGGGCTCTGTTTACATACTCGGCCTGAAACAGCCGGTACTCGCCAGGGAACTCGAAACATCACTCAGCGGACAATACCTGGTAATTTGCCACACTGACCATGTACCTCGTACGCAGATACTCAATTCAATGGCGGCGTGTGAGATAGCAGTTCTGCTGCCTCACGAAACAGAGGGCTTTTTCCTACCGGCACTTGAGGCCATGAGCCTGAGTAAAATCGTCATAGTTCCGGATTGCGTGGGCAATCGGTCGTTCTGTTTCCCTGGAGTCAACTGCCTGATGCCAGGTTTGAATATTGACGACCTGACATCAGCCGTAGCCGAGGCTGCCAGACTGATTCAGTCAGGTAAATCAGCCTCTTTTCAGGAGAGCGCAAAACAAACGCTCGAGGTGCATACCCTGGAGCGCGAACGTCAAGCCTTTTACGCTGTCTTAGACAGCCTCGGGATCTTATAGACAACCCATGGTATTCAGCTCAGCCACCTTCCTGTTCGCCTTTCTACCCGTTGTCCTGATCGGAGTTCTGCTGACCCCCAGGGCAGCCCGAAACCTGTTCCTGCTGTTCATGAGCCTGTTTTTCTACGCCTGGGGTGAGCTCTACTTTGTCGCCCTGATGCTGGTTTCTATAGTGATGAATTACCTGTTCGGGGCTGCGATAGGCCGTGCTGGCAAGGGAGGCGACACGGCCCGGATGTGGCTGATACTCGGTGTCGTGCTTAACCTCAGCCTTCTCGGCTACTTCAAATATGCGAACTTCCTGGTTGAAAACTGGAACCTGCTGACTACCCAGCTTGGCCTGGAACCTTTTGATCACCGCAAGGTGCATCTGCCACTCGGCATCTCCTTCTTCACGTTCCAGGCCATGTCCTACCTGATAGACGTATACCGCGGTGATGCTGAGCACGACAAGAACCCGATTAACATCGCTCTCTACATTGCCCTGTTTCCGCAACTAATCGCCGGCCCCATCATTCGCTACCACGATGTCTACCAGCAGCTTCGAACCCGCGAACTTTCTGTTGACCTGGCCTACAGCGGCCTGACGCGCTTCATTTGTGGCCTCGCGAAAAAACTGCTCATCGCCAATCCCCTGGGCGAGATTGTCGACCAGATTTTTGCGATCAATGGAAACGACCTGAGCACACCCGTGGCCTGGCTGGGTATCCTGTGCTACTCGCTGCAGATCTACTTCGATTTTTCCGGCTACTCGGATATGGCGATCGGCCTTGGTCGCATGCTGGGTTTCCGGTTCCTCGAGAACTTCAACTATCCCTATATAGCATCGTCCGTACAGGCGTTCTGGCGACGCTGGCATATTTCCCTGTCCAACTGGTTCCGGGATTATCTCTACATCCCCCTCGGCGGAAATCGCGTCGGGTTATTCAGAACCTACTGTAACCTGGTGATCGTGTTCTTCCTGTGCGGCCTCTGGCACGGTGCCAGCTGGAACTTTGTCATCTGGGGTCTGCTGCACGGCGCTTTCCTGGTCATCGAAAGAATCGGTTTCGGCAAGGTCCTGGCCCGGCTGCCTGCTGTCGTCGGCCACCTGTACACCTTGCTTGCCGTCATGATTGCCTGGGTTTTCTTTCGTGCTGAAACACTGCCAGAGGCTCTCAGCTACCTCAAGGCGATGCTGGTACCTGGTAGTGGCAATGGTGATCTGTACCATGTTGAACAGTACCTCAACACTCACGTCAGCCTGGTGCTTGTTGTCGCGATCATCCTGGCAACACCTATCGCCAGGGTTGCCATGAACGCTGCCGCCGCGCGAACTGTCATAGGGCTGGAGATCGCAAAGACTGGTGCACTAGCCGCCATGTATTTCCTCTGCCTGATGACACTCGCAGCCGATGCCTATAACCCTTTCATCTATTTCAGATTCTAAAGTGTCATCGCTTATCTCGCAGCTTGTGAAGATCACCGCTCTCGCGGCGTTTCTGGCTGTCCTGATCGTACTGCCCTACCAACAGAGATTCGGAAATCCAACAGAAAACCGCGAGAACCGAGAGCTTGCGGAGAAACCATCGCTGCCGATGACCTCGACAGCGATAATGAAGTTCCCGAAAAGGTTTTCAGAATACATGGATGATCATTTCGGTTTTAGAAGTGACCTGCTGCGCATCTACCATCGCCTGCTGGTCAGCATCGGGACTTCACCCTAAGAAAAAGTAGTGATCGGCAAGTCCGGCTGGCTGTTCTATACCAACCAGGAACTGACTGACCAGAACCGCGGAGCATTGCCACTGAGTGACCAATGGTTGCTGCGGTACAAAGTAGGGTTTGAAAGCCAACGCAAGTGGCTGGAGAAACGAAACATCAAACATCTGCTTCTCCCAACGCCGGACAAAAACACCCTGTATCCCGAATATATGCCAGACTGGGTAAAGTGGGTGGGCCCAAGTCGATACAAACAAACGCTGGATTACTTATCAGCCACTGGCGAGCCCTACGTCAACGTCCTCCCTGCCCTGCAAGCCGCCAAAGCAAGAAACGAGCGAATTTATCTGCAAACAGATACCCACTGGTCCTGCCTGGGCGGTTTTCGCGCCTACGAGGCTTTAATGGATGAGGTTGACACGCTTGGCTTGCCCGGGGTGAAGCGCCTGACCGAGGCAGATGTGCGTTTTACTGCTCTTGCGTCGACACCGGGTGGCGACATGGCAAGAAACCTCTTGCTGCTGGATGACATACTTCGCGAAGGTCTCAACGTAGAGTGTGAAATCAAGAATCTGCCTGATCTGACCGCTACGCGTATATCCGACGGATTCATCGCAAAAAATCCTCTACTGCAACGCCAGCAACAACAACGCTGGCAATACCGGAAAGGTGATGGCGAGGTGCGAACAAGCGTACTGCTCTTCCGTGATTCCTATTCCCACGTTCTAATACCCTACCTTGCGGTGACATTCGACGAACTTGTGGTTGTACCTCGGCCAAGGATTGAGTTCGATCGCGCAGAAATTAAGAGATTCAAGCCTGACCTGGTCATTTACCAGTTCGTGGAACGTGCACTCTTCTGGGTACCAAGGATCAAGCGGGATGGCTAGATTCAAGAAAGTCTATATACACATAGGATTACACAAAACCGGCACGACTACGCTACAGCAATTCCTGCATGCCAATCGTCAACAACTCGCTGTGGAAGAAAACATCTATTTCCCGGCATTGGCTCCCAATCTCAGTCATGCGCTCTACGGCGCATTCTGTGATCATCCGCTGGAATACAACCAGAACGTCTTTCGCGGTATCAGTGATACACACGCTGTTGAGAAACACAGGGAGTACGTCTGCCAGTCCCTCGAGCAGGAATTCGAGTCTGCTTCTGCCGCTGCAGCCATACTTTCTGGCGAAGACCTGAGTTTGCTCACGCAAGATGGCTGGCAACGACTGATTGACTGGCTCAACCCCTGGACAGATGAAATCGAGGCTGTATGCGTCGTTCGGGATCCACTGGCATGGTCCCAGAGTGCGGCGCAAAGCATGATCAAGGGCGGCCAGACAATCGAAGCCGTTAACGCCGAACCTCCTCTTCCGGAAATCAGGGCGAAGCTGAATAACGCCGTTTCAACACTGGGCTCAAAATCACTCAGAGTCTACAACTTTGATGAATTACGTGGACACCCTGGCGGCCTCGTTGGTGGCCTTTGCGCAACATTCGGCATCAGCAACCAGTGGATTTCGACACACCACTCAGATAACCGGAACCTGTCAATGAGCCAGGAGGCTGCACTGCTTATAAGCGCGCTGAACCAAAGCAAACCTATGGTCGCCAGTGGTGAATTGGCAAATGGCCGGGCGCTTGGCGATTCCATGAAAATCATCCCCGGCACCCTGGGCCAACCATTTAAACTCAGCATGCAGGCACAGGTACACGTGGCTACGGCGTGCCAACCAGACCTCAACTGGCTTAAAGAAGAGTTAAACCTTGCAGTGCAATGCTCTGACCCCTCGGATCATTCATCACCGCTTTTCAGCAATGAGTCCATCTCGTCTATCGCTGCGCAGTTGCTCGAAAAGGAATCTATCAGGCGGAACAACGCGGGACTGACCAACCAGGTCAACGATATGCTGGCACGCAATACAGCACTGCGGAAGGACATCGAAGATCGCGAAGCGCGCAACCGCGCGTTGCTGAAAACGATCAAGGATAAAGAAGACGAGGTCAGGCAGCACCGTCAGATCAACGAACAACAGAGGCAGGAATTACACACTGAGATCGAACAACTTGAGGCGAAGCTCGTCACTTCACAGGAGAGTAATGAACTGGCCGGGAGAACAAACGCTAAACTCAAGAAAGACATTGAAGCGCTGGAAAATCACCTCGCAGAAATTCGTGCCAGCACCAGCTGGCGCATCACCGCGCCACTTCGCTGGCTGAAGGACAAACTAACCGGCTCGAGCTAAACCCTGTTCTGTTTCAGCGACGACATCCAGGCGCGCCTGAATTCGCCGACCGATTGATTTCTCAGAAAAACCGGAACTGATGGTTCTGCGTCCCGCGTCCCCTATCGCATGACGTTTTTCTGCATCCTCGCACAGGGATCTGACAGCTTCTGCAAGCTTTCGATCATCGGGTTCGGCCCATAGCTGGCCCGCCTTGTAAGGTCCGTGGTCTTCTACCAGCATCGTTTCCGTATAGCCCACCAGAACGGAGTTGTCGTTGGTCATGAATTCAAGGTTCCCCGACCAGCCCGTGGCAATCACCGGCTTTCCTAACAGCATGGCCTCTGCCAGGCCCAGCCCAAAACCTTCTGACCTGTGTGGCGACAGGAACACATCACATACCGACATCAAACGGTAAACGTCCTGCAGATCAAGATATCCCTCAATCAGCGTCAGGTCGCCATGACTCTTTGCCCGTGCCCTGAGACGATCTGCAAATTCAGGCATCTTGTCCAGGTTACTGACTTTCAGAACCAGATGCGCTTCCGTGGCGCCCTCTTGAATGGCGGCGTCAATCGCCCTGATCGCAGCCTCGGGGTTTTTCCTTTCCGGGACACTAAGGGCATCAAACATATTCAGAAACAGCACTTTACCTTCAGGCAGGTTGAAGTCTGAGCGCACCGCTGGCTCGATCTCAATCGCCTCAATCGAATGAGGTATGCAGACAACCGGGATATCTGCCTTGGCGGCAATCGCTGCCCTGCAGAACTCGGATGGCACCCAGATTTCATCGAGCATGGCGATCGCCGGAACCCATTCATCGGGGAACTCGGGCAGCTCCCAGGCCCAGTAGCCAATGTTGTAGCGGCCACGAAGCAGCTCATGACCTATCTGCTCCAGGGCGTTCAGGGTCTGGTCCGCGTTGATGTGGAAAAGATTAATATTGAAGCGAGGATCAGCCATCACGGATTCCGGGACCCTGGCCTCCATCCGGGAAACATTGCCATGGCGGAAATCAGTGACAGCCAGCGGGATCGATGCGGCAGAAAGGTTTCGGATGTTGCTGCGAGCCGAAGCACCGATACCGCTTTCCGCATTCACGTAACCAAAGAGGTTCACACCCCAGGGTAGACTGGCGTCTTTCGGGCTGCGCGCAGCCGGTGGTTCACCAGGATTCTGGGTCAATTGATCAACCAGGTGAACATGCACCCGGTGTCTCAGCGACTCAGGTACAAAAGGCCTGACAAGGTGCCGGTAACGCCACGCAACTCGATAGAGCAATCGGTTTACCCTGGATCGGAATCGTTGAAAGCCGCTCAGCTGATTGTCAGCTTCCCCAAGCTGGGACAGCTCATGACGCACCGGGAGAATAAAGGATTCATCAAATCCAGCCTGCTCTGCAGCACTTTGTATATACCAGTCTGCAAAGCGTTTTCCATGGGCTCCTGACAAGTCCGGAAAGGCCTCCTGCAGGTCGGGCCGGGCATTGTAAAGTTTGTAAGCGAGGCGCGTGATCCATGGGATCACCTTGCCATTGAGATTAACAGGCTCGTTCAGGTAACCAAGGTAGTTAGCACAACCCTCTGCCTCGTAGGGATCGTCTTTGCTGCGCTGCCAGTCGTAGTCCTCGCGGTATATGTACCTGGCAAAGTCCGGAATAGGCGTGCCATCAGCAAACCTGCCATAGGCATAGGGGATCTTCGAGGTAATCGCCTGCCCGTTGTCATCCAACTGCTTCGCGTAATCCGCACACAGCTTCTGTACGGCAGCGCCGGCAGATTCCTTGGTAAATCGATCCTGGTGTTTGCTCAGGGATTTGGCTTCACCGGAAAACCCCGAGAAATGGAAAAACAGTAGAGGCGCGCCGTTGACCCGGTAGCCACTTGCACAGTCACCAGCTGGTTCAACCTGCCTGTGCTTCAGGTTCCAGTAGGCGACGTTCCAGCCTTCATCCCTGTTGATAAAAACACCGCTGTACATGCCCGGCGCCAGGTCCATCCATTTCTGGTCAACGAACAGGCCACGGGGGAGATCTACGACACAATCTTCATAGAGCTTGTCTTCCCACCAGTGAGCAAATAGCTGCATTTCAGGTGTATTGCGCAATCCGATGTAACCCAGGTTATAGGAACCCGAAACCAGGATGTTCAGCTCAGTGGGCAGCTTCTCGTCATCCAGCGGTCCGGTGAGATGCGGTGTGAGCAGCATCTGGTGTTCATCCAGCAGCGAGAGCATGCCGCTCAGCGAATCATAGACACGAATGTCGGGATCAAAGTAAATGACCTTCTCATATCCCTGCTCGAAGAGTGCCGAAATGATGTAAGGCTTGATGGCAGTGTTCAGTTCAAGAATTGTGTATCGAAAGATGAACTTGTCGATCAGCGGGATATCCAGGGATGCCATTTCCAGGATATCGAAGTTTTCGTTGCTGAAATCAAAGTCTTCCGGTTTATCGCAAAGCCCGACAATACGGTCAGCATCCGGAGCATGTTGCTCGATGCTATTCATCAAGGTTCTCGCGTAGTGCAGGTAGTTACGAGACACAATGGTAAAAATACAGGTTCTAGCCATCCGTCACTCGCTTCATCATCTTGATTATCTTTCTCTGCAGCCTGAACCTTTTCAGTTCCTCTTCCAGTTCGTTGGTGCGATCAATCAACCGTTGGTGAGTTTCCGCCAGTTCCCTGTGAAGGGATTGCAGCTCAAGGTGCATCTTTTCGAGCTCACCGTGGGCACTTACCAGCTCTGACTCTTTTCTTTCGAGTTCTGAAACCACGGATACCGTGTATTCTTCACGCTTCTGAAGTTCCTTTTCGAAGGCTTCAGCGGCTGCTTTCATGTCAGCGTCTTTCTGATCTATCGTTAACTCAAGTGACTTGGAATAGGTCTCCGCCTGTTCAATCGATTCCTTCAGAGTTTCTGCGTAGGCTTGATTTTCTGCCATGCTGGTTTCAAACCGCTCTTTCGCTTCCTGGAGTGAAGCTTCCTGCGTTTGTATCAACTCATCTTTCTGCTGGTGTTCACGTTCCAGGTCAGTGATGTACTGCCGCCCTGACTCAAGTTCACGGGATAACGATATCGCATGCTGCTTGGCTTCTTCTGCCTGGTTGAACAGCGCCGCTTCCCTGGCAGACAGATCCGTGCCTGAAATCTCTGTCGCTAGTTGTTCACCAATGCGCCGCTCCTGTTCAGCCAACTCCGCAACCAGTGGATAAACCTCGGTCTCCAGAGACTCATCAGGCACAAGAGGAAACGCTTCACAGTTTCTCCTGAGGTGTTGCGCCCAGGAAGGGGTGTCCGATACCCGGTGATGCCGGAGTGCACTGTCTGCAAACGCCTGGTCAGATACCTGGAGCTGTTTTCCCAACAGGTCAGACACCTGATCAAGTGCAGAACCCGGATGTTCCAGCACTTGCTCATACGACAGGTGCAATCCCGGAAGGCCATTTGCACCCTGCAACGCATCCAGGTTGTAGCGTAGCCAGAGTGCGTCTGCCTGGGCTTTGCCCATACCATCCCTTTTCTGCAGCGATGCGGATACTTCATCCAGCTGGCGGGTGGTCAATACGCAATAGGGCTTAAAACTATTGGCTGAAAGCACCTGGCACCAGAAAGGCAGTAATCGGCAAATTCTCGGGTCCTTGATACAGACCATTTCCGAATCCTGAAACTCAGCTTCCAGGATTCGGGCAGCCTCTTCAAACCACTTCGATTCCAGCGATGCCAGCCAGTTGTCAGGCAATCGTTGCCAGCTGGCCCAACCAAGGTCCAGCGAATTGAGCAGTTTCTCGTTAAAGTTGACAACCAGCTGGTTCTCAAAAAAACCCTTGGGATTATCTTCTGCAGCAGGCATGACAGCCCCGCCAATTGAGGCACCGGCATTGGCAATCAGGCCAGCAAGCAGTGAGGTACCACTTCGGTGCATACCAAGCACCAGTAAAGCTTTGCGCGACTCAGACATAACCCAGCTCACCTGCCAGCGCTTTGAACTCGTCATTACCGGTCTGCCTGAGGGCTTCACTGACAATGCTGACAAGTTCTGTCCTCTGCGGGTCATCCGTCGTGCTGGCTACCCTGTGGGAGAACATATCCAGCGCGAGCTGGGGTGTTTCGAGATCAAGCAGGCTAAAAATCTGCTGCATCCAATGCGCAGGGTCACGAACCAGCTCCTCGTACTTCACCACCAGCAGGCCATCCGAGTTTTTCCTGGCATAGTTCATAAGGTAGCCGTATTTTTCGTTCCAGCCATCGATCCTCTTCCTGGCCATCGTCATCACACGATTTTCTTCCTGCAGCAAAGCGGCCGGGTTCTCCCAGGCGAGAAAACCACTGACAATCGTATCAAGGGGGTCTCGAAGCAAAATGACGAACTGGCAATTCGGAAACATTTCTCGCAGGAACCAGAGGGTGTGCTGGCCCTTTCTGTAACGAATTTCCTTGAAACCCCAATGCACTTCGTCCAGATCCAGCCCCCTGGTCAACAGATTGAGCACAAGGTTCCGGTGCTCACGGTAGACATCTTCACGCGTAAAGTTGTTCACCCAACAGATATCAACGTTGCTGTCTTTAATCGGGCCATGAATCAGGTCCGGTGATACTGCCTCGTCACCGAAAACGAACCGCTCAACATCTTTCGTCTGCGTAAGCTTGTGATAGGAGTTTGCGACAGGCCCCAGGAAACCCTCATGTTCGCCATACATGACAACTTCCGGGTGGGCATTAATCGCACGCTGCAAGAGCGTACTACCACATCGGCCACTGCCAAAAAGAAATATCGGTGCCTTCATGTAATCCAGGAGCTATCAGGAGGTCGGTTGCTGCAGACAGTCTTCATACTGCGGGATGACATCGTCGGGTTCTCCAATCATCCTCAACTCACCGTTATCGAGCCAGACGACACGGTCACAAAGTGCAGATACCTCGTGCATACTATGTGACACGAACAGCGCTGTCTTTCCTGATTTTAGCCGATTCCGCATAGTCGCACTAGACTTATGCCGGAAGGAGAGATCACCCACACCCAGGATTTCATCAATCAACAGCACATCAGGATCAACGGTTGTCGCTATGGAGAAACCAAGGCGCGCTTTCATACCGGCACTGTAAGTGTTGACCGGGTGCTCGATCGCATCCCCGAGCTCCGAGTAATCGACAATCGCATCGAGCAACTCGCTCACCCGTTGCCGAGACATGCCATATAGCATGGCTGACAGAAAAATGTTCTGTCGCCCGGACAGATTGGGGACAAAACCGAGGTCAAGAGACAAAAGAGATACAAACGAACTCGCGGCGAGAATTTCACCGCGCGTGGGTTTGCTGATGCCTGCCAGGAGACGCAGCAGCGTACTTTTGCCAGAACCGTTTCGACCGATGACACCAAGCGTTTCGCCGCTATGAAGTTCGAAGCTGACATCTCGCAGAGCCCAGAATGGCTCTCGTCGAAACAATCCTGCCCTGCGCTCGTAAGCCAGGCTGACTTCATCCACTCGAATGGATACATCTTTTTCCAAGGCGGTCACTTCTGCACCTGTCAGACCAGCAGAAGCGCTGGATAGTCCCGGTCATACCTGGCCAGCAGCCATGAACCGATCGCCGCCAGCAAAAAACTGAAGATGGCAATGCCAGCCAGCAAAATCCAATCCGGAGTAGCCTGGTACAGGAGCACCTGCCTGCCCTGGTCGATCAGCATGGCCATTGGGTTAAGCAGGAAATAGTCCTGCACATCCGGTGGCAACTGGCTGATCTCGAAGAAGACTCCAGACAGGAAGAACATCAGCTGGATACCATAGTCGATCAAGGTCTTTAGGTCCGGGAAAAACGGGATAATTGAAGCGAGCAGTAACCCTACCCCGGAGATGAACAGGAACTCGACGAGCAGCACCGGGACCAATCCAAACCAGGCCAGGTTTACGTCGATTCCATAGACCAGGAGAAACAGAATGAGCACCAACAGGACCACGGCAGACTTGATGCCCTGGCTCAGCAGGGCGGCGAGCGGAAACAGAAACTTGGAGACATAGACCTGCCTCATCAATCCCTTGCCGTTGACCAGTGATCCTGCACACGCTTTCACTGTATTGTCGAACCATCGCCACAGGACCAGGGCGATCAGGAGTTTCACGACAAAATCAGGGCCACCGCGTTCAAAAATCACGGCAAAGACAAAGTAGAACACGGCCATGTAAAGCACGGGGTCAAGAAACCACCAGAGGAACCCGAGACGCGAACGCAGGGTTTCAGAGAGCAGCGAAGAAACAGCAACGTAGCGGATCAGGTCTAACCGGGGATGTTGCGACGGCTTAAACGGACTTAGCGCCAAGACCAACGTTCTCGTTCTTTGAAGGTGATTCAGCGATAATAACACCACCCCCTTCTCGACCGAAGTATAGAGATCACCCCAGCCATGAAAGTCCTGCACGTCTATCGCACCTACTTCCCGGATACACAGGGCGGCGCAGAAGAAGTGGTCAGGCAGATCTGTCGCAATACTAGAACTCTGGGCGTTGAAAACCGAATATTCTACCCCTCATCCAATCCCGTGCCGGCGACGATCGATTCTGAAGAAGCGCTGCTGGTCAGGGTAAAAAAACATTTCGAAATCGCTTCCTGTGGGTTTTGCCTGGGAGGTTTTGGGGAATTCAAAAGACAAATCGAATGGGCAGATATCGTTCACTATCACTTTCCTTGGCCATTCGCCGATTTCATGAATCTGTTCTGCGGCGTAGACCGTCCAAGCCTGGTGACCTATCACTCGGACATCGTTAGGCAAAAGGTGCTCTCAACCTTCTACGAGCCTTTAATGGACAACTTTCTTGGCTCTATGAATCAGATTGTGGCGACATCTCTTAACTACGCTAAATCTAGCAAAGTTCTGGAAAGTCACCGAGAACGCGTTTCTGTAGTCCCTATTGGAATTGATGAAAATTCTTATCCAACACCGACGCAAGAAGAACTCACCAGCGTTGAAAACAAATACGGTAGAGATTTCTTTCTTTTCGTAGGTGTGTGGCGTTACTACAAGGGGCTGCAGTTTCTCCTTGAGGCACTCCAGGGTCGCCCGTACAAAGCCGTGATTGTGGGCACCGGACCTCAGGAACTGCAACTGAAAAGCCTCGCAAAAAAACTGGGGCTGACCAACGTTATCTTTCCCGGCTACACGGACGACCTGACAAAGGTTGCTCTGCTAAAGCTTTGCAGGGCGTTTGTCTTACCCTCGCACCTGCGATCAGAAGCTTTTGGTGTCACGCTGCTGGAAAGTGCCATGGCAGGAAAACCCATGATCTCAACGGAGATTGGTACCGGGACCAGCCACATCAATCTTCACCGGGAAACCGGGCTGGTGGTAAGCCCCGGTGATCCACACGCACTTCGTGATGCCATGGACCGGCTGTACAACGAACCTGAAGAGTCAGCCAGGCTGGGCAGCAACGCGCGTGAGCGCTTTGAAAACCATTTCACCGGTCAACGGATGGCTCAAAACTACAAGGCGGTCTACCAGGACCTGCTCGGAGGTCCCTGACCTTGCGCATTGCCATTGATGCAAGACCGCTCGCCTCTCCCCTCACGGGTATTGGGCGCTACACGGACTCACTGGTACGTCGGCTGGTCCAGAGCAACGATCATGATTGGTTTCTGTACAGCGACCGGTCCCTGACAACCCATATGCCTGACAGAAGTAATGTCACCATCAGAACCGGGGACGCCAGGGGCGGGTCACCTGGCAGTCTTCGCTGGGCGCAGTGGGAATATGTTAAGTGGGCCAAAAAGGACCAGATCGATACCTTCTGGTCACCGCGACATCATCTCCCTCTTCTTCTGCCCCATGCAATCAGGACCGTGGTGACCATTCACGACCTGGTATGTAAGCGTTTTCCGGAAACCATGGAACGGAAAAACTACTGGCTCGAAAAATTTCTGATGGGCCCTTCGATTCAAAAGGCTGATCAGGTTATCTGTGTTTCCGGGTTCACGGCAAAAGAGGTGAGTCACTTTTATCCCGCAGCAACTGACAAGTGCACCGTTGTTTATGAGGCAGCTGATTTACCACCACTATCGTCAGAATCGCTTCCGGATGAAGTAAGAGAACCCTACCTGCTATTTGTCGGCACTCTCGAACCGAGGAAAAACCTGGCAAGGTTACTCAAGGCATATGCCAGTCTCGATGAGCATAAAGTTCCAGACCTGG
>JADHNI010000009.1 GCA_016779585.1 Pseudomonadales bacterium
TACCATACTGTGCAGGAAAAGGCCGGTAGGCGAGGTGAGCAGAAACAAAGGTGCGAAAGCGAGCGCAGTGGTCGCAGTCGCAGACAGCAGCGGGGACATCACCGAGGACGCGCCATCAATGGCAGCTTCCATACTGTTCATGCCACGATAGGTTTCGTTTTTGGAAACGTTTTCTCCGACGACGATCCCGTTATCGACGATCAGGCCAAGCGAGATAACAAAGCCCGCCAGGGAAATCTCCTGGATCCCGTAGTCTGTCGCAGAAAGACCAACCACCGAAAGCAGCAGCGAGATTGGCAGCATCATCGCGATGATGAGTCCCGAGCGCCAGCCCACGGAAAACAACAGCACCAGCGTCAGGATAACGATGCCCTGCATGATATTGGTGAACAGTTCACGCAGCTTATAGTCCACGCCGTCCGCGACATCAAAAAGCCACTCAATGCTGGTATCCACGGGAAGATCATCCTGCATGCTCTCGATGACACCGATGATCTCATCGCGCACTGTGAAGACATTGGCATCCGCAGACATCTTCATCGTTACCATGGTTGCCGCCGCACCATCCACTCGCGTTCGTAAGGCATTCTTGTCAATCGCCTGGGTGACCGTCGCGACATCACGCAATGCCAGGGCACTGCCGGTTTTCGTGAGCAGCAGGGTATCCCGCGGGGCATCCAGGGATTTATAGCCACCGCTGAAGGCGAGCACGGAAATCGCCTTGTCACCAAGCTCGAAGGTACCTGTAGGCAGGAATCGGTTGTTACCCTGGATCGCCTGGTGCACCTGTGCCACGTCTATGCCATATCGGTGCAGTCGTGCAAGATCCAGTTCCACCCGTATTTCCTGGTCGGGCTTCATCAATTCCACCTCTGCAAGGTTCGGCACTTCGCGAAGCTTACGTTTCAGCTCTTCGGCCACCGCGACTCGTTCAGAATCCGTTGCCGTACTGGACACAACGGCAATAACAAACGAAACGATGATATCAATCGGGCTCTGCTTCGCGACGGTTATCTCGGTTTCGTCGGGGAGTTCCGCCATGATGTTGTTGATCTTTGAGTTAATGTCGACGTACTCGTCATCGATATCAACACCGTGGCTGTATTCCATAAGGATGTTGGCGCGGCTGTTGGAAATCGCCGTCTCAAATCGATTGAGATCCCGCGTAGTTTCCAGCTTTTCCTCAACAGGATTAATGACCCGTTGCTCAATCTCGTGGGCGGAAGCGCCAGGCAAGGTAACGTCGATCAACAATGTCGGCATTTCTACTGTAGGTAACTGGGAGATCCGAAGGTTGGGCAGGTTTGTCAGTGCCGCCAGGACAACAACAAACATGAATAGGATGGTAAACAGCCTATTGGTAACAACGAACTCTATGACGGCTCGCATGCCTGCCCCGCCCTAGAGGACTTTTACCGGCGTATTGTCACGCAGGCTTTACTGGCCACGAACGACAACGCTGGCGCCGGCCGGAATAGGTTCAGCAACCGCAACACTTCCACCGGTGATCGCAACAAGGTGCACAGGTATTTCACGAGCCAGGGTATCACCTTCGTCGAGCAGGTAGATGAGGCCTCGATTACCACGCACATCGACCAGGGCATCCAGCGGCACGGTCGAAAAGGTCTCGCTGGTTTCATGTAGCAGATCCACCTCTACCACCATACCGGGCCGCAACTCGCGGCCGTGGGTTTCAATAGTTATCTCGACGGTGTAAAGGCCGTTGTTTTTGTCCGCAATACCCGCCTGCTTGGTTAACTTTCCCTGGAATACTTCACCGGGGTAAGGCGCAAACCGTGCACGCGCTGTCGCGCCAGGCCCGAAGATAAAAGCGTTCTGGTCAGTGAGTTCAACCTTGGTGATCCAGGGCCTGGATGCGTTAATAAAAGAATAGATGGCGGTACCCGCTGCAATCGTGGTCCGGGAGTCAAGGTACTCCTTCAGGATAAGGCCATCTGCCGGCGCGCGCAGCGTACAGCGATCCAGCTCAAGCTCTGCCTGCTGCAGGGCGATGGTGGCCGATTCCATCTCACCAAGGGCATGTTCCAGTTGCGATTCCTGGATCATGTTCTCTGCCGCCAGTTTCTCAAAACGTTCAAGCTGCCTGGAGGCTTGTTCAAATCTTATTCGGGACTGGTTGACGGCATCCTGCGCATCCTGTTTTTCCAGCACCGCCAGTTCCTGGCCCTTCTCAACCGCCTGGCCTTCCACGACGTGGAACGCCGCAATTCGCCCACCCGTGCGGAAAGACAGGTCTTCCACCCGGGGCGCCAGGACACCAAATGTACTGACTGTCCGGCGAACGGGCTGTTGTTCAACCTGGGTGATTCTCACGGGACGCACTTCTGCGGCCTGCAAAACGGGAACAAAAAACGACCCTGCGACGAATAAGCTCGCCATGAACATCGGGATTGTCAGGAGGACGGTCCGCACACTTGATACCGGACTGGATGCGACTGGGACTATAGCAAAACGATTGCTAACACTGTAGTAAAGTATCGGTATGGAAACCCAGGACCTGTTTCAACACGTCATCAATCTGGCGCCAGCCGTACTGACACTGATTGTTGTCACGCTGTTGCTCGCACTTATGAACTACCTGATGCGTCGCAACCAGTCGGGAGAACTACCCGTCGTGCGCCAGGTGATCCTGCTTCTATCCACAGCGGCAGGCATCCTGCTGGTGATCTTCGTACTGCCAATCAGTGAAACCAGTCGGGGCCAGATTCTCAGTCTGCTGGGTATTGTAATTACAGCGGTTATCGCCCTGTCTTCCACAACTTTTGTTGCCAATATCATGGCAGGACTGATGCTGCGAGCCGTAAACAGTTTTCATCCCGGTGACTTTATTCGCTGCCAGGAAATGTTTGGACGTGTTACAGAACGGGGGCTTTTCCATACGGAGATACAAACGGAAGACCGTGACCTCGCCACCGTCCCAAACCTGTTCCTCGTGACAAACCCGGTCACGGTGGTACATGACTCGGGCACTATCATTTCTGCGACGCTGTCACTGGGTTATGACCTGTCCCACAGGCATGTTGAAGAGCTGCTGCTTAAAGCGGCAGAAGACGCCGGACTTAGCGATGCGTTTGTCCTGGTTGGAGAACTCGGCGACTTCTCCGTCTCTTATCGAGTTGGCGGATTCTTTGACGACGTCAGCAAACTGCTCACTGCCAAATCCAACCTCCGGAAAAAGATCCTGTCAGTGCTGCACAAAAATGGTGTGGAGATTGTCTCACCAAACTTCATGAACCAGCGGGTGTTGCCAGAGGGGCAGCAAATGATTCCCAAAAGTTACCTGGAAGACCTGCCTGCCAGTGAGGGTGCCAGTGCTGAAGAGATCATTTTCGACAAGGCTGATTCAGCTGCAGAAAAAGAATCGCTGAAACAGGAACAGGTGGAAATCAAAAACAGGATCGCCGAGATCACCGAACTGTTGAAAGACAAAACAGGGCAGGACATCAGCATTCTCGAGACCGAAAAAGCAACAGCTGAAAAACGACTGAAAGAAATCGATACAAATCTGGGTACGCTTAATGGCGAGAAGCCCGATGACAAGTAATAAATCTCATTGAACTGGAACCAATATGAAGGACCGAATTTCCATCTCTATTGATCAGGGCGTTGCCGATGTTCGCCTGATTCGAGCCGACAAGATGAACGCACTGGACGATGCCATGTTCAGTGCACTAATAGAGGCGGGCCAGGCACTTGCCGCTGATAACAGCGTGCGCTGCATTGTGCTGTCCGGCGAAGGAAGAGCATTTTGTGCGGGTCTCGATATGGGCAGCTTTGGCAAAATGGCCGAAAGCGGCAAAGAAAAGTCAGGTGAGAAACAGGCGACTTCTGACGTGACATCTGGGCTCGCCCCGAGAACACACGGTATCAGCAACCGCGCTCAATATGCAGTATGGACCTGGAGAGAGGCACCTGTACCTGTTATCGCGGCTGTACATGGCGTGGCCTTCGGCGGTGGTTTCCAATTGATGTTGGGCAGCGATATTCGAATCGCACATCCCGAAACACGCTTGTCGGTGATGGAGATCAAGTGGGGCCTGGTACCGGACATGGCGGGCACAGCCATTATGCGAAACCTGGCGCGGGACGATGTCATCCGCGAACTGACCTATACAGGCAGACAGTTCACGGCTGTGGAAGGACAGCAGCTCGGCTTCGTAACCCGAACGTCCGAGTCACCTCTCGAAGACGCCCTCAGGCTTGCCCAGGACATCGCAGGGAAAAACCCGGATGCGATTGTCGCTGCGAAAAAGATTTTCAATTCGGCAACGGATATGACGGATGCAGAACTCCTGATGCAGGAGTCGGTGCTCCAGGACGGCATTATCCAAACCCCGAACCAGGTGGAGGCAGTGATGTCGACCATGGAGAAGCGTCCTGCCAACTATTCGGAACGCAGCTAACCGCTAACCCAGGCCGCGCAGTGCCGAAAGGATATCCTTGAATACCGGCTCCTCGAGGTGCCGCTCTGCTGACGCCATGAAATCTTCGGGATCGATCAGACCCTGGCATTTGTAAACGGTTGCCTGCATCGCCAGCTCCAGGCGATCAATCTGTTTCACAAACCGGGCTTCCGGTGACGACTGGTGTTCGTATTCGTGCCAGTCAGCGATCAGGCGCTGGCCGTTTGGCAACTTGCCAAGGATAGTTTCAACGGCTCGCAGTTCCCGCTCTGACTTATCTGCAGAGTTCACTCGATTCTGCGGCGTGATATCACCGACGTAAGCTTCCCCGATGTCATGCAGCAGCGCCATGCGCAGCACTTTTTCTCCTTCAAGCTGAGGAAACTGGTCAGCGAGCAATATACACAGCAAGGCGTTGCCAAACGTGTGTTCTGCCACCGATTCACACCGATCCTGTGGGATACCACGTTCGAGCCATCCCTTGCGGAACAACTGCTTGAGATGAACCAACTCGAACCAGGCGCTGATCAGGGGTGCAACTTCTTCACCCAGAAGCGCAATGGGAATGGCCGCCTTTTCAAGTTTCATGCGCGCAGGTTACTGATTTCCGGACATTAATCCAGTGCGTGCTAGGTGCCGAAGCCGATTCTCGCAGAAGTCCCCAATGTGGATTGGGAAAGATCCATCAGTTCACGAATAGCGACGGTATAAATCGACAGGTCACGAACGGTGGACGACCGGATCTCCGCCTGCATCGATAACCAGCGCTGCACAAGATCATTGTGCTCTTCCATCCAGCGCGTAATCAGCCTCTCCGCCGGAGCGCGCTTCTTGCCTTCACTCAGAACGGCCATCGTAATGGCAACCTGTTGCCAGTTAAGATCATCCTGTAAAGACTCCCGTGCCAGGGCTTCCCACTGGCTGGCTGCCTGGTACTCATGCATCTGTTTGCTGAACCAGTGAAGGTGGAGCTGATCACCGACGGCAAACTGCACCGAGGCAACCCTGGAGGTCGTCTCACCCGTAAGGCGTGACACTTCCACGATACCCATCAGCGAGTACAGATGATGCGACGCTGCAATGAACCCGGCTAACTCTGCCGGCACACCCTCGCGGGAAAGTCGTTTTGTTCCGCTACGCCACTCATTAATCGCATCACCAGCACCGATAGCTGAAAAGTCCCGTTGCAGGGTGGCCAGCGGTTTCTGGAACAACGGCACATCTTTGCCAAGATCCAGTGTGTCCCGGCGGTTTCGCAGGAGCCAGCGGGTACCGCGGCGTACAAGACGAATCAGGTCCTGGATCATATCAATCTGGATATCCGGCTTTACCTTGCCATCCAGGCTGCGGATCTCTGAGAGTCGATCCTCCATACCGAAGATATCCCTGGCAGCGAGATACGCGCTGGCAATCTGACTGCGAGAGGCTCCTGTCGTTTCCTGGATTCGAGAAACAAAACTCATACCCATGTTGTTAACCATGTTATTGGCAATCTGGGTGGCGATGATTTCGCGCTTTAAGCGGTGCTTCTCCAGCTGTCTCCCAAATTTCTTCACCAGCGTTGGCGGAAAAGCCGTGTACATTTCCTTCAGGAAATAAGGATCCTCAAATGATTCTTCGGCAAGGCGTTCCTTAACTGCCCCTTTAACGTAGCTGGTCAACACCGACAGCTCCGGTGCGGTAAGCGCCTGACCTGAAGTGAGCCGTTCCTGGACTTCCTCCTCTGTTGGCAGGAACTCAATACGCGGGTTGAGATATCCGTGTTCCTCAAGACCTTTCATCACACGGATATACTCAAAATTACGGCGCACTGCCTGGTGTTGCATCAGGTTGATGGCCTGCGCCTGGCGATAGTTGTTTTCAAGCACCAACTCACTGACCTCGTCAGTCATCTGTGCCAGCAGCGTTTTCCTGGATCGGTCACTAAGCTTTCCTGACTCCATCAACTGGTTCAGCATGATCTTGATGTTCACCTCGGCATCGGAGCTGTTCACACCACCGGCATTGTCAATAAAGTCGGTGAAACACACTCCACCATTAAGGTTGAACTCAACCCTGCCGAGCTGGGTAAGGCCGAGATTTCCACCTTCACCGACAACCTTGCAGCGAAGTTCGTCGCCATTGATACGAATGGCATCATTGGCCTTATCTCCTACCACCAGGTCGGATTCCAGACGACTCTTGACATAGGTCCCAATACCACCGTTCCAGAGAAGATCCTCTTCCGCTTTAAGAAGGTAGGAGATCAGTCCATTCGGAGTCAGCGAAGATTCCCTGATATCAAATCGCTTTTTCATCTCCGGGCTGATGGCAATGGATTTCGCTGACCGAGAAAATACACCACCACCTTCGGAAATGAGCCTTGGGTTGTAGTCCGCCCAGGACGATCTCTCCAGTTCAAACAGGCGCTTTCTCTCACGGTAGCTCTTCGCCGCTGAAGGCGAAGGATCCACAAAAATATGCAGGTGGTTGAAGGCCGCAACCAGTTGGATATGCTTTGACAGAAGCATACCATTACCAAATACATCTCCCGCCATATCGCCAATGGCAACGACGCTAAAATCTTCAGCCTGTGTGTCGATATGCTTGTCACGGAAGTGACGCTTGACCGACTCCCACGCCCCTTTGGCTGTGATACCCATCTGCTTGTGGTCGTACCCGTTACTGCCGCCAGATGCAAATGCATCTCCCAGCCAGAATCCATAAGACTCCGCTACCTCGTTCGCGATGTCCGAGAAGGTAGCGGTTCCTTTATCTGCGGCAACGACCAGATAGTAATCGTCATCGTCGTACCTAACGACACGTTCCGGGTGTACCACTTTCCCCTTGACCAGGTTATCGGCGACATCGAGCAGTCCGCGGATAAACATGCGGTAACAATAGACACCTTCGGCCATGACCTCTTCCCGGCTGGCACCCTCCATTGACCGCTTCGGGAGAAAGCCACCTTTAGCCCCAAGAGGGACAATCACCGAGTTTTTCACCTGCTGGGCCTTCATCAGGCCAAGTACTTCGGTTCGGTAGTCCTCCGAACGATCCGACCAGCGTAATCCCCCCCTGGCCACCTTGCCGCCGCGCAGGTGTACCCCCTCGACGCGACAGGAATAAACAAACATCTCGTACTTCGGCTTCGGGAGCGGAGCTTCCGAAATCAATTCCGGCTGCAATTTCAAAGATAGGTATTCTTTGGGATTGCCGTCTTCGTCCAACTGGTAGTAGTTGGTACGGAGGGTGGCGAGAATCATTTCAATGTAGGCTCGCAGGATTCTGTCATCAGAGAGGTTTTCAACCTGCTCAATCTTCTCCAGCGCCTATCTGTGGAGTCTTTTTACACCCGCTCCAACGGATTTCCGCTCACCATCCGGATCAAACCGCAATTCGAACAGCGACAGGAAAGTGTGAGCGATATCACTGTACCTGCGCATGCAGTCAGCGATATAACCCTGGCTGGCGCCCACACCCAGCTGACCAAGGTACCGGGCATAGGCACGAAGCACCCAGACCTGGCGCGCAGTCATGTTTGCGCTTGTTACCAGCCGATTGAACGAATCGTTTTCCTTGTCCCCGTACCAGGTCTGCAGAAAAGCATCCTCAAAATGCATTTTCAGCTCGCTCGCTTCCTGACCAACGTCCTGTAGCTCCAGCACGAAGTCATGCAACCAGACTCTCTGGCCACTCAGTCGAAGCTCATAGGGGTGTTCTTCAATGGCCCTTGCCCCCAGGTTCTCCAGGATGGGTATGACGTCAGACAGGGGCAATGCAGTTTCACGACTGAACAACTTAAATCGGGTCTCTACCCTGTCACCAATACGCCACTGGTAGAGGCACACTTTCAGGGGTTCATCCTCTGTCAGGTTAAGGATAAATTCGATATCACCACATGCAGTCGCAGGCCAGTAGTCATCCTTGTAGCCCGGCGGAAACACACCAGCAACCTGTTGGTAGGTTTGCTCTCCCTCGTCTTCGCCAAACTCAGTCACGAGAATGCTTCTAAGATCATCTTCCCAGTTCCTGGTGTAATCAGAGATCACGCTCTCCAGGTGATCTATGTCCACGTTGATTCGCTGATCAGGATCGACCCGGAGGATGAAGTGCGTTCTGACCAGAGCCGATTCCGAGAAGAAGGTATAGAAATCCGCAGAATGCGCGTTGAATTGCTGCACCAACAACTCCTGGGTTTTAAGGCGCAGTTCGGTGTCGTAGGTGTCGCGAGGCGTGTACACAAGACAGTTCACAAAATGACCGTTCCTGTCGATTCGAACCAGGACTCTGACGATTCGTCGTTCCTGCAGTGCGTAGATTTTCTCGACCGTCTCGGCCAATTGTTCCAGGGTTGAGAGAAACAGCTCTTCCCGCGGGAGTATCTCGATGATGCGGGATACCTCACGTCCGGTGTGGCTGAAAGGTGAAAGGCCCATTTCCTCGAAGACGTGAGTCACTTTTCTGCCCACGACCGGGATATCTATCGGGTTCTGGTTAAACACACCCGAGGTGAACAGGCCATAGAAACGACAGGCGCGATTTCTCTCCCTGGGTGATATCACGGTAATTTCGTCAAAGTGGGCTGGCCGGTGAACGCGACTTTTCAGGCTGGACTTGCTGTAACTGACCAGTTCATCCCCGGGGTCAACGAGCTGCTGGCCATGGGCATAGAATCCTTTTCGTGCGAGTCCGAGTTCTGAACCTTCGATAACTTCATAGCCATCTTTGGCTTTTTCAAGTTCTTCGTAACCGAGAAAAGTGAAATTGTTCGCGTAGATCCACTGCAGCGCGTCATAGCCTTCCAGCAAGTCGCCACGACCAGAGGTGACGCCAAATTCGTCACTCCAGAGCAGCAGCTGCCGACGCATCGGTGCGAAGTCATCAACCACTCGCTGTACCAGTCGAATCACTTCCCTGAGTCGTTTCTCGGTTTGTTTGAAATCCCCGGGTCGATCTATTTCCAGGTGGATCAGTGTTTCGTTTGCTTCCCCGTCGTTGTTGATGACCAGGCGATCCCTCCCCCTGACCACACTCAACAGGCACTGTTGAACATCAGCAAGTCCAATCCCGTGGCGGGAGAGTTCGATTCGAATGGAATCTAGAAGAAACGGAAGGCTTTTGCTGACTACCTCGACAATGGCCTTTCGATGTTCGTAACCATTGGCTTGCAGCGTAGGACTAAAAACCCGGACCTTTGCACGTCCTGTGAAAGATTTGAAGAAATGCCAGTTGTCCAGGAGAACAGCCTCGGCATATTCCCACTCCCTGGTCAGCAGTTCAGACAAGGGGACCTGCGCGAAGAACTGGCGCGAGAATTCAATCAGCGCCTCGTTACCCTGCTGACCACCGAGCCGGCGCTCGATGCCATCCTGGAACGCTGTTTTGCTGTCCACCTTGATTCTGGTCATTGATAGCCACCAAGCACCTGGGGAAAACAGATGGTATCACGCCAGGTTTAACGCCGTATAAAGGTGGTGAACAGAACCAGACCTGTTCGTAGTTTACAATCAGGTATTGTTTCGGAAACCGGAGAAGGAGCTCGGACTGGATACGTCCATAAACAGCAGGGAAAAGTTGACGCTCGGCGGGCTACTAACGCTGTTCATATCTATTTGCGTTTTTATAGGCTGGCAGAATTTTTCCTACAGTTCAGGGTTACACGAAATCTCCGAGTGGGTTGAGCCGTCAGCGGACTACCAGCTGCAACCCATGAAAGGATACGACCTGAAACTGGTCAGGCCGACGCAGCCTGATACCGACATCAGCATCGCGATGACCATCGACCCGATTGCCTCACCGGATGTCACCCTGTGGCTGCTCTCAAAATCCGCGGGCGGGCTTTCGCTTCAGATTGGAGACAGGAGCTATCCAGTTAACCAGTCAGGCGAGGGAGCCTCCCAGCAGTTCACGATTTCACCCGTGATCGACCTGAAACTCACACAACCTATCGAGGTGACCATTGCGGGGAAAGGTAGCCCCGATCTTGGGCTCGGCATGATTGTCGTTGCACCTTACGGTTTGAACTCCGGCAACATCAGCCATCTCGTGGTCTTCGGCGACCCTACCCGGGGTTCCGACATCGTTACTTTCCTGCTTGTTCTGGCTTTTGGGCTCTATAGCCTGAGTCTCCTGCACCGCGTTTGCTTCGCGCAGCAGATCAGTGCAGCCACTTATCACGGCACACAGTCAGTCGTGCTTGCCGCAATCCTGTTCACGGCAGTCAGCTATCAGTTCGGACCGTCACCGTCACCACTCAGCCCACCTGAGTTTGAACGTCGTGTGGGTCTCGAACTGATCCTGGACGATACCTTCTACGCAGCGCAGTCAGTTATTCAATATTCGCTGAAGCAGGTGCTGCCTGATCGAACCGTGGTGGATGAGGTACCTGAGGAATTCAGGCAAAGTGACGGTGAGTTGACAGCTACCCTGTTTCGCACCGGCGAAAGCCTGGACTACGACACCGTTTTCCCCAATATCTGGGGCGGTTACCTGAAAGACGTGCAGCTAGCCAGCTGGCACGAGTTCAAAAACCTGTGTTACACCCTGCTGGCTGTAATCACACTGTTCTGGCTGGCTCATCTCTATCGGCCAATTCTCGCGTTGCGAGTCGCGATACTCGCGTCAATCAGTCTCCTTTCCATAATCCTGAGCCTCAGGGTTTCCTATGGCTTCGACGAGTTCTACATTAATCTGCGTCACGCCTGGATGTTGCTGGAACACGGGATTTACAGCATCAATCCCGACGAAATCAGTGAGGCGTCTGTTGACCTGGTTCCCCTGCTGCTGACCGCATTGCTTGGTCTTTTAGGCACACCACTCAACAGTGCGTGGATCGGTTGTTATCCCAACGTCATCTGGGTTGGTGGCACTGGATTTACCGCGGCAACGTTTAGCGGTTGCCTGCTTGGCGCTGCCTATTTCCTGCTGTTCACGGAGCGACGGGTCATCGGCCTTGTATTTCTGGCCTGCCTGACCCTCCTCAGGACTGAAGGCATCCTGTTAGCAGCCCTGCTGATGGCATACACCCATGTTTTCGCTGCCTGGCCTGCATCACGCGATGCCTGGCCTGGCTTTGTCCGGAAAGCACTGACCGAAGGTGCCCTCGTTGCTTCGCCCTTTATCCTGCTGACAACTGCTCGTTACCTTGCCTACGGAAGCCTTGTGCCGACGCCAATGACGTTCAAGAACTCCGGCTTCGATGTCAGCTACGCCATGCAGGGTGTTTACCGTTTTTATGACATGGGGAGCCAGCATGACCTGCACCTTTTGCTGTTGTTTATTGCCATCATGGCCGGAATTCTTCTCTGGGGATTTAAGCGGGGCAGGGAACGGGTAAACGCAGTAAAGAACAGCTTCGCACTGACAGTTATCGCCCTGCTGTTTACCTTCCCTTATTTCCTGGGTGGTGCGGACTGGTTCCCCAGTGCCTGGAACCGCTACGGTCAGATGACGACGATAACCAGCACACTCGTCTTCCTGTCATTGCTGTATTGCGTGTTTCACACGCTTCCCGGCAACCAGGGGAAAAAGGAAGCAAACGTGGTGCTGGCGGTGTTCATGGTGGCTTTCCTTTTGATGGCCGACAGTGCGCTGAACTTTCGGCCGAAAAACATCTTCACCGTTACCGGCGACTTCTATGAACGCCCTTATCCTGACTTCTGGGAACGTGTGGACCGGCTGTCGGAACTTGGTCACTTCTTCAAGGAGATAATTCCGGCACGCGCTCCCGGGCTTCACTCAAGCGTGTCGGGTCATTAATCGCTTCATCGATGGAAGCGCTGGCTGCAAAGGGGCTGCAAAGCAGTACGAGCTGGAAAAATAGTCGAAAAGTCATGGTGGTCCTCTCCTGAACACCCTGAATCCTCTTAAATTTCAGTGGGTTAGTCAAAAGCAATGATTATGTGAAATTTTGGATTACCTATCTGGAACATGGCAGGACGTTGATATATGATGCGCGCGCGAGCGCCGTGGCCCCTGATTAGCAGAAGATGCCAAAAAATGCGGCTAAACGGTGTTGGCAGCCCCTCGCCAGGGACTCCCTGGATTACCCGAACATACTGAACTCATATTGAACTAAAAACACGAGCCATTGTGATGACTGACCTAACGAAATATCGAAACATCGGCATTTTCGCCCACGTGGATGCTGGCAAGACCACCACGACTGAGCGAATTCTGAAACTGACCGGCAAGATCCATAAGCTGGGTGAGGTACACGATGGCGCGGCAACCACTGACTTCATGGAGCAGGAACAGGAGCGCGGTATTACGATTCAGTCCGCTGCAACCACCGCGTTCTGGGATGATCACCGCCTGAACATCATCGACACCCCGGGACACGTGGACTTCACCATCGAAGTTTACCGTTCACTGAAGGTTCTGGATGGCGGCATAGGCGTCTTCTGTGGATCCGGTGGCGTTGAGCCGCAGTCAGAGACCAACTGGCGATATGCAAATGAATCAGAAGTCGCCCGACTTATTTTTGTCAACAAGCTGGACCGTCTGGGCGCGGACTTCTACCGCGTTGTTGAGCAGGTCGCGAATGTGCTCGCTGCAAACCCGCTGGTCATGACCCTTCCCATTGGTGAGGAAGACGATTTTGTGGGAGTGGTTGAGCTGCTCACACGCAAGGCGTGGATCTGGGATGATTCAGGCGATCCTGAGAAATACACCCTGGAAGACGTTCCAGCCGACATGGTGGACAAGGTTGAAGAGTACCGCGAGAAGCTCATTGAAACCGCGCTTGAGCAGGACGATGAAGCCATGATGATGTACCTGGAAGAAGGTGAAGAACCTGACATCGACACACTCAAGGCGTGCATCCGCAAGGGTACTATTGCATTGGATTTCTTCCCTACTTTCTGCGGTTCTGCATTCAAGAACAAAGGTATCCAGCTGGTACTGAACGGTGTCGTGGATTACCTGCCCAACCCTACAGAGGTTGAACCTCAGCCGGAAGTTGACCTGGAAGGTAACGAAACCGGTGAAGTGGCCACTGTTTCAGCGGACGAGCCACTTCGCGCACTGGCATTCAAGATCATGGACGACCGGTTCGGCGCCCTGACCTTTACGCGTATCTATTCAGGCAAGCTGAAGAAAGGCGACAATGTACTGAATACTTTTACCGGCAAAACTGAGCGCATCGGTCGTATCGTCGAAATGCACGCCGAGGAGCGGATAGAACTCGATGGTGCACAGGCAGGGGATATTGTTGCCCTGATCGGCATGAAAAACACCCAGACCGGCCACACCCTGTGTGATCCGAATGACCCGGCAACACTCGAACCCATGGTATTCCCCGATCCTGTGATCTCTATCGCGATCCATCCGAAAGACAAGGCTGCTTCCGAGAAAATGGGTGTAGCCCTCGGCAAGATGATCCAGGAAGACCCCTCTTTCCGTGTCGAAACCGACGAGGAATCCGGTGAAACCATCCTGAAAGGTATGGGCGAACTGCACCTGGATATCAAGGTCGATATCCTGAAGCGTACACACGGCGTGGAAGTTGACGTCGGCGCACCACAGGTCGCCTACCGCGAATCCATCACGCAGCGCGTCGAAGACAGCTACACCCACAAGAAACAAACCGGTGGTGCTGGCCAGTTCGCGAAAATCGACTACATTGTCGAGCCTGCGGAAGCGGGAACCGGCTTTGAGTTTGAATCAGTCGTCACCGGCGGTAACGTTCCCCGTGAATTCTGGCCCGCAGTTGAGAAAGGCTTCAACATGAGCATGGAAGAAGGTCCCCTGGCCGGTTATCCGCTGCTCGACGTGAAAGTCACCCTGGTAGACGGTGCCTTCCACGCGGTCGACTCATCAGCCATTGCTTACGAGCTTGCATCCAAGGCGGCCTACCGGCAGACCATGCCAAAGGCTGGTCCTCAGATCATGGAACCGATCATGAAGGTCGACGTATTTACACCGGAAGAGCACGTCGGTGACGTTATCGGCGACCTCAACCGTCGTCGAGGCATGATCGAAGGCCAGGAAGCCGGCACCACGGGTGTTCGCGTCAAGGCAACTGCGCCGTTGGCAGAAATGTTTGGCTATATCGGCGATCTCAGGACCATGACCTCCGGTCGAGGCCAGTTCTCCATGGAATTCAGCCATTACTCTGCATGTCCCAACAGCGTTGCTGAAGAGGTCATCAAAAAAGCTAACGAAAGAGCCGCGTAACACCCGGCTCCGCCGCAGCCACTCGCTGTCGCCGCTCACGAAAAGCCGCCTCATGGAAGCATGGGGCGGCTTTTTTGTGCAATATCGTTTTTTTGCAGTTTGCTGTAACGTTTTGCCCGTGGTTGTCTCTATGAAACCATCTGTCCGAAAGGCAGGTCTTATATCCAGGATCATCGATTGGCGGTGATTCCGATTAAAACTGGCCGAGTCACCCAGGAAAAGGTACCGGCGGATTATTCAACGAGAGGACGTTTTACATGACACACAAGAACACCAAAAAGACTCTATCCATTGCAGTTGGTACCGCTCTTGGAGCCAGCCTGGCGCTGTCCCCCATGGCAATGGCTGACACCAACCCATTTGGAATGACTGAACTCCAGGGCGGCTATATGCAGATCGCCGGTGGTCATGGCGAGGGTAAGTGCGGCGAAGGCAAATGCGGCGGCGAGAAAGCCGGTGAAGGCTCTTGTGGGTCAAAATCCGCTGAAGGCTCTTGCGGTGAAGGCAAGTGCGGTGAAGGCAAGTGCGGCGGCGAAAAAGCTGAAGGCGAAGGCAAGTGCGGTGAAGGCAAGTGCGGCGGCGAAAAAGCTGAAGGCGAAGGCAAGTGCGGTGAAGGCAAGTGCGGCGGCGCTGCGTAACCTGAACCCTATCTCCTTGTAACCCGGTGGCCCCAGTTCGCGGGGGCCACCACTTCTGCCCCCACTATGCTTTCACATATTCATCCCGTTTCAGGTGCCGGCATCGGTCTGCGTCGATCGATGACACCCGAGCTTTTTGCCGACGGCATCCCCGAGACTGTCGGCTTTTTTGAACTGGCTCCCGAAAACTGGATCGGCCTTGGCGGCAGGCTAGGCAGGCAGCTGAAGGAAATCAGTGAACAAAAACAGATCGTCTGCCACGGCCTGTCACTATCCATTGGTGGTCCCGCCCCCCTGGATGAATCTCTGGTCACCGATACACGTGACTTTATTCACGAGCACAAAGTGGCTATCTACAGCGAACACCTTTCCTATACCAATGACGGCGGTCAATTGTACGACCTGTTGCCCATGCCCTTTACCGAAGAGGCGGTCACCTATACGGCAGAGAGGGTTAAACGTGTGCAGGACATCATTGGTGAAAAGATGGCACTGGAAAACGTGTCCTATTACCTGACACCGAAGCGTGACCTGGCCGAGGCAGACTTCGTACGGGCTGTCATCGAGGAGGCAGACTGTGACCTGTTGCTCGACGTCAACAACGTCTATGTCAACAGCATTAACCATGGATATGAGCCCATGGATTTCATCCGCGCGATGCCTGCAGACCGCATCAGCTACCTGCACATTGCAGGGCACTATGTGGAACCGGACGGCCTCATCGTCGATACCCACGGTGCGGACGTGATCGACCCAGTCTGGGCGCTTCTCGAAGACACCTATGCGCTGATCGGCGCCCGGCCAACCCTGCTTGAACGCGACTTCAACATTCCCAGCCTGGATACACTGTTGCAGGAAATCGACATGATCAGGCAACGCCAGGCAGCCATCCAGGTCTGAGCTGCCATGGGTGAACTCTCAAAACTGCAAAAAGCGTTCACCGAGCACCTGCGCGATCCTGATCACGCTCCCGTCCCGGCCGGGCTGGATGAACGGCGCATGGGTGTTTATTCGGAACTCATTTTCAACAACGTCTCGTCACTGCTCTCAGACTTTTTCCCGGTGATCCGCAGCATTGTTTCTGAGGACACCTGGCGAGTCATGGTGCGAAACTTTTTTATCGCACACGAGTCGCAGACGCCCTACTTCATGGCATTGTCCGGAGAGTTTGTGGAGTACCTGGCAAAGGCCCAGTTAAGTGCGGACCTGCCCGGATACCTGACCGAGCTTGCACATTACGAATGGGTAGAACTGGCGCTGTTTACCATGGATGAAGATCATCCGGAGGAAATTATCGAGGATCTGGGGAACCTGCCACTTGGTCTCAGCCCACTCGCCCAGCCGCTCGCTTACAGCTACCCGGTGCACCAGATCGGTCCGGACTTCGAGCCCACCGCCCCTGGCGATACGCCAACCTACCTGCTGGTCTGCCGTGTGCCTGACGAGTCCGTCCGGTTTTTTGAACTGCAACCACTCGCTTTTCACCTGCTGAACGATATGCAGCAGAATCCCGGTCTCATTCCTGAGGCATGGCTGCTTGAGAAAGCCGAGGAGTTTGGAGTCGCAGAAAAAAATGAGTTTGTGCGTAACGGAATCGAACTTCTTAAGTCTTTTAACCAGTACCGGGTTTTCACGGTAGACCGAGGAGAGGCAGAGAATTCATGATTGCACTGATCAACAGGTTCCAGGACTGGCTGGAGCTGACCTACAACGCGGATTTTATTGCGCCGCTGCTACTGAGGGCTTACCTGGCCCCGGTTTTCTACATGGCTGGAATCAACAAGTACAACGGCTTTGACAGCACGGTCGCCTGATTTGGTAACCCGGACTGGGGTCTGGGTTTGCCGATGCCCTGGCTGATGGCGTTTCTTGCTACTGCCACCGAACTCGTGGGTGCTTTCCTGCTCGCCGTGGGTTTTGCTACCCGCTGGATATCCATACCGCTGATGGTCACAATGCTGGTGGCGATGTTTACCGCGCACTGGCACAACGGCTGGCTTGCCATTGCAACAGGTAGCGGCATCTTCGCGACTGAACGGACCATAGAAGCCGTTGAGAGACTGGATCGAGCCAAGGGCCTCCTTCGGGAACACGGTAACTACAGCTGGCTGACTGAAAATGGCGGTTTCGTTGTGCTGAACAACGGCATCGAGTTCGCAGCGACCTACTTCATCATGTTACTGGCGCTGTTTTTCCTTGGAGGTGGTCGGTACGTCAGCGCAGACTATTGGATCGCCCGCAAATTCAGGGGCTAACTACAACAAAGCTATACATTAAATCGGAAATGAATAACGTCGCCATCCTGGACGACATATTCTTTGCCCTCAAGGCGCCAGCGACCTGCTTCCTTGGCGCCGTTCTCACCACCATGCTCGACATAGTCGTCGTAAGACACCACCTCTGCCCGAATGAAACCCTTTTCAAAATCAGTGTGAATGACACCAGCTGCCTGGGGAGCGCTGGCACCTGAACGGACAGTCCAGGCCCTTGCTTCCTTAGGACCTGCGGTGAAGTAGGTCTGCAGGCCAAGCAGTCGATAACCAGCCCTGATCACGCGATCAAGACCCGGTTCTTCCATGCCAAGGTCGGCCAGGAACTCTGCGCGTTCCTCGTCATCCAGCTCAGCAATTTCTGCCTCGAGCTTGTTGCAGATCGCAACCACTTCAGCGTTCTCTGATGCCGCGACCTCCCTGACCTTGTCCAGGTAGGGATTATTCTCAAACCCGTCTTCATCAACGTTGGCGATGTAGAGCACCGGCTTCATGGTAAGCAGGTGCAGGTCACGTAATACATCAGCAAAGTCTGACGTCGTCTCGAATGTCCTGGCTGGTCTGCCTTCATCAATATGAGCCTGGAGCTTTTCCAGGTACTGGAGTTTCGCCAGCTCTTCCTTGTCACCGCTCTTCGCTACGCGAGAAACACGATTGATACCGTTTTCTATCGTCTGCAGGTCAGCAAGCTGAAGCTCTGTGTTAATCACTTCAATGTCTGCCGCGGGATCGATCCGATTATCGACATGTGTGACGTTTTCATCCTCGAAGCAGCGCACCACGTGCGCGATGGCATCAGTCTCACGGATGTTTGCCAGAAACTGGTTACCCAGGCCCTCGCCCTTGGAGGCTCCTTTAACCAGCCCGGCAATATCCACAAACTCCATGGTCGTCGGAATCACTTTTTCGGGTGAAACGATACTGGCGAGCTTATCGAGGCGCGGATCCGGCATCGGCACGATGCCCGAGTTAGGCTCGATCGTGCAGAATGGAAAGTTTTCCGCGCCAACGCCGGCCCGGGTAAGCGCATTAAACAGTGTAGATTTGCCGACGTTGGGCAAACCAACAATGCCGCAGTTAAATCCCATCACTTAGCTCCCGTTTTTAGCTGTGAAGAATTAGCCATCAAGAAAAGGTTGTGGGGCGTTATGCAGCCTTTGCATCGCTCCCTGCCAGTCACCCGCGACCGCCATCGGCGTTGCCGAAAGGGCCTCCGAGATACAGGTGTCAATCAATTCACGGTCAGCTTTCGACACCTTGCCGAGCACGTGCCCCGTCACGCCGCTACGATCTCCAGGGTGGCCGACACCAATACGCAGCCTGTTGAAGTCCGTCGTGCCGGATAACCGTTTGGATATATCTTTCAGGCCATTGTGCCCGGCCAGGCCGCCACCCTGCTTGAACCGAATCTTGCCGCTGGGGAAATCGATTTCGTCGTGGGCCACCATCATTGCGCCCGGAGAAATCTTGTAGAAATTCACCAGGGCGGCAACACTTTTCCCGGATTCATTCATGTAAGTATCCGGCACCAGCAGGCGAACCTCACGGCCACCCATGCGAACCAGGGCAAGCCTGCCGAAGAATTTCTTTTCGGATTTGAAGGTTGCGCCATAGTCGACAGCAAGGCGTTCGAGATACCAGACACCCGCATTATGACGGGTGTCTGCGTACTCTTTACCAGGGTTGCCGATCCCGACGATCAGCTCCAGGGGCAGTTCAAGCGGTGCGTTCACACCTTCCACGCTTCACGCGATGACGAACTTAGTCGTCACCAGAGCCTTCACCGTCGCCAGAATCGTCGGTGGAAGCCTCGCCGGCATCACTCTCCGCAGCTTCAACAGATTCTTCCGCACGCTTGGGAGCATTACACGCAACGACAACATGGTCATGGTCTGCACCAAGAGCCAGGGACGGAATGACCAGGCCTTCAGCCAGCTTAATACCACTCATGTGTATAGAGTCACCGATGTCGAGATCCTGGATGTCCACCTCGATGTACTCGGGCAGGTTACCTGGCAAACAGGTAACTTCCACTGACGTCATGTTATGGGAAACACTACCGCCGCCCTGTCGCACACCGACGCACTTATCTTCGTTAACGAAGTGCAGGGGTATTTCAACGGTAATTTCAACATCCATGCGCACGCGCAGGAAGTCCGCATGCAAGATGCGGTCTTTCGCCGGATGGCGCTGCAGATCCTTGAGGATGGCCTGTTCAGTTTGACCACCGGTATTGATGGTAAGGATGTGCGAGAAGAACGCTTCGTTCTCCACCGCTTTGTGCAGGTCCTTATGCGCAATGGACAAGGGCTGCGGGTCTTTACCAGCACCATAAATAATGGCTGGCACCATGTCTGCTTCACGACGCAGGCGGCGGCTCGCACCTTTCCCTTTGTCCTCTCGCAGTTCGGCATTCAGTTCGAAATCTGCCATTGTTTTTCTCCTTCGAGTTTATGTCGTTCTTCTGGCTGCGACCGCCTGAAGAACGGGGTTAATGGACCCAGCTGCTTTCTAGAAAAGCGCTGGCTGGATCCTTTTCTTGAAGAGTGCGCTCAGCGACTCTTCATTGCTGATTCGACGGATCGACTCAGCAAGTTCGTCAGCAATACTCAGCTGACGTATCTTTTTAGATTCCTCTGCTTCCGGTTTCAGCGGAATCGTATCTGTTACTACCAGTTCATCCAGGGTAGAACTGTTGACCCGCTCAATCGCGGGACCTGACAGCACCGGGTGGGTGCAGTAAGCGACCACCTTCTTCGCACCGCTCTCTTTCAACGCTTCAGCAGCAGCACACAAGGTTCCTGCTGTATCGACCATGTCATCCACCAGCAGACAGGTCCTGCCCTGCACATCACCGATGATATGCATCACCTCCGACTCATTGGCCTCCGGTCGCCGCTTGTCAATGATCGCAAGATCCGCATCATCCAGCTGCTTGGCCATCGCCCTGGCCCGGACAACACCGCCCACATCGGGCGACACAATCATCAGGTCATCATATTTCTGCCGCTCAATGTCCATCAGCAGAACCGGCGAACCGTAAATGTTGTCCACCGGAATACTAAAAAAGCCCTGGATCTGGTCCGCGTGCAAGTCAATGGTGAGCACCCGGTTAATACCAGCACTGCCAAGCATGTCTGCAACCACCTTGGCGGTAATCGGCACCCTGGCCGACCTGACCCGGCGATCCTGGCGCGCATACCCGAAGTAAGGTATCACTGCAGTCACCCTCGCTGCAGAGGCCCTCTGCAGGCAGTCGGCGATAATCACCAGCTCCATCAGGTTGTCGTTCGTGGGAGCACAGGTTGGCTGGATTACAAACACATCCTTGCCGCGAACGTTCTCATGTATCTCCACGGAGATTTCGCCATCACTAAACTGACTTACGTCGGCTGCTCCGAGATCCATCCTGAGACGATCTACGACCCGAGTCGCCAGTGCCCTGTGGGCATTCCCCGTAAATATCTTTAATTCAGCCACTTGTTATTATTTTCCGGATGAGTGGATTACGAAATGGCTGGGGTGGCAGGACTCGAACCTGCGCAATGACGGGATCAAAACCCGTTGCCTTACCAACTTGGCGACACCCCAATAATTTCGGTTGAAGGGGCACCAATTCTACCAAGGCGGGCCCGACAACAGCAATTTCGGCTTCTCTAGTTCTGAGGGGGGACTCGAAAAAGGGCGCTATTGTGCTGATACCGGGTGCAAGTGTCAAATGTTACCGGTAAGGCTCTGGACCCGAAGTCGCAACGCAATATCAGGGTGTTTGAAGGCCATCAGTTCAGGGCCAAAATCAGCACGTCGAATCACCCGTATCTGCCATTCCTCCTGCTCATAAGTGTCCGGAATCGGGATTCCCGAAGGCCCGATGATTCCTCGCACCCAGTAGGACAGCAATCGCCAAGGCAGATACAGGCTTCGGTCATCAATTGTCATGGGCTGTTCAGGGCTGAATCTTCGCCGGTCATCACCGGTATCAAGCCAGATATCATCCGGGGAGACAGAAACCAGGACCCTGCCTGTGCCAAATGGCCCTTCCAGGCTAATCTCACTGTTATCACCCACCTGCCGCCAGTCCATGGTGACCAAACGGGTTTCACCCTCGTAACTCAACGACAGTTTTGCTGTCATCTGCCAGTGCCTGTTCGCAGGAGGCGGGGCATCCATGGTTGCGCATCCCGAAACAAGCAGCACCACCAGGAGAGCCGAGACGCGCAACTACCGGACTTCCTCTATCGTTTTCCCCAGGGGTTCGCCACGAAGCCGCAGAATGACGTCTTTGAGAATCTCACTATCCGGTGCAAGTTCGAGCGCCTCTTGCCAGACCCTGACGGCTTCTTCTTCCTCACCTGTAACCCAGAGGACCTCGCCCAGATGGGCGGCTACCTCATCATTCTGGAACAATTCAAGGGCACGGCGGAGGTGAACAAGAGCCTCCTCATAGTTGTTCAGTCGATACTGTACCCAGCCCATGCTGTCAATGAAGGCAGCCTCGTCGGGTTTGATCGACAGCGCCTTCTCAATCAGGACAAGCGCCTCCTCATGTCGATCTGTCTGGTCGGTCAATGTATATCCCAGGGCATTCAGGGCGTCAGCGTTCTCTGGGTCAATATCAATCACCCGGCGCAGATCAGCCTCCAGGATATCCAGCCTGTCAAAGCGCTGGCCGGTCATCGCCCTGAAGTAAAGCAACTCGATGTTTTCGGAGTCTTCGTCAACTGCAGCGTCCAGGAAATCGAATACCTCTTCCTGCATGCCTCTTTCTGCGAGTAACTGGGCTTCAAGCAGGATCAATTGCTGTTTTCGGCTGGGTCTCTGGGCCCGCAGACGGTCAAAATGTTCCGTCGCTTCGGGCAGACGACCCTCATTGACCAGGATCGCGCCGATCCGTGCCTGGGCGGGGATAAATTCATAACCGTCACCCGCCTGTCGATACTCCCTGAGCGCAGCGACGGAGTCACCCTCACGTTCAGCAATACCGCCCAGGTAATAGTGCGCTTCCCCGGGTCGCCGGTTCCAGCGAACCATGCGCTCAAAATAGCGCTTGGCTTCAGCATCCTGACCCTGGTCCAGGGCAATCAGTGCGAGGGCAAACAAAACATCCCCGTCGTTCGGGGATTGTTCAAGGACCTGACCGTACTGCATCCTGGCAGCTTCCAGGTCACCTGCCTCAAATAACATTCGCGCCAGTATCAGGCGCAAACGGCGAGAGCCGCCAGAGGCCTCCACACCAGCTTCCAGGACAGAAACAGCTTCATCGATCCTGCCGAGATTCGACAGCAGACTCGCTTTCAGGATGACCAGGCTGACATCCTGGGATTCAAGCAGCAGTTCATCCGCCAGCACCAGGGATTCTTCGTACCGCCCGGTCTGCTCCAGCAGGATTGCCCTCGCAAACTTCAGCTGTTCATCCGTCGGGTGTTGTTCCAGCATCCGGGAAATTGCTGCCAGGACGGACTCTCTCTGTTCAGGGGAAAGGTTGGCCGAGCGATAGGCAAACAGGTCGAACCTGGCCATGCCACCCAGTTCCTTGATCGCCCATAGATGAGTGATGGCTTCTTCCATCCGATCCTGCTTCAACAGCAAATCAACGGCAGCCCGATGTGCATCGGCATCGCGAGGGTCTTCTTCAGCCCATACCAGGGCTGTTCGGAGCGCCTGCTCATTGTCCTTGAGGTAAAGGGCAAGCCTGGTGGCGCGAGCCGCCACCTGGGGGTCCCTCGTTTCCTCCGCCACAGCAACGTATTTTTCCAGGGCGAAGTCAAATTCGGTTCGATAACCGGCAACTTCAGCTGCAAGCAGGTTGTAAAGGGTATCTCCGGTGAAAGGAGCGACCGGGTATACGATCTCTTCCGGTTCCGGCGCTGATTCAGCCAGTTTCTTTTCACTGGCGACTTCAGGGCCTGCCTGCACTGTTTCCTCAACTGGTTCAGGTTCCACAGGCGCCGTAGCGCACCCTGCCAGTGCCGCCAGAAACACCGCGGACAGCAAGACTGAATTGATACTCTTGATATTCACTTTTCTCTTACTAACTGAAGAAACTGGTACAATAGGCGCCCCGGCGCCCTCTCGGGTTTCTCTATGTGTTTGCAAACAACTGAGGGGTTCACTTTACTACACCGATTACCTATGAATCTGCTCATTGTTGGCATCAATCACACTTCTGCACCCGTAGAGTTACGGGAGAAGGTAGCATTTACGCCTGAGCAGCTGGTCGACGCCCTGCATGATATCTCAGCCAACGCAGATCTGGCAGAAGTAGCGATTCTGTCCACCTGTAATCGCACGGAAGTCATCGCCACCAGCCCCGGTAAAGACAGCACACCCGTCGTCGAGTGGCTCGCCAATTACCACGGCATGGCCCGCTCCGACCTGGAAAGCAGCATATATACCTGCCTGAACCGTGAGGCGGCACTGCATGCCATGCGTGTGGCCAGTGGTCTCGATTCCATGGTCATTGGAGAACCGCAGATCCTGGGACAGTTTAAAGACTGCTTTGAGCAGGCCCGGCGTATAGGCACACTGGGCACCGAGCTGGATCACCTGGCACAGACAACTTTTCGCATTGCCAAGAAGGTGCGGACCGAAACCGCCATCGGCGAGAACTCGGTATCGGTTGCATCAACGGCGGTGACACTGGCTGAGCAAATCTTTTCTGACCTGACAGCCTGCAACATTCTGCTGATCGGTGCCGGCGAAACGATAGAGCTGGTTGGTCGCCACTTGCACACTGCCGGGATTCGACATCTGACCATCGCTAACCGGACACTGGATAATGCAAGACGTCTCGCGGAGTTATTCGATGGCCAGGCCATCGACCTGCAGTCCATTCCCGGTCGACTGGGCAATATGGATATTGTGATCGCCTCAACCGCGTCACAGTTGCCAATCCTTGGCAAAGGCACGGTGGAAAGGGCACTAAAATCAAGAAAACACCGCCCCATACTCATGGTCGATCTCGCTGTTCCAAGGGACATCGAACCTGAGGTCGCAAGCCTTCGTGATATCTATCTCTACAGTGTCGACGACCTGCAGGAAATCATCGATCTAAACCTGAGTAACCGCGAACAGGCTGCGGGCGAAGCCGAAGCCATTGTGCAGCAGGAAGTCGCGAACTATCGCTCCAGGCAGGAATTGAAAGCCGCGGACGAACTGGTGGTGCGTTTTCGCGAACAGCACATGCAGCTCAAGGAATCCGAACTTGCCAAGGCGTTGACCCGCCTGGAAAAAGGCGAGGACCCAACCACCGTCGTCAACCAGCTGGCCAACCAGCTGACCAACAAGATGATCCACACACCCAGTGTAAAACTGAAAAATGCTGTCGCCGAAGGTGAGGAAGAATTTCTGAAAGCCGTCACCCGGCTGTATGAACTGGAACAGAATCGTTGAACAAATCACTGAAGAACAAGCTCGACCAACTACTTGATCGCTATGAGGAACTGGGCGCCCTGCTGAGTGACAGCGACGTCATCTCCGACCAGGAGAAGTTTCGCGCCTACTCCAAAGAGTACGCAGACATCGAACCGGTTGTGCATTGTTTCCGCGAGTTTGAGTCAGCCAGCAGCGAACTCGCTGATGCCCGTGTCATGGCAGAAGACCCCGACCCCGATATCCAGGAGATGGCAAAAGCGGAAATCGAAGAGCTGGAATCAAAAACGGAAACCCTGGATGCACAGTTGCAGAAACTTCTGCTACCGAAGGATCCACATGATGCCAACAACGTATTCCTCGAAATCCGTGCCGGGACAGGTGGCGATGAAGCCGCGATCTTCGCCGGTGACCTGTTCCGTATGTATTCACGTTTTGCCGAAATGCAAAACTGGCAGATGGAACTTCTGAACGAGCGCCCTGGTGAGCATGGCGGCTACAAGGAAGTCATTGCTCGAGTCGAGGGCAAAGATGCTTATGGCAAGATGAAGTTCGAATCTGGCGCCCACAGGGTGCAGCGGGTACCACAGACTGAGTCGCAGGGGAGAATCCATACATCCGCGTGCACCGTGGCGATCATGCCGGAACTCGATGAAATCGAAGAAATTGATATCGACAAGAATGATCTACGGGTCGATACCTACAGGGCCTCCGGAGCCGGTGGCCAGCACGTAAACAAAACGGACTCCGCGGTACGACTGACGCACCTGCCTACCGGTATTGTTGTCGAGTGCCAGGATGAGCGTTCCCAGCACAAGAACAAGGCGCGGGCGATGAGCCTGCTCCAAGCGAAGCTCCTCGACAAGGCGCAGTCTGAACAATCCCAGGAACAGGCAGAAACCCGGCGCAACCTCGTCGGAAGCGGCGATCGATCCGAGAAGATCCGAACCTACAATTACCCGGACGGCCGGGTGACCGATCACCGCATCAACCTGACACTGCATCGCCTGCCACAGATCATGACCGGCGAACTGGATCCGATCATCGACCAGCTCACTATCGAACACCAGGCAGACCAGCTCCGCTCCCTCGGACAGGATGATGAATGAGTCGATCGGCGAGCTGATAGACATATGCTCCGGGACACTGGCGGGCGTTTCGGACTCACCCAGACTCGACTGCCAGCTTCTGCTGGGTCATGTGCTGGGTAAAGGACGCGACTGGCTGTTTGCCCACAGTGATGAACCATTGGACTGCCGGGCCAAACACCGATTCACGGAGCTGATCCAGAGACGGCAAAACGGGGAACCAGTTGCTTATCTCATCGGCAAAAAGGGCTTCTGGAACCGCGAGTTCGAGCTAAGCCCTTCAACACTGATTCCAAGACCCGAAACTGAACTGCTGGTGGAACTGGCACTGGCAAGGTTCGATGGGCAACCAAGACAGGTTCTCGACCTGGGGACAGGAACCGGCGCCCTTGCTGTGACATTGGCGGCTGAACGACCCGACTGGCAACTGCTTGCCGTGGATATTGATAAAGAGGCCGTGGAAGTTGCCCAGCGCAATGCCGCAGATCTGGCCAACATCAATATTAACGAGGGAAACTGGTTTAACGGGATCACGCAGGTGTTTGACCTCATTGTCAGCAACCCGCCGTACATCGCGGAAGGAGACCCACACCTTGATGCGCTGGCATTCGAGCCGGCACAGGCTCTGGCGTCTGGCGCAGATGGCCTGGACGCTATTCGGGAGATTATCAGTCATGCAAGTGACCATCTGGCCGAGGGTGGCCACCTGCTGCTGGAGCATGGCTATGACCAGCAGGCTACCATCGTTCAAATGCTGGACGATGCCGGGTTCACCGGGATAGAAACCTTCGAGGACCTGTCCGGCCAGCCAAGGGCTGTGCTGGCAAAAAACGTCAGGAGCACGCGCGACGATGATGAATGACGAGCAGTTACTGCGCTATGCAAGACACATCATGCTGCCTGACATCGACGTCGAGGGTCAGGAAAAACTGCTTGCCGCGAGTGTGCTTGTTATCGGGCTGGGTGGTCTCGGCAGCCCGGTCGCGCTTTACCTGGCGGCCTCCGGTGTTGGCGAACTTGTCCTGGCTGATTTCGATACGGTCGACCTCTCCAATCTGCAACGCCAGATTGTGCATACGAATGCGAGCGTCGGGGAAGCCAAACCCGAGTCCGCAAAGAAGACACTGAATGCGATTAACCAGGATACACGGATCAGGACCATCAACTCAAGACTGACGCTTGAGCAACTGGAAGAAGAAGTTCAGGCAGCACACCTTGTGCTGGACTGCACCGACAATTTCGAGGTCCGCTTTGCGATCAACGATGCCTGTCTGCGGCAGCAGACCGACCTGGTGTCCGGCGCCGCGGTTCGAATGGAGGGGCAACTGATGGTGGTTGATGCATCAAGTCCGGATAAACCCTGCTATCGGTGTCTCTACGATGAAGCCTCAGATCAACAGCTGAACTGCTCCGAAACGGGAATCGCTGCACCAGTGGTTGGCACCATAGGTACGCTGCAGGCACTGGAAGCATTGAAAATAATTGTCGGGATTGGCGAATCACTCGCCGGTTACATCCTGACCTTTGATGCCAGGTACATGGACTGGCGAAAACTGAAACTGCCGCAACGGCCTGATTGCCCTTCCTGCACCACCCTGCGGCGCTAACCTGCGGAACGCACTTAGAACGTGCCCTTGGCCTGCAGGTCCGCATGGTAAGACGACCTGACCAGGGGTCCACTTGCAACCTGGTTGAAGCCCATGCCTCGCCCTGCCTCGGCAAGTTCTTCGAATTCATCGGGATGCACAAATCTCTCTACCGCCAGGTGATCTTTGCTGGGCTGCAGGTACTGTCCAAGCGTCAGCATCTCCACGTTGTGATCACGCAGATCTCGCATCACTTCCAGCACTTCCTCGTTGGTTTCACCAAGGCCGAGCATCAGCCCTGACTTGGTCGGCACGCCTGGGTTAACCGCCTTGAACTTCTCCAGGAGATCGAGGGACCAGTCATAGTTGGCACCGGGCCTCGCCTTTCGATAGAGCCTGGGCACTGTTTCGAGATTATGATTGAAGACGTCCGGTGGCGTCTGGGTCAGGATGTCCACGGCAATATCCATTCGCCCACGAAAATCCGGCACCAGGACTTCTATGGTTGTTGCTGGTGTATGTTCGCGAATCGCCGTGATACAGGCCGCGAAATGTCCGGCGCCACTGTCTTTCAGGTCATCACGGTCCACGGAAGTCACGACCACATACTTGAGTCCCATTTCCTCAACTGCCTCTGCCAGCTGACGGGGCTCATCCTCGTCCAGCGCTTTCGGGCTGCCATGGGCAACATCGCAGAACGGGCAGCGGCGAGTACAGATCTCACCCATGATCATGAATGTTGCTGTGCCGTGCGAAAAACACTCGGGCAGATTAGGACAACTTGCTTCTTCGCAGACGGATGCGAGCTTCCTGCGACGCAGGATTCCCTTGATGCGGGTAATCTCCGGATTGGCAGGGATCCGAACCCTGATCCAGTCCGGTTTCCTGGGCATGACTTCCGTCGGAATCACCTTCACCGGAATACGGCGCACTTTATCAGCGCCTCTCAGCTTTTCTCCAGGAACCATTCGGTTCTTGTTTGCCATCTAACCGATCGCCTGTTCTGTCAATGATTCGGGAGCGCCATCATACCCGATTCGACGCCACAATATGCTGGTCAGCGCCTGTCCAACCTGGAACAGGTCAGCGCCGACACCGAGGCTTCGGGTATCCGTTACCTGCAGGCCCTCGTAGCCACAGGGGTTGATCTGCGAAAACGGTGAGAGGTCCATATCCACGTTCAGGCTAAGGCCATGGTAACTGCGACCTTTTCTTACCCTGAGACCGAGGGCAGCGACCTTCCTGCCATCTACATAAACGCCCGGGGCATCCTTTTTCGCCACTGCCGAAACACCATGATCACCGAGTAACTCAATAACGCTCTCTTCGATCAGCGTAACCAGGTCTCGAACCCCGAGACCGTGTCTCCTGAGTTCTATCATGAGGTAGACAACCAGCTGCCCCGGGCCGTGGTAAGTGACCTGGCCACCGCGATCCGAGTGAACAACCGGGATACTGTCAACAGATAACAGATGTTCCTCCTTGCCAGCCTGGCCCAGGGTGAACACCGGGGGATGTTCAACCAGCCAGATTTCGTCCGGCGTGGACTCATCCCTGGTGTGGGTAAAATCCTTCATCTTCTGCCAAACCTGGAGATAGGGCACTCGCCCAAAGTCCCTGATGACGCATTGACCGGTCATTTATAGAGAGGCGTGGTCTAGAGAACGAGTCTTACAGACTCAATCTGCTTCAGCTCAATAAACAGGCTTTCAATCTGCTGTTCGCTTTCCGCCACGAGCATGAATGATATGGAAATGAAGTTTCCCTTCCGGGAGGTGCGCTGGGAAATGCGATCAGTTGTCATGGTCGGGTCGTGACGGGCAACAACGTCATAAACTTCCTCATGAAAGTCAGGGCGCACGTCTCCCACCACCTTGATCGGATAGTCACAGGGATAGGTTATCCTGACTTCATCGTTCATCATTCTTGCCTCAGATTGACAGCGGATCACCGCCGAAAAGTTTCAGGAAAAACAGGGCAATCGAATCCCAGAGACTGGCGAAGAAGCCACTCTCCTGTACTCCATTCAAGGCGACAACGGGAATCATCATGGGTTCACCCTCAGGCAACTGCACTTTCAGTTGACCTAGAACGTCGCCCTTCGCCAGTGGTGCATGCACCTCGGTGCCCAGTGAAATTTCTGCCTTCAGCTCTTCCCTGCCCCCTCTTGGTATGGTGAGCACCAGATCTTCTTCAATACCCACCTGAACAGACTGATGCCTGCCACCCCAGACCCGAACCTGCTTCAGTGTTTCATCACCCTCGTAAAGCCGGGCTGTCTCGAAGTAACGGAACCCGTAGGTCAGCAGTTTCTGGCTCTCGGAAGCTCGCGCTTCTTCACTCGCTGCGCCCATGACGACCGAAACCAGTCTCATGTCATCACGCACCGCTGACGCCACAAGGCAATAACCGGCCGCCTCGGTATGACCTGTTTTCACACCATCTACTGAAGAGTCGCGCATCAGCAACCTGTTTCGATTGGGCTGTCGGATGTCAGCATAGGTAAACGTTTTCTCGGAATACATTTTGTAGTGGGTCGGGTGCTCGTTGATCATGGCAACGGTGAGCTTCGCCACGTCTGCAGCCGTTGTGTAGTGGTTGTCATCAGGCAGGCCGGTCGCGTTCATATAGTTTGTGTTTTCCATGCCAAGCTGAGCCGCATACTGATTCATGATGTCTGCAAAGGCATCTTCACTACCGGCGATATGTTCAGCCAACGCCACACTGGCATCATTGCCACTTTGAATGATCATGCCCCGAAGTATGTCCTCGAGGCGAACCCTGGTGCCCTCTTGTATAAACATCCTGGAACCTTCCATACGCCAGGCCTTTACAGAAACCAGCACTTCGTCATCGTGAGATATGGAGCCCCGCTCAAGCTCCTTGGCCGCAACATAACTGGTCATGATTTTTGTCAGACTGGCGGGTGGCAGCCGCTGTTCGGCATTGAACTCCACCAGGGCATCACCGGTTGCAGCATCAATCAGCAGGTAACCCTCTGCGGCCAGCTGTGGTGGTGATGGAATAATCACGGGTGCTGCCCATGCAGAGACACTCAACCATAACGAGAGAAAAACAAAACCTAATCGACGCAACATCGCGTCCTCCTACTCCAATCTAACTTCTAATGTTCAACAAGCACCCGTAGTGGTGTGCCCAACCTGTTTTCGATGACAAGCGCCTCAATTCGCTCTTCCTCTGCCAGGCTATTCATCGGGCCAATCCAGACTTTGTACAGCAGCGCGTTTTCCGTTTCGCTTGCCAATACTCTTGCCGGTACAGCCGAAGGCAGGACCGCAACCACTTCAGCCAACCGTCGTTCTGCGCCCGTTTCGGAACGATAAGCTCCCACCTGCAGGTAATAGGTCCCGGGATCCTCCGGTGGTGCTTTCACAATTTCCGGGTAATTCACCTCATCCAGAGCTTCTACCACGACCGGCGCCGTGCCCTGGTTTTCAAAACCAAGCTTTTTTGCCGCACCGTATGACAGGTCAATTAACCTGTCGTCGTGAAAGGGACCCCGGTCATTGACTCTCAGAACCACACTTCTGCCATTGTCCAGATTAGTGACTTTGACGACAGTCGGCAAAGGTAGTTCCTTATGCGCTGCGGTCATGGCAAACATATCGTAGGTTTCGCCCATGGCCGTTAACCGACCGTGAAACTTCTTCCCGTACCAGGAGGCGATACCAATCTCGAGGTAACCCAGGCTGGATGGCATGATCTGGTATACCTTGCCAAACACCTCGTATTCATTGGGTTTCAGGTCTGTGCGTCGCGGTTCGTTCCTGAGAGCGGTCGTACATGACGCCAACAATACGAGAAAAACGACGAGAAAGATCCGGGACACAGGTGAGGAACTAACGAGCTACTATGGCATCACTGCCTTTTTTCAGATCCTCACTCAGCTGGAACACTGCCATCGCATACAACTTGCTGTGGTTATAGCGTGTAATCACGTAAAAGTTTTTCAGCCCAATCCAGAATTCATCACCCATTTTCCCGGAGAAACGCATCGGTGATACCTGTTGATCCTTGTCCAGCATCCCGAGTTCGGCCTTCATCCCCAGTGACTCAAGCTCCGAGATGGATTTGCTGGGCTTGAGCGAGACATTAAAAACATCTTCCGGCACCCGGGCACCATCAACCGCAAACGTGATGTCAGCGTCGCGTTGCCAGCCATGTTCACTAAGATAGTTGGCGACACTGCCGATGGCATCAGTCGGGTTATTCCAGATATCACGGAAGCCATCGCCGTCGAAGTCCACCGCATAGTGCCTGTAGCTGCTGGGGATAAACTGCCCAAGCCCCATCGCACCTGCATAGGAGCCCTTCAGGTCCGTAATCATCTGTTTTTCTTCGCGCGCCAGTAGTATGAGTTGTTTCAATTCACCCTTGAAAAACCTGGATCTGGGCGGGTAGTCAAAAGATAGCGTGGCCAATGCGTCCAGAACACGGTAACCGCCGGTTATTCGACCATACATGGTCTCAACACCGATAATCGCGGTCACAATAACGGGCGGCACGCCATACACACGATAGGCTTCTTCGAGCGCTTCCCGGTTCTCCAACATAAACGCAACACCGGAACTTGTGCGCCGGTCCGTGAGAAAAATATCCTGGTACTCAGCCCAGGTCAGCGTTTTCTCTGCGGGTCGACTGATGGCATCAATGATGCTCTGCTTGTATTCCGCATGTTTGAAAATAGAGAGCAGCTCACGTTCATCGAAGTCACCTTCTTCTGCGAGTTCACGGACAAACTCCTGCACCTCTGGACGACCCGCATAGTCGCTGGATGCCGTAACCAGTGGCGTGAGTAGGAAAAAAACAAGCGTCAGAAATCTATACATTACAAAGTTATCCTGCGGTGCGTGTGAATCGACATCAGGATGCCAAACCCAGCAAACAGCGTTAGGATCGAAGTTCCCCCGTAGCTAACCAATGGCAGTGGAACTCCAACGACCGGGAGTATTCCACTTACCATACCTATATTAACAAAGACATAAACGAAAAATGTGAACGTAATGCTGCCGGAGAGCAATCGTCCAAAGGTATCCTGCGCCTGAAGTGAGAGGATGACGCCCCGCCCGATCAGTAGCAGGTATAAAATAAGCAGGGCAACCACACCCACGAGACCCAGCTCCTCGCCAAGAACCGCGATAATAAAGTCTGTCTGGCTTTCCGGCAGGAAATCCAGGTGAGACTGGGTGCCTTCAAACAGGCCTTTGCCAAACAAACCTCCTGAACCAATGGCTGTCTTTGACTGGATAATGTTCCAACCCGCCCCAAGAGGATCACGCTCAGGATCAAGCAGCGTCAGTATTCTCTGTCGCTGGTAATCACGCAGCACAAACCAGAGCGCGGGTGCTGAGACCAGTGCCAGACCAATCGCGGAAAAGACCAGCCGCCAGGAAACACCGGCCAGCAGCAGCACAAACAAGCCGGACGCAGCTATGATCAGGGATGTACCAAGATCCGGCTGCATGGCGATCAACATCACAGGAATGGCGATGATCACCAGCGACCAGAACACGTGCCTCGCCTTGGGCGGCAGGTGCCGGTCGTGGAAGTACCAGGCCAGGATAAGCGGCAGGACCAGCTTCATAATTTCTGATGGCTGAAAGTTAATCACCCCCGGGATGCGCAGCCAGCGCCGGGATCCTTTCACCTCCACGCCAAAAACATAAATCATGGCCAGGAGTACCAGTGCCGCAAGGAAAATGAAGGGCGCGAGTCGCATATAAAAAATCGGGGAAATCTGTGCAATCACCACCATGGCGCCAAGGCCTACGAGAATCTTGATACTCTGGGATATGACAGGTGCAGTCTGCTGGCCGACAGCGCTGTAGAGTATCAGCAGGCCGTAGGCCGAGATTGTGAGCAATAACAGCACCATGGGAACATCGAGATGTACCGCGTCTCCCAGGCCGGCTTTCCGCCGGGTGACGAGCCCGGAGCCAGGCAGCTGTCTGACGAAATCCTGGCTCATTGTGTTGCCGAGGCCACCACGCGACCTTTCGCGGCAGTATTCTTCAGTAAATGATGGTCTATGACAGCTCTCGCCACTGGCGCTGCAACTGAGCTGCCACCGCCGCCATTCTCAACCAGTACAGCGAGAGCAATCTCGGGTTTCTCTACCGGAGCAAAGGCGACGAACCAGGCATGTTTGCGCTGCCGTTCATCCAGTTCTTCTTCGTTATATTCCTCTCCCTGGGCAATACCCACAACCTGGGCAGTACCGGACTTTCCAGCCATTCGATAGGGAATGTCCTGGCCAATGTAAGCCCATGCAGTACCGTTCTCTCCATACACCTGGTTACCGCGATGCACGACCTTTTCCATCGCGCCAATCACCAGGTCCCAGACATGATCAGGAATCAGTTCAATACTGTCCATACGCGTAACGCTCGAGCGCTCCAGCAGGTCACTACCGGACTTCAACATTCTTGGGGCAACCCACCGACCACGATTGGCAATCACTGTGACAGCCGTGGCAAGTTGCAGGGGGGTCACCAGCATATCGCCCTGTCCAATACCGATATTCACCGTATCACCGGGGTACCAGGGCAGGCCGCGCGAATCTTCTTTCCACTCCCGTGTGGGCAGCAAACCGCTGCGCGCCTCAGGTAAATCCAGCGCCGTATTTACCCCAAAGCCAAACAGCGCCAGGTAGTCATCGATGCGATCAATACCCATCTTCACCGCAAGTCTGTAGAAATAGACGTTACAGGATCGATAGATTGCCTTTTCCAGATTAACCAGGCCATGGCCACCCAGGCCACTGCTCGTCCAGTTCCAGTCTCGATAGAGGCGCTCATTATTGGGTAGCTTGAACCAGCCCGGATCTTCGATAGCGTAGTCCGCCGTGGTCATACCGGTCACCAGGCCTGCAAGACCAATAATCGGCTTGATCGTAGATCCCGGTTCGTACTGGCCCTGGAGAGCCCGGTTAAACAGAGGAACGTCCGGTGAATCACGCAGTGATGCATAGGTTGCGAAGTCAATCCCGGTCACAAACAGGTTCGGGTCATAACCCGGCTTGCTGACCATCGCGAGGATGCCCCCCGTATCCGGTTCGATCGCAACGATCGTTCCTCGCCGGTCACCCAGGGCATCACTGGCGGCCTGCTGCAGGGAACTGTCCACGTGAAGCACGAGGTCTTTTCCCGGCCTGGGCAAATCGGATTCAAGGATTTTCATCACCTTGCCCCGGGCATCAATCTCGACCTGCTGGTAACCAACGGCGCCGAGCAGGTCCGATTCATAGTAGCGCTCAACTCCAATCTTGCCGATATGGTCGGTTCCGGAGTAAGCGACGGGGTCCAGTCGGCGGGCATCGTTTTCATTGATACGCCGAACGGAGCCGACCGCATGAACCATGAGGTCACCCTTCGGATAATGTCGCACCAGTCTTGCTTCGACTTCCACTCCAGGCATGGCGTGGCGGTCAACACTGAAGCGGGCAATCTCTTCCTGGGTTAGCTTGAATCTAAGGGGAACCGATTCGAAGGGACGAGGGCGTCGTTTTAGCCTTTTCTGGAAAGCCTGGACCTCTTCATCTGACAGCTGCAGGACAGCGCTCAGTTTCGCCAGGGTTGCATCCATATCATCGACCCGCTCGGGTGTCAGCACAAGATTGAAGGATGGCGAGTTGTCAGCAAGCAGCTCACCGTTTCGATCAAAAATCAGTCCACGGATAGGCGGTAGCGGCTGAACCTGGATGCGGTTCTTGTCAGACAGGGTCGCATAAACATCGTACTGGACGATCTGCAGGTAAAAGAATCGAGCGACCAGAAACAGGGTCAGCACCACCAGGATGCCGAAACCCACAACGATCCGCTCGAAAAAGATTCGACTCTCCCAGGTGTGATCTTTTAATGCGAGTGGTTCGACCATTAGTTCACTTATGGTAGGGATGATTGGCGTTGACCATCAGAGCCCGGTAAATTTGTTCGCTTAGAAGCACCCTAACCAGAAAATGCGGGAAGGTTAAGGCAGACAGGGACCAGGTATCGTCAGCCCTGTCCAGCACTGCCCGCGAAAGACCATCGGGGCCTCCAATGACAAACTGTAGGTGGCTGGCCGTCTGGCTCCAGTTTTCAATCTTCTGCGCCAGTTGCTCTGTACTCCAGTTTTTGCCCTGGGAATCCATCGCAATGATACGGGCCGATGGCTGCAGGGCAGCGAGAATCGATTCGGCTTCCGCTTCCTGGTGTGCCGAGACACTCAGTTTCCTGTTGCGATCTGAGGTCTTGATTTCCCGTATGTCGAAGTGACATTCATGGCGCATACGGGAGACATACTGCTCGACGCCTTCCAGTACCCAGGAAGGTGGCTTGGTGCCAACGGCGACAAGTTCTACCCTGAGCAAAGCCCGCTCACCCTTGCGACCCCTCGCTCGGACTGACGCTCCACAGGCGCTCCAGGTCGTAGAACTCGCGGACAGCTGGCAACATGACATGCACGATGACATCTGCCAGGTCGATCAGAATCCACTCACCTGACTCCTGGCCTTCTACACCAAGCACCTCAACGCCCTCTGCCTTTACCCGTTCAAGAACATTGTCGACCAGTGCCTTGACCTGCCGGCTGGTGTTCCCGGAGGCAACCACCATATGGTCTGCAATATCTGTCTGGTTCTGCACATCGAGAGCCACAATTTCCTGGCCCTTGATGTCATCCAGTGCGTCAATAACGAGTGCCTTTAAAGCTTCACTTTCCATGGTTGTCATTGTCCAAATATAGTTGATGGCGGGCAATGTAATCGGCCACATCGGGGTGCAACATATCTTTTGTGCTCTCACCACGACTGACAGCTTCCCTCACCTCGGTTGCTGAAACAGCATACTGCGGCAATGTGACGTGGCAGATAAGGCCGGCCGCTGCCAACAGCAGCTGGTCCGTCTCTCGTACCCGCCGAGACTGTGCCCATTCTTTTAATTCCGCCGGTTCTTCCAGGATATTCCCACCCGGCCTTGTCATGACCAGGAGATGAGACAGGTCGCAGAGCTGGCGCCAGTGATACCAGCTGGGCAGCGTCACCCAGGCATCAGACCCCATGACAAACACCAGGGGATCCTCGCCCATTACGCGTCGGTACCCGGCCAGAGTGTCGAAGGTATAGGAATGCCCTTCCCTTCCAAGTTCACAGTTATCGCACTCAAGACCTGGAACGTCGGCGGTTGCGAGCCTGAGCATGTCAAAACGTTGTTCCGGACTGGCCGAAGGTTTGTCCCTGTGAGGAGGCGTCTTGCTTGGAACAAGCACCATTTCACTACCGGGAAACAATTCCATCAAGGCGCGTGCAGAATTAATATGGCCGATGTGACACGGATCAAAAGTGCCGCCCAGCACCAGCTTTACAGTCACAGGCACCCGAGCCTACTGACGAATCTGGCCGTCGCCGAATACCACGAACTTCTGGGAGGTCAGGCCTTCCAGGCCTACCGGACCGCGCGCATGCAATTTGTCCGTTGAGATCCCGACCTCAGCACCCAGACCGTATTCAAAACCATCAGCAAAACGAGGGGAAGCATTGATCATGACAGAGCTGGAGTCGACTTCCCGGAGAAACTGGCGACCCGTGGTGTAGTTTTCCGTCACGATGGTATCCGTATGCTTCGATCCATACTTGTTGATGTGTTCAATCGCCTCTGACACACCAGGCAGTACCCGAATCGCCAGAATCGGTGCCAGGTATTCTGCATACCAGTCTGATTCATCAGCCTGGCTAACCTGTACTTCGCCACCAAGAATCTCGATTGTCTTGTCGCAGCCCCTCAGTTCCACGCCATGTTCCTGGAAACCCACTGCCAGCCGGGGGAGGATAGAGGCTGCAACTCTTTCTGACACCAGCAGTGTTTCCATGGCGTTGCACACGGCATAACGCTGTGTTTTTGCGTTTATGGAAATAGCGTAAGCCTTCTCCATGTCAGCTGCATCATCAATATAAACATGACAAATGCCATCCAGGTGCTTGATCACCGGAATAGTCGCCTCATTGGTGATTCGTTCCACCAGGCTGTTACCGCCACGGGGAACGATGACGTCCACATAGTCATTCATGGTGATCAGTTCGCCCACCAGCGCCCGGTCGGTATCGCGGATAATCTGCAAAGAAGCAGCGGGCAACCCTACCTTGTCCAGGCCAGCTTCCAGGCAGGCGGCAAGACCAAGGTTGGAATGAATGGCCTCTGATCCACCACGCAGAATCGCAGCGTTGCCCGATTTCAGGCAAAGGCTTGCCGCATCGATGGTGACATTAGGTCTCGACTCATAAATGATGCCAATGACACCCAGCGGGGTTCTCATGCGACCAATCTGCAGGCCGTTCGGCTGGTAAGACATGTCACTGATTTCACCGACGGGATCTTCCAGAGCGGCAACCTGCTGCAGGCCTTCAACCATGGACTCAAATCGGGCTTCGGTAAACGTCAGCCGATCCAGCAGCGGGTCACTGAGACCGTTTTTCCTGCCGGCTTCCAGGTCCTTTTCATTGGCCTGCATCAACGCCGAACGACGGGCAAGTATGGCATCACCAATCGCCGTCAACGCGTCATTTTTTAGCTGGGTCGAGGCACGACAGACTTCAACAGAGGCTGCTCGCGCCTGTTTACCGACTGTCTGCATGTACTCTGAAATGGCCATAAAATAAAATCTTGTTGTAACTAACCTCACAACGACCGCGCATTATACCCTGCATCTCTCATGATGGTGTCACCTGATTTTTTCCACCTGGAACCGCTGGAGCTGGCGCAAGCCCTGGTGGGCAAGGTCCTTAGACACCGCATCAACCATATTGATCATGGGGATGTCTGGCTCTCTGCAAGGATTATCGAGACGGAAGCCTATTATCGAGCGGAGAAGGGCAGTCATTCTTCGCTGGGTTTCACCGAGAAACGCCGCGCCATGTTCATGGCACCCGGCACCATCTACATGTACTACGCGAGGGGTGGCGATTCCCTGAATTTTTCCGCTCTCGGGGAGGGTAATGGTGTGCTGATCAAGTCAGGCCGCATACACGTCGACAAAAAGTCACCAGGACACACGGTGTCGATCATGCAGGATCTGAACCCGGTAAACGGAAGACCAAGGGAGCCAGCAAGACTGTGCAGCGGCCAGACATTGCTATGCCGGTCACTGGGTCTCAAGGTTCCCGACTGGAATCAAAAGCGCCTGAAACGCGGCAGGTTTGTCCTGGATGACGTGGGGATTGCTCCTTCCGCACTGATCCAGTGCCGGCGCCTGGGCATCCCCGCCGGGCGTGATGAACACCTGCCCTATCGTTTTGTCGATTATGATTCAGCAACCCTTGCCACGAAGAACCCGCTGAAAGACGAACACAGGATTATAGAAAGTTAGTGTTACTCACTGGATTTCTGGATTCGCTCCACCAGCTTGTCGAGTTCACTCAATCGAACCAGGGGGTCTTTCAACTCCAACAATCGCTGCTTGAAGTGATTCGGGCATGGCAGCAGCTCCGTTAATCTGGCACTGACTTCCACCGCCTGCCCCAGGTCACAGGACAACCCCAGGCGTTGCACAGCTTCATGGCTCATGAGTGACTCAAGCAGACCCGAAAGATGCTCCCGTTCTTCCGGCATCGCAACTTCCTGCTCTTCCTCGATGAACTCGACCTGCGCCATCATGAGCCTGTCAGGGAGCTCGTACTGGTCACGGATCGCAAATTTGCTCCTGCCCTCGACAATGATGCTGAGGATGCCGTTCGGCTGCTGGTCAAAGTCCACCACTTCACAGTAGGTGCCGCAGTGGGAAATATCAGGCAGCTGCTCTTCCGGGTCAGAAAGCACCTGGCTGCCTTCGGTAATCATCACCACGCCAAAGCCTCTGCCATCGCGCAGGCAGCGCTTGACCATGTCCAGGTAACGGGTTTCAAAGACCTGGAGCGGCAGTCGTCCTCCCGGGAACAGGACCAGCGGCAATGGAAACAATGGAATCTCTTGCATACCCACATTCTAGAGCCGCGCCGTTAGCACTTCCAGCAGTGTGCCGCTAAACTCCTGTAATGGATTTACTACAGGCAATTGTGCTGGCCCTGGTCCAGGGCATTACGGAGTTCCTGCCAATCTCCAGTTCTGGACACCTTATTCTCCCCGGCAAACTCCTGGGCTGGCCCGACCAGGGCCTGGCATTTGACACGGCAGTCCACCTGGGCTCACTGGTCGCAGTGCTTGTTTATTTCAGGACACAGTTGAGGGACCTGCTGGCGGGTGTCATCCATCATGCAACCCAGGGAGAATCCAGCGAAGCCAGTCGCCTGGCCTACAATGTGGCGATCGCCAGCCTGCCGATAATTCCGTTGGGATACTTCGCCCGTTTTGTGATCGAAGCCGAGCTGCGCAGTCTTGAGGTTATCGCTGGCACGACCATCGTGTTCGGCCTTGCCCTGTTGCTGGCAGACCACTACAGGAAGCAGGAAAGCAGCCCCCTGACGCCCTTGAAAGCTTTAGCCGTTGGTGTGGCGCAGTGTTTCGCCCTCATTCCGGGTACATCGCGAAGTGGTATCACCATGACCATGGCATTACTGGTGGGTCAGTCCCGGACTGAAGCCGCCAGGTTCTCCCTGCTAATTGCCATACCCACGATAGCCGGTGCTGCAGCACTGAAGCTGTGGGATCTCTCCCGTGCAACAGAACCGGTGCAATGGGGTGAGCTTTTGATTGGGACCACGGTTGCCGGTTTGTCTGCCTACGCCTGCATCGCCTGGCTGTTGGCCGTGGTGGAACGGATCGGCTACCTGCCTTTTGTGATTTACAGGATGATCCTCGGGATCATCCTGCTGGTCATGATTGTCTAGCTTTTAGATAACCTAGAACGGGATATCGTCGTCAAAGTCATCCGAGGGAGGAGGACCAAAATCATCAGCAGGACCGCCTGAGCCGCCACCATAGTTTCCGCCACCGCCGCTGGAGCCACCGCCCATCGGGGCTCCACCACTCCCTGAACCCTGGGGAAAGTCACCGCGACCGTCCAGCATCTGCATTTCATTGGCAACAATTTCCGTGGTGTAGTGTTTCTGACCGTCGCGCTCCCAGTCACGGGTCCGGAGCTCACCTTCTATGTAAACCTTCGAGCCCTTCTTAAGATATTCGGCCGCAATCTCGGCAAGCCGATTGAAGAATACAACCCGGTGCCATTCAGTACGCTCTTTCTGCTCTCCGGAGTCACGATCACGCCACTGTTTCGAAGTGGCGACTGATGCGTTGGTTACCGCACCGCCACTTGGCATATATCGCGTCTCAGGGTCCCTGCCCAGATTTCCGACGAGGATTACCTTGTTAATTCCGCGAGCCATACTGATCTCCTGTGTACTCTAAAAATTCATCCTGGAACCGTTGTTCATCGACTTTCAGGTAAGCCACCTGCTCTTCTTCGATCACAACAACGTCGAGGACGCCGTCGACAGATGATAACGCTTCCAGTCTTTCTTTGGCACTTGCCTTTGGCAGATTCGCCAGCGAAATCGTCCGGCTGCCAATATCTCCCAGCCTCGGAAAACCGAGGCAAACGCAAAACCAGAGCGCCACAATACCCAGGTTCACCAGCAACAGTACGGCCGGTTCGTACTCTGACAGGACCCAACCGCTGACAACACCGCCGGCAAATATCCCCATGAACTGGCAGGTTGTATAAACACCCATGGACGTCCCTCTCGCACCCGCCCCTGAGAGTTTGCTGACCTGCGCCGGCAGCACAACTTCCAGCAGGTTAAAGCCTATAAAAAAGAGCGTAATACCGACCAGTACAGCGTAGTACCCCTGACCCTGGCTGAGCACCAGGGAACCGAAAAAACAGGAGGTGATCATGGCCATCAGTATCGGGCGTGTATCGCTTAACCTGTCTGACAGAGCCATAAAGGGCATCATACCAACAAACGAGAGAACCAGCAGGACCAGGTAATAAAGGTAATGATCTTTCTGCTCGATCTCGCCAGTCGCCTCGAACAACAGCGGGAACACGGAGAAGCCGCTGACCAGCAACAGGTGCAGGATCAGCACGCTGATATTCAGGCGCCAGAGGTTCAGGTTTCCCAGGGTATCCCGTAACAGACCCGTCTGCACGGCAGAATCACGGTTGTTTGCCATCACGGCGGGGGAAGGCACACGGGTAAACAGTAGCACCAGGCCAAGCAATCCAAGGATACCCGTCAGGTTAAAGATTCCGGCGAGTCCGAAACCCGCCGCCACCAGCGGACCAAGCACCAATGCCAGACCAAACGAGCCCGCGATGGCAATGCCAATAATAGCCATGGATTTGGATCGCTGATCCACCCTGGTGACATCCGACATCAGGGCCAGCAGGGTACTGGCAATAGCGCCGCAACCCTGCAGGAACCGACCGGCAATCAGTTGGTAGATGTCCTGTGCAAACCCCGCGATGAAACTGCCGAGGATAAAAACCATGAGTCCCGCCGCGATAACCGGTTTTCGCCCATATCGATCCGACAGGAATCCGAGTGGAATCTGCAGGATTCCCTGCGAAAGCCCGTAGATACCGATGGCAATACCAATCAGGAGCGGAGTTGCCAGCGGCACGTCATCAGTGGCGAGCGGCAGTACCGGCAGCACCATGAACAGGCCAAGCATTCGAACGAGGTACAGCGCACCAATGGCAATAGCTGCTCTCAATTCCTGTTGATTCATACCGGGTTTACCACTGCTCTTGAGCGTACAAGACACGCATTCTTTTTGCGCAAGGACGTACAAACTTATAACATCAGTGCCCTGCTCAACGAGGTAGGCCCAAAGCTGGAGAGTGTGAGGCGAAAACTCGGCAGAAGTCACTGTGTTGCAAGCCGCAGATGATAACAAAAATCGACCTCCACCAGCAGCTGAAGTGCTGCCCTGGCCCACACAACTTAACGACAAAACCTGACCGGAATACTGCAATTCGATGACATCGACGATATCGATTCATGGTGCCAAAACGCACAACCTGAAAGATGTCAGCCTGGATATTCCCAGGGACAAGCTGATCGTCGTGACGGGGCTGTCCGGTTCCGGCAAATCGTCACTCGCCTTTGACACCCTGTATGCTGAGGGCCAACGACGATACGTAGAGTCACTATCTGCCTATGCCCGGCAGTTCCTGTCTCTGATGGAAAAACCCGATGTTGAATACATCGAGGGCCTGTCGCCCGCCATCTCGATCGAGCAGAAGTCGACCAGCCACAATCCCCGGTCCACCGTGGGCACCATCACCGAGATCTACGACTACCTGCGTCTCCTGTTCGCGCGTATCGGTGAACCCCACTGCCCTGCTCACGGCGAAAAGCTGCAGGCGCAGTCGATCAGCCAGATGGTGGACCAGGTGCTGGAACTGCCGGAAGGCACGCGGGTCAACCTGCTGGCACCGGTTGTTCGTGAGAGAAAAGGTGAGCACCTGCACGTATTCAAACAACTCGCGACGCAGGGATTCGTCCGAGCACGAATAGATGGCATCGTGACTGACCTCGATGACACACCCGCCCTGGACAAGAATAAGAAACATACTATCGAAGTGGTGGTGGACAGGTTCCGGATTCGTGAAGACCTGAAAACACGCCTCGCCGATTCTTTTGAAACTGCCGTGCAGGTGTCTGATGGCATCGCCGCCGTTAACTTCATGGATGGTGAGCAGGAGGACCTGCTGTTTTCCTCACGCTTTGCCTGCCCCGTCTGCGGCCATGCTATCCAGGAACTGGAACCCAGGCTGTTTTCCTTCAACAACCCGGCGGGAGCCTGCCAGACCTGTGACGGCCTGGGATTGAGACAGTTCTTTGACCCGGACAACGTGGTTCAGGACCCCGAACTTTCGCTCGCGGAAGGTGCTATTCATGGCTGGGACAGGCGCAACATCTATTATTTCCAGATGCTCGGTTCTATTGCTGAGCACTATGGTTTCGACGTCGCCACACCATTCAATGAGCTTTCTGTGAAACACCAGCAGATTGTGTTGCGCGGCAGTGGTAGCGAAAAGATTCAGTTCCGCTATGTGAATGATCGCGGTGACGAATATACGCGGGCCCACTCTTTTGAGGGCATCATTCCGAACATGGAACGCCGTTATCGGGAAACGGATTCCCAGATGGTACGCGAGAACCTGTCGAAGTTCCTGAGCACCCAGGCATGTCCGGACTGTGGTGGCGACAGACTGAATGCCGATGCCCGAGCCGTCACCATAAAAGGAAGTTCTCTCAGCCAGATCACCAATCACTCGGTCGGTGATGCACACGCCTACTTTGCTTCGCTGAAGCTAACCGGGCAGCGGGCCAAGATCGCAGAAAAGATATTGAAAGAGATCGAAGCCCGACTGGGCTTTTTGATGGATGTCGGACTCGACTACCTGACGCTGTCACGAAGTGCCGACACCCTGTCTGGAGGAGAGGCACAGAGAATCAGGCTAGCCAGCCAGATCGGTGCCGGGCTCGTCGGCGTCATGTACATCCTGGATGAACCTTCCATCGGGTTACACCAGAGAGACAACGAACGCCTGCTGGGCACACTGACCCGCCTCCGGGATCTCGGCAACACGGTCATTATCGTGGAACACGACGAAGACGCCATTCGCGCTGCAGACTTTATCGTGGATATAGGGCCACGCGCTGGTGTGCATGGCGGGGAAATCGTCGCATCAGGACAGTTGAACGATATCCTGAAATCGAAGGATTCCATCACCGGCCAGTTTCTATCCGGCAAGAGGCAGATCGAGATACCCGCTGAGCGCCAAGTATTCGACGAAACCCGGGTACTGGAGTTGAAGGGCGCCTCCGGAAACAACCTGCAGCAGGTCAACCTGACGATTCCGCTCGGTCTGATGACCTGCGTCACTGGCGTATCGGGCTCTGGAAAATCAACGCTGATTAATCACACGCTTTACCCGATTGCAGCGCGCGAGCTGAATGGCGCAACCAATCCACAGGTTGCACCCTATGAAGAAATCATTGGCCTGGATCAGCTAGACAAGGTGGTTGATATCGACCAGAGCCCCATTGGCAGGACCCCGCGCTCAAACCCGGCAACCTACACGAACATCTTCACACCAATCCGCGAGCTGTTTGCCGCAACGCAGGAAGCTAGATCCCGCGGCTACAAACCGGGCCGGTTCAGTTTCAATGTTAAAGGAGGTCGCTGTGAAGCCTGCCAGGGTGACGGACTGATCAAGGTAGAGATGCATTTCCTGCCCGACGTCTATGTCACCTGTGACGAGTGCCAGGGCAAGCGCTACAACCGGGAAACACTGGAGATTCTCTACAAGGGCAAAAACATCCACGAGGTTCTCGAAATGACCGTCGAGGATGCGCACGATTTCCTGAATGCCGTGCCCATGATAGAACGACGCCTGCAGACACTGCTGGACGTTGGCCTTGGATACATCAAACTGGGCCAGAGTGCGACAACGCTTTCGGGTGGCGAAGCCCAGCGCGTCAAACTGGCCCGTGAGCTTTCAAAAAGGGATACCGGCAAGACGCTCTATATCCTGGATGAACCAACAACCGGCCTGCACTTCCATGACATCCAGCAGCTACTCGAAGTCATCCACCGCCTGCGGTACCATGGCAACACGATTGTCGTCATCGAACACAACCTGGACGTCATTAAAACAGCAGACTGGATTGTTGACCTGGGTCCTGAAGGCGGAGCCGGTGGTGGTCAGATTATTGCGACGGGCACACCAGAAAGTGTCGCGGACCAGAAGCAGTCTTTTACCGGCCAGTTCCTGAAAAAAGTCCTCTCATGACTTTTCTCGGCAAGGCCAGGGTTAACTCAACCGTAGGCCTGTTGAATCGCTTCCGTAGCTACGCCCTTATTGATGTGTGCATTGTACCCGCTAAGTACTGACTCAAGCGCGTTGGCACAGAACAGTACGTTCTTCGGATTGCTGGCATAACCCATCAGGCCAATGCGCCAGACTTTTCCGGCGAGTGCACCGAGCCCTGCTCCAATCTCAAGATTAAATTGCTGCAGCAGTTGTTTGCGCACGCTACCTTCATCAACGCCATCAGGAATCGTCACGGCATTCAGCTGCGGTAACCGATATTCCTCGGCAACAATAAACTCAAGACCCAGTGCCTCAAGGCCAGCCCTGAGTGCAAGGTGGTTCTGCTGGTGCCGCGCCCAGGATGCTTCCAGTCCTTCTTCCTCAAGAATCACAAGTGACTCGTGTAATCCATAAAGTGCGTTGACCGGCGCCGTGTGGTGATAGGCCCGGGTCTGGCCTTCGCCCCAGTAGCCCATCACCAGGTTCAGGTCCAGGAACCAGGAACTGACCTGGGTGGTCCTGCTCTTGATGCGCTTGACCGCTGCATCGCTCATGCTGATCGGTGAAAGGCCAGGTACGCAGGAAAGACACTTCTGCGTACCACTGTAAGCTGCATCTGCGCCCCAGTCGTCGAGGTTCACTTCTACACCAGCGAGCGACGTCACACAGTCAACAATCGTCAGGCAGTCATGTTCCTTTGCAATGGCGCAGAGTGTTTTCGCATCAGAGCGGACACCTGTTGATGTCTCCGCATGGACAAAAGCGACGACCCTTGCGTCACCATGCTCATTCAGCGCAGCTTTCAGCTTCTCGGGAGAAACCGGTGTGCCCCATTCGTCTTCAACCAGCACCGCTTCACCACCCAGTCGACGGACATTGTCAGCCATTCGACCACCGAACACACCATTTACGCAGACAATCACTTTGTCGCCTGGCTCGACCAGGTTGACAAAGCAGGTTTCCATACCAGCAGAGCCCGGTGCAGAGACCGGAATCGTGAGTTCGTTTTTGGTCTGGAACGCATACTGCAGGAGCTGCTTGGTTTCATCCATCAACCGGATAAACTCCGGGTCAAGATGTCCTATCGTCGGGCGCGACAGCGCGCCCAGGATGCGAGGATTGACGTCGGAGGGGCCTGGCCCCATCAGGGTTCGGGGTGTTGGGATAAAAGAACTGACCACACTGATTCCTTAACTAGACTTTGTTGAAACAAAAAGGCCGGGAATAACCCGGCCTTGTCGTATTTACCACAGGAAGTTAATCCTCATCGTCCTCGAAATCATCGAAGTCCTCGTCGTTATCCGGGAGCGGACGATCAACGAGCTCGACGAATGCCATGGGCGCAGCATCACCGGCACGGAAGCCGCACTTGAGGATGCGTGTATAACCACCCGGGCGGTCCTGGTAACGAGGGCCAAGCTCGCCGAACAACTTGCCGACAGCGTCCTTGCTGCCCGTTCGGGCAAAGGCAAGACGACGATTCGCAACCGAATCTTCTTTCGCCAGCGTAATGAGCGGCTCCGCAACGCGCTTTAATTCCTTTGCTTTCGGCACAGTGGTCTTGATGACTTCGTGCTCGAACAAGGAACAGGCCATATTGCGGAACATCGCCTTACGGTGCGAGCTATTCCTGTTTAACTGTCTACCACTTTTTCTATGGCGCATGACGTATCTTCCTGTTTATCTTTTTAGGACTGTTGTTTAGCCCAGTAGTCTTTAGCCCAATACCCGGTCATCACCTCGGAGGCTCGACGGTGGCCAGTTTTCCAGGCGCATGCCCAGGGAAAGACCACGGGAAGCCAGAACGTCTTTGATTTCAGTCAGAGACTTCTTACCAAGGTTTGGTGTCTTCAGCAGTTCCACTTCGGTTCTGCGGATCAGGTCACCAATGTAATAAATGTTTTCCGCCTTCAGGCAGTTCGCTGAACGAACTGTCAGCTCAAGATCATCAACCGGACGAAGCAGGATCGGATCGATCTCGTCTTCTTCTTCAACCACTTCCGGCTCATTTTCGCTCTCGAGGTCTACGAAGATCGAAACCTGCTGCTGCAGGATTGTCGCTGCACGACGAATCGCTTCTTCCGGGTCGATCGTGCCGTTGGTTTCAAGATCAATGATCAGCTTGTCCAGGTCAGTGCGCTGCTCAACACGAGCGCTGTCTACTTTATAAGCAACTCGTCGAACCGGGCTGTATGACGCATCCAGCAGCAACGAACCAATCACCCGGCTCTCTTCTTCGTCTGCCATACGTACATCCGCCGGCTCGTAGCCGCGACCGCGGCCAACCTGGGCGCGCAGCTTCAGGGAACCATTTTCGTTCAGGTTCGCAATGACGTGATCCGGGTTGGAGATCTCAATATCGTGACCCAGCTGGAAGTCGCCAGCAGTGACAACGCCGGGACCCTGCTTTTCAAGCGTGATCTCGGCCTCATCAACAGAGTTCAACTTGACCGCGACGCCTTTCAGGTTCAGGAGAATCTCAATCACATCTTCCTGTACGCCTTCAATAGTGCTGTATTCATGCAATACGCCGTCGATTTCAGCTTCGACGATGGCGCAGCCTGGCATGGAAGAAAGGAGGATCCGTCGCAGTGCATTACCCAGCGTGTGGCCGAAACCCCTCTCGAGGGGTTCTAGAACCACGCTGGCACGAGTAGCGCTCTGTTGTTCTACCTGAATGTGCTTCGGTGTCAAAAACTCTAATGAAGAATGGGGCATATTCTCACCTTTAAGATGAATAACTGTTCTAGATTGTCTTCTTTAATCCGGATTACTTGGAGTAAAGCTCGACGATCAGGTTTTCGTTGATTTCCTGCGGCAGTTCGTCCCGCTCTGGATAGGCTTTAAACACGCCTTCCATCTTGTCCGCATTCACTTCAACCCAGGGTACGGGAGCACGATTGGCTGACAGAGCAAGCGCACCCTGAATTCTGAGCTGGTTACGTGATTTTTCACGAACCGCTACAACGTCACCGGCCTCAACCTGGTAGGACGGAATATTAATCACAGAACCATTAACCGTAATGGATTTGTGAACAACCAGCTGACGCGATTCCGCACGAGTTGAGCCATAACCCATTCGGTATACGACATTGTCAAGACGACGCTCGAGAATACGCAACAGGTTCATACCGGTTGCACCCTTCTGTCGGTCCGCCTTCTTGTAGTAGTTGCGGAACTGCTTCTCCAGAACGCCATACAATCGACGTACTTTCTGTTTTTCTCTCAGCTGTACTGCATAGTCCGAGTTACGAGCACGACGTTGGCCATGCTGGCCTGGCGCGCTTTCAGCGCGGCACTTGGACTCGAGAGGTCGAACGCCACTCTTAAGGAACAGGTCTGTTCCCTCTCGTCTGGATAACTTTAACTTGGGTCCGAGATATCGGGCCATTATTAATCTCCTCGGTTAAACCCTACGCTTCTTCGGGGGTCTGCACCCGTTGTGTGGAATCGGTGTCACGTCTGTGATGTTGGTGATTCGGTAACCAACAGCATTCAGCGCCCGGACGGCAGCCTCACGGCCTGGTCCAGGGCCCTTAACAAACACTTCCAGGTTCTGCAGGCCATATTCCTGGGCTGCGTTACCGGCACGCTCTGCTGCAACCTGCGCTGCAAAAGGCGTGCTCTTTCGTGCGCCTCGGAAGCCAGAGCCACCCGCAGTTGCCCATGCAAGTGCGCCGCCCTGACGATCCGTAATCATCACGATAGTGTTGTTAAAGGAAGCATGAATGTGCGCCAGTCCATCGACGACCTGACGCTTGCCTTTCTTGGCGCGCGCAGGTGCCGGAGCAGCTGTTTCTGCTTCTGGCGTTGTAGTTTCTACTTCAGACATATGTCGATTCTCTTAAATTAACGATCGGCTTACTTACGAATCGGACGCTTCGGTCCTTTCCTGGTACGCGCATTTGTCTTCGTTCGCTGACCACGCAGTGGCAGGCCACGGCGATGACGGATTCCCCGGTAGCAGCCAAGGTCCAGCAGACGCTTGATGTTCAGCTGGTTTTCACGACGCAGGTCACCCTCGACGTTCATCTTGGCGATCTCAGATCGCAGCTTATCGAGCTCGTCCTCTGACAGGTCCTGAACCTTGGCGGTCGGGTTGACACCCGTTGCTTCACATAACTGCTTGGCAGTTGTGCGACCAATTCCAAAGATATATGTCAGAGAAATCTCTGTGTGTTTGTTGTCGGGGATGTTGATCCCGGCTAATCGAGCCATAGGAATTGCTCTCCTTTATCCTTGCCGCTGCTTATGACGGGGTTCGCTGCAAATCACTCGCACGGAACCTTTGCGCCGGATGATGCGGCAGTTTCTGCACATCTTTTTTACTGAAGCTCTGACTTTCATCGCTGTTCTCTCAGTTAGCGTCTTGAACCAAAATTTTGCAGATTCGATTTCTTCATCAGTGATTCATACTGGTGAGACATCAGGTGAGTCTGCACTTGTGCCATAAAATCCATGACGACGACCACAACGATCAGCAGCGCAGTACCTCCCAGCTGGAAAGTAATGTTGAACTGCAGGATCAGGAACTGTGGCAACAGGCACACAGCCGTCATGTAAAGCGCACCCACCAGGGTGAGGCGCGTCAATATTGTGTCAATGTGTCGGGCCGTCTGGTCACCAGGCCTGAAACCCGGAATAAACGCACCTGACTTCTTCAGGTTGTCGGCAACCTCTTTCGGGTTAAACATGATCGCCGTGTACCAGAAGCAGAAGAAAATAATGCCCAGTGAAAACAGGATTACATTCAGGGGCTGACCTGGAGCAATAAGCAGGCTCAGGTCCTGGAGCCATTCCATTCCTTCAGACTGGCCAAACCACTGGCCAATGGATGCCGGGAACAGGAGCAGGCTGCTGGCAAAGATCGCCGGAATAACGCCAGCCATGTTGATCTTAAGCGGCAAGTGGCTGCTCTGGGCCGCATACTGCTGTCTGCCCTGCTGACGCCTTGCGTAGTTCACCGTAATTCGTCGCTGTCCGCGCTCGATGAAAACCACGAATCCAACGATGGCAATGGCAATCGCCGCAATCAGTAGCAGTGCAATAATTGAAATCTCACCCTGCCGCGCCTGCTCGAATGACTGGCCAATCGCGCTTGGGAAACCCGCAACGATACCCGTAAAGATCAGGATGGAGATACCGTTACCAATACCGCGCTCTGTGACCTGCTCACCGAGCCACATCATGAACATGGCACCTGTCACCAATGTGGTTGTTGCCACAAAGTGGAAAGCAAAGTCAGGCGCATACGCCAGACCCTGGGAGGCAAGGCCATTACTCATGGCGAAGCCCTGGATGGTTGCAAGCAGCAGCGTGCCGTAGCGTGTGTACTGGGCAATCTTACGGCGACCTGCCTCGCCTTCTTTCCTGAGCTGCTGCAACGATGGCGTGGTGGCGACAATCAGGTTCGAAACAATGGATGCCGAGATGTACGGCATGATGCCCAGCGCAAGGATACTCATACGCTCGATGGCACCACCGGAGAACATGTTCACCAGGTCCAGTATGCCACCCTGGTTCTGGTCGAAAAGTGCTGCCAGACGGTCCGGGTTGATCCCCGGTAACGGAATGTGGCTGCCGATACGGTAAACAATAATAGCGAGCATCACGAAGCGCAGCCTTGCCCATAGCTCGGACAAGCCTCCTCCCGCCATCATGGCGTTTGCTCTATCTGCAACAGAACTGCTCATGCTCTTATCGTTACTCGTTAAGTTCTAGACTTTCTTATTCTTCGATCTTGCCGCCAGCGGCTTCGATCGCAGCTTGCGCACCCTTGGTGGCCTTAATGCCCTTCAGGGTGACTGCCTTATCGATACTGCCAGACAGGATCACCTTGGCGCGCTTCATCGTGCCCTTGATCACATCTGCATTAATCAGAGCCTGGACATCAATTACATCTGCTTCAACTTTCGCCAGTTCAGACAAGGTCACTTCAGCTGTGATTCTTGCCTTTGCTGAGTTAAAACCGAACTTTGGCAGACGCATCTGCAGAGGCTGCTGACCGCCCTCAAAACCGCGACGAATTCGCCCACCGGATCGAGATCTCTGACCCTTGTGGCCACGACCACAGGTCTTACCCAGGCCGCTACCGATACCGCGACCAACTCGCTTGCGAGGGCTACGGCTTCCCGCGCCTGGCTTCAATGTATTCAGTTGCATATGCTCTTTCCTTTACAAACCGCTCAGGGCTGTTCTTCTAGCAGCCGCTCAGGGCTGTTCTTCCACACTGACCATGTAGGACACTTTGTTGATCATGCCCCGAACGGCAGGAGTGTCTTCCACTTCTACTGTATGTCTGATTCTTCTAAGGCCCAGTCCTGCGATGCACGCCTTGTGCGACTCAAGACGCCCAATTGTGCTCTTGGTCTGGGTAACTTTAATCTTCTTAGCAGCCATCGTGATTAACCCGTAATTTCTTCGACAGTCTTGCCGCGCTTGTCGGCAATGCTTTCCGGTGAACGCATGTTTTTCAGGCCATTGAATGTTGCCCGCAGGACATTTACCGGGTTTGTGGAACCGTAAGACTTGGCCAGCACATCATGTACACCGGCGACTTCAAGAACAGCACGCATCGTCTTACCTGCAATCACGCCAGTACCTTCAGATGCCGGCTGCATGTAAATCTTGGATGCGCCATGGCGAGCAGTAATCGGGTACTGGATTGTGGAACCCTGAAGGTCCACCTGGATCATGTTGCGGCGCGCCGCTTCCATGGCTTTCTGAATAGCCAGTGGTACTTCGCGAGCCTTGCCTCGGCCATAGCCAACGCGACCGTTACCATCACCGACAACAGTCAGTGCAGTAAATCCGAAAATTCGACCACCTTTAACGACCTTGGCAACCCGGTTTACCTGGACCAGTTTTTCCTGGATACCTTCTTCGTTTTCCTGCTCGTTATAAGCCATTACTTTTCCTCAATGATTCCTGTTACAGCTCTTAAAACTGCAAACCACCTTCTCGCGCGGCATCGGCCAACGCCTTGACCCTGCCGTGATACTGGTAACCTGATCGATCAAAAGCGACCTTCTCAATGCCGGCTGCTTTTGCCTTCTCGGCGATCTTTGCACCTACCCTGGCGGCGTCCTGGACATTGCCCTTGTTTTCTCCCCGGAGGTCCGGATCAAGGGATGATGCTGCCGCCTGAACCTGGTCACCTGCTGCAGAAATAATCTGCGCGTAAATGTGTCTGGGCGAGCGATAGACACACAAGCGCGGCACTTCCAGCTCGCGGATATGCATGCGCGTACGCTTCGCTCTTTTGATACGGGCTGCTTTTTTCTTGTCCATAGCTTCTACTCTTTACAATCCTGGCCAGAGGCTCCACTCGCTGAGGGCTGCTCTCTGTTCTGTTTGAAATCTACTTCTTCTTGGCTTCTTTGCGCTTCACGTACTCATCTGCGTATCGCACACCCTTGCCTTTGTAAGGCTCAGGTGGGCGGAAAGCGCGAATCTCGGCAGATACCTGGCCAACCAGCTGCTTGTCGATACCTTTCACGATGACCTGGGTCTGGCTCGGGGTTTCAATCTCGATACCCTCAGGCACTTCGTAAACCACCGGGTGAGAGAACCCGAGTGAAAGATTCAGTGTCTTACCCTGCGCCTGGGCGCGATAACCGACGCCCTGCAACTCAAGTTCTTTCTGGAAGCCGGCGCTGACACCGATGACCATGTTGTCGACCAGCGCACGGAAAGTTCCAGCCATGGCAACAGACTTCTTGGAGTTTTCAGCTGCCTTAAGCTTCAGCGTGTCTTCTTCCTGGGAAATCTCCACCAGCTCATGCATAGTCAGGGACAGATTACCCTTGGAACCTTTCACGCTCAGATCATGACCGCTGATTGAAATCTCAACGCCTTTGGGAATCGAAACCGGATTGTTAGCAATACGTGACATAACTCGTTACCTTTCTATCAGTCCCAGTGTCTAGAACACTGAGCAGATCAGTTCTCCACCTAAGCCCTTCGCTCGGGCTGCACGATCAGTCATCACACCCTTGTTAGTGGACAGGATGACGATGCCGAGACCACCCTTGACCTGGGGGATCTCATCCTTGTTCTTGTACTGACGGAGACCAGGACGACTCATTCGCTTGATCTCCTCGATGACCGGCCTGCCCTGGTAATACCGCAGCTCAATGCTCAGGTCAGCCTTCCCACCTTCGCCCTGCTCAACAGCGCAGCTCTCGATATAGCCTTCTTCTTTCAAAACCTCGGCAACAGCAACCTTCAGTTTTGAGGACGGCATGGTGACCGTTGGGATATTGGCGCTCTGTGCGTTCCTTATCCTGGTCAGCATGTCCGACATTGGATCTTGCATAGTCATAAGATTTTTCCTTTCAATCTAGCCGCGGGCGCTTACCAACTCGACTTCACGAGTCCCGGCACATCGCCACGCATGGCTGCTTCACGCAGCTTGTTACGTGACAAGCCAAACTTTCGATAAACCGCGTGTGGACGGCCCGTCAGGTTACAGCGCCTTACCTGTCGACTGGGGCTCGCGTTCCTCGGAAGTTTCTGCAGCTTCAGCTGCGCTTCCCAGCGGTCGTCATCAGACGACTCGGGGTTCGCAATAATTGCCTTGAGAGCTGCTCGCTTCGCCGCGTATTTCTTTGCCGTCTTCTGGCGCTTCAACTCGCGGTTGATCATGGATACTTTTGCCATAGGGTTTTCTATCCTCTTGGGTTACGCCGCTGTATTCGTTTCCCGCAGCGGGAAGTTGAATGCGCGGAGCAGTGCCCGGCTCTGGTCATCAGTTTTAGCTGTTGTCGTAATCGCAATATCCAGGCCACGGATCTTGTCGATCTTGTCGTAATCAATTTCCGGGAAAACGATCTGTTCTGTGATACCCATCGAGAAATTGCCGCGACCATCAAAGGTCTTCGGGTTGATACCCCGGAAGTCGCGTTGACGCGGAATAGCAATGTTAATCAGTCGATCCAGGAACTCGTACATACGCTCGCGACGCAGAGTGACCTTGCAACCAATGGGCATACCATCACGAATCTTGAAACCCGCGATAGACTTTCGCGCCTTGGTCAGGACGGCTTTCTGGCCAGCAATGGCCTCCATATCTGAAACTGCAGCGTCTAGCTGCTTGCGATCAGCCACGGCTTCACCAACACCCATGTTTAGGGTGATCTTGGTGATGCGAGGTACTTCCATCACATTGGAAAGACCCAGCTCTTCTTGCAGCTTCGGTCGAATTTCCTTCTCGTAAACTTCTTTTAGGTCTGCCATTTCGATTAACCGTCTATTTGTTCACCGGTAGACTTGTATACCCGGACTTTTTCACCGCCATCGAGTACCTTGATGCCCACCTTGTCTGCCTTGTTGGTTGCGCTGTTATAAATCGCAACATTGGAAGTCTGGATAGGAGCTTCCTTCTCGATGATGCCGCCTGGCTGATTCATCTGAGGATTACCCTTGGTATGACGCTTGATCATGTTCACGCCGGAAACGTACAGACGTCCGTCGTCCAAAATCCGCGTTACCGCACCAGTTTTGCCTTTGTCTCTACCAGTGATCACGATCACCTGGTCGTCTTTCTTGATCTTCTGCATACCTAACCTCTACAACACTTCCGGTGCCAGAGACACGATTCTCATGAAGTTGTCAGTTCGCAGCTCTCGAGTGACCGGTCCAAAAATTCGAGTACCGATTGGCTGCTTCTGAGCATTCAGCAGAACCGCTGCGTTTCCGTCAAACTTGATCAGGCTGCCATCAGGGCGACGAACACCTTTCTTGGTTCGGACAACAACCGCGTCCAGCACCTGACCCTTTTTTACCCGACCCCGCGGGATCGCTTCTTTTACGGTGACCTTGATGATGTCACCGACATTGGCGTACCGACGCTTGGAACCGCCCAGCACCTTGATGCACATAACGCGGCGTGCACCACTGTTGTCCGCGATATCTAGATACGTTTGCGCCTGAATCATTTTGTTACTCCAATGTCCCTTCTATAAGAACTGTTCGCCTATTCCCGGAAAGGATCAGCGAAGCTCCTAAATCTCTTATCCGATAATCGTTGCTTTACGATCAACTGAGCTCAGTTTCCACGCCTTGGTCTTGGAGATTGGCTTCGTCTCCTCGATCGTGACCTGATCCCCTTCCTGACACTGGTTCTCAGGGTCATGGGCGTGGATCTTCTTGGATCGCTTGATGTACTTGCCGTAAAGCGGGTGCTTAATGCGTCGCTCAACCAGGACAGTGATTGTTTTGTCCATCTTGTTGCTGACTACGGTGCCGCTCGCAGTACGGGCCAGGCTGTTTTCTTCGCTCATTCCTATTTCCTGTCTAATCGGTTGAATCAACCGTTATCCTGTTTCTCGCGAATCACGGTTTTGATCCGTGCGATATCTCTTTTGATCTGACCGAGCAGATGCGGCTGACCCAGCTGGCCAGTGGACTTCTGCATGCGGTAGGTGAACTGCTCTTTCGACAGGTTGTCGATTTCCTGCTGCAGTTCTTCTACAGACTTTTCTCTAAGTTCCGATGCTTTCATCTGCTTAATCTCTATTCTGCTTCTCTCACATGACCACGCGTTTTACGAACTGGGTCGGAAACGGCAGTTTTGCCGCCGCCAGACGAAACGCTTCACGCGCCAACTCTTCAGGTACACCTTCCATTTCGTAAAGGACCTTGCCCGGCTTGATCTGGGCTACCCAGTATTCGACGTTACCCTTACCTTTACCCTGCCGGACTTCGAGCGGCTTGTTGGTAATGGGCTTGTCCGGGAAAACACGGATCCAGATCTGACCACCACGTTTTACATGGCGGGTCATCGCACGACGACCTGCCTCGATCTGCCTGGCAGTCAGGCGACCACGGCCGGTCGCCTTGAGGCCAAACTCTCCGAAAGAAACCGAGCTGCCACGCTGTGCCAGGCCACGGTTACGGCCCTTCTGCATTTTCCGAAACTTTGTTCTTTTTGGCTGTAACATGACTTCTTATCCAAAACTCTGAACGTTTGCTGATCCCTGCGGATCTTCCCTTTCACCAATGACTTCACCTTTGAAGATCCAGACTTTCACACCCAGGATCCCGTAGGTGGTCAACGCTTCTGCGGTTGCATAGTCCACGTCTGCACGCAGGGTGTGCAGTGGTACCCGACCTTCGTGGTAAGTCTCTGAACGGGCAATCTCAGCACCACCCAGTCGACCCGCAACGCGAACCTTGATGCCTTCAGCACCAAGACGCATGGCGTTCTGCATCACGCGCTTCATGGCGCGACGGAACTGAACCCGACGTTCAAGCTGCTGGGCAACATTCTGTGCCACCAGCTGTGCATCCAGTTCAGGCTTACGAACTTCTTCGATGTTGATGTGTACCGGTACACCCATCATCTTGCCGACTTCCTGGCGCAGGCGCTCAACATCTTCACCTTTCTTACCAATCACAATTCCGGGACGAGCCGTGTGAATCGTGATTCGCGCAGTCTGCGCAGGACGCTGGATTTCAATTCGGCTTACTGACGCCTGTGCCAGCCTGGACCGGATGTAATCCCGGACCACGAGGTCTTCGTGAAGCTTCTCAGCATAAGCCGGACCGTCTGCATACCAGACAGAGGTATGTTCTTTGACGATGCCCAGTCTTAGTCCTGTGGGATGTACTTTCTGACCCATATTGGTCTCCTGCTAATCCTTCTTCTTACTCGTCCGCCACGGCTAGCGTGATGTGACAGGTACGTTTCAAAATTCTGTCTGCCCGACCTTTCGCACGTGGTCTGATGCGTTTCATGGTCAGACCCTCATCGACGTAGATGGTTGAAACCTTCAGCTCATCTACATCAGCACCTTCATTGTGTTCAGCGTTTGCAATTGCTGACTCAAGCAGCTTGCGCACCAGGTGAGCACCTTTCTTGGTACTGAAGTTCAGGATGTCCAGTGCCTCACCAACTTCCTTACCCCGGATCTGGTCAGCAACCAGGCGAGCTTTCTGTGCCGAAAGCTTTGCGCCTTTTAATTTCGCCCCTACTTCCATCTTTAAATTCCTCTAACTCTTTCCTGCTGCCTATCGCTTCGCTTTCTTGTCAGCGGCGTGACCACGGAAAGTCCGGGTCAGTGCAAATTCACCCAGCTTGTGTCCAACCATGTCTTCACTGATAAAAACGGGCACATGCTGTCGTCCGTTGTGGACCTGGATAGTCAGCCCAACAAAATCCGGCGTAATCAGGGAACGACGGGACCAGGTTTTGATCGGTCGCTTGTCATTGCTATCAACAGCCTTCTGGACTTTGTCAGCCAGGTGCAGATCAACGAACGGTCCTTTTTTCAAACTACGAGGCACTATGCTTCTCCTATCGCTTGTTGCGACGACGAACGATCATCTTGTCCGTACGCTTGTTCTTACGAGTCTTGTAACCCTTGGTCGGCACACCCCAGGGTGATACCGGATGACGACCACCGGAAGTCTTACCTTCACCACCACCGTGCGGGTGATCCACCGGATTCATGACAACACCACGAACAGTGGGTCGAACACCTCGCCAACGCTTGGCACCTGCTTTACCCAGTGAACGCAGGTTATGTTCGGAATTGGAAACTTCGCCCAGTGTTGCGCGACACTCGGCCAGTACCTTGCGCATCTCGCCTGACCGCAGTCGCAGTGTGACGTAGCGACCTTCCTTCGCGACAAGCTGTGCTGATGTACCAGCGCTTCGAGCCATCTGCGCACCTTTACCGGCCTTCAATTCAATGCAATGGATCACACTACCCATGGGGATGTTCCGCATTGGCAGACTGTTACCCGCCTTGATGGGAGACATATCACCTGATTGAAGAACGTCGCCTGGTTTGAGGCCTTTTGGCGCGATGATGTAACGTCGTTCACCATCTTCGTACTTGAGGAGCGCAATGTTTGCGGTGCGGTTAGGGTCGTATTCCAGTCTTTCAACGACGGCCTTGATGCCGTCCTTGTTGCGCTTGAAGTCGATAACTCGGTACTTCTGCTTATGACCGCCACCAATATGCCGGGTTGTAATCCGACCATTATTGTTGCGGCCGCCCGTCTTGGATTTCTTCTCCAATAGCGGCTTGTACGGTTCACCCTTATGCAGGTCAGGATTGGTGACCTTGACGACGAATCGACGTCCTGGTGATGTTGGCTTGGCTTTAACGACTGGCATTTTCTTAAGTCTCTTTAATCCTGGCTACGAAAAATCGAAGCCTTTAGCTGAAATCAATGTCGTGACCGGCTTCAAGGCTGACGTAAGCCTTCTTCCAGTTCGGGCGCTTGCTTGTTCCGCGCCAGCTTCTCTTAACTTTTCCCTTCACGTTAATCACAGTGACTTTCTTCACCGGCACTTCGTAAATGGTTTCTACAGCTTCTTTGATCTCAGGTGCTGTTGCGTCTTTCGCGACCTTGAACGCAAACTGGTTCACCTCGTCAGCGATAACCGCTGCTTTTTCAGAAATGTGTGCGCCGAGAATGATGTTGTAAAGGCGTTCCTGGTTCATGCGAACAGCTCCTCTGCTTTCTTCAGCGCTCCGACGGTGAACAGCACCTTCTCAAATCCGATCAGGTTAACCGGGTTAACACCCTGGACATCAATGACATCAACGTCCTTGAGGTTACGAGCACCCAGGTAAAGGTTGTCTTCCACTTCTTCAACAACGATCAGGACATTGGTCAGGTCCAGTCCCTTCAGCTTCGCTGCCACTTCCCTGGTCTTTGGTTCTGCAACAGAGAATTCTTCTGCAACAACCAGTCGGTCCTGACGCACGAGCTCGGACAGGATCGCCTGCATTGCACCGCGGTACATCTTCTTGTTGACCTTTTTGGAGTGGTCGCGAGGTTTGGCCGCAAACGTGGTGCCGCCCCCGCGCCAGATCGGGCTTCTGATCGTACCTGCACGTGCCCGGCCCGTACCTTTCTGGCGAAACGGCTTTCTGCCGCCGCCCTGCACTTCAGAACGTGTCTTCTGTGCCTTGGTACCCTGGCGCGCGCCTGCCATGTATGAAACAACAACCTGATGTACCAGGGCTTCGTTAAACTCCCGGCCAAAAGTTGTGTCGGATACGTCGACGCCGTTACTTGCGCCTATGATATCGAGGTTCAAGACTCACCTCCGCTAGCTACCTTTACTGCTGGTGTCACAATGACGTCACCGCCATTTGCGCCAGGAACAGCGCCTTTTACCAGCAGCAGATTGTTTTCCTGATCGATCTGGACGATTTCCAGAGTCTGGGTTGTTACTCGTGCAGAGCCCATATGACCTGCCATCTTCTTACCTTTGAACACACGGCCCGGAGTCTGGCACTGACCGATGGAGCCCGGCGCACGGTGAGAAACAGAGTTGCCGTGAGTATTGTCCTGGGTTCTGAAGTTGTGTCGCTTAACTACACCGGCAAAACCTTTACCCTTGGACTGCCCACATACGTCAACTTTCTGGCCTGCTTCAAATGCCTCAACTGTCAAAGAGTCACCGATATTCAGACCTTCTTCGCCGGAGACGCGAAATTCCCAAAGCTTTCGCCCTGCTTCTACGGACGCTTTGCTGTAGTGCCCGGCAACCGGTTTGCTTACACGGGAGGCCTTCACTTCACCAGAGGTCACCTGGATCGCAGAATAACCATCAGATTCCTGTGATTTCACCTGCGTGATTCGGTTGGGAGTTGCCTCAATTACCGTAACGGGAACTGACACGCCTTCTTCGTTGAAGATTCGCGTCATACCTCTTTTGATTCCTACAATACCGATGGTCATTTTTCTGCTCCCTAATCCCTGCTACGGATCAACCAAGGTTGATCTGGACTTCTACACCTGCCGCCAGATCAAGCTTGGTCAGCGCATCTACGGTTTTTTCGGTAGGTTCAACAATATCCAGCAGTCGTTTGTGCGTTCGAATCTCATACTGGTCACGCGCGTCCTTGTAGACGTGCGGGGAGATCAGCACAGTAAACTTCTCTTTACGGGTCGGCAGGGGAATCGGACCTTTCACCTGCGCACCAGTGCGCTTGGCCGTATTGACAATTTCCTGGGTGGAAAGGTCAATCAGCCGGTGGTCAAAAGCCTTCAATCGAATTCTAATTCTCTGGTTTTGCATCCAACCCGTCTCCGTTGGGATTTTCTGGTTTCACAAAGTGCAAAAAGCCCCCTCCCCATATCGGGGAAGACGCATTTAATGCTAGTGCTCTCTTCGAGCTACCCATGGCACCAAATCGATGCCCTGTTGTTGTCAACGCAGGGTACCCCTACGTCGAGGGCGCGAATAATACGCAGGTTCAGCAGGAATTTCCAGTCTTTAGGCTGAATTTCTGCGAATTTACCTGAAGGCCAGCGCGAGGATCCTAACGCCATGTTTTATAAAGAAAAATGCCGGGCAGAAGCCCGGCATTTTTAACTCTGGTTACGACGTGTTACTCAGAGATTTTGGTCACAACACCCGCGCCAACAGTTCGACCACCCTCGCGGATAGCAAATCGCTGGCCTTCTTCCATCGCAATCGGCGCAATCAGCTCAACGTTCATATTCACGTTGTCACCAGGCATCACCATCTCGGTGCCTTCCGGAAGCTCGCAGGAACCCGTAACGTCAGTCGTCTCAAAAAAGAACTGAGGCTTGTAACCCTTGAAAAATGGTGTGTGACGGCCACCCTCGTCCTTCGACAGAACGTAGACCTCACCCTCAAACTTCGTGTGCGGCGTGATCGAACCCGGTACCGCAAGCACCTGACCACGCTCTACTTCCTCACGCTTCGTACCACGCAGAAGTACTCCAACGTTCTCTCCCGCTCGACCCTCATCAAGCAGCTTGCGGAACATCTCTACACCCGTACAGGTCGTGGTCTGAGTGTCCCTGATACCAACAATCTCAATCTCGTCACCCACCTTGATGATGCCCCGGCCAATTCGACCCGTAACTACCGTGCCTCGACCAGAGATAGAAAACACGTCCTCAATCGGCATCAAAAACGGCTGGTCAATCGCACGCTCAGGCTCAGGAATGTATTCGTCCAGAGTCTCTACCAGCTTAACCACAGCAGGTGCACCAATGTCTGATGTGTCACCTTCCAGAGCCTTCAAAGCACTACCAACAATGATCGGCGTGTCATCACCAGGAAACTCGTACTGGTCAAGAAGCTCACGAACTTCCATCTCTACCAGCTCCAGAAGCTCCTCGTCATCAACCATGTCCGCCTTGTTCAGGAACACTACGATGTAAGGTACACCAACCTGCTTCGACAGCAGAATGTGCTCGCGCGTCTGCGGCATGGGACCATCAGCCGCAGAACAGACCAGAATCGCTCCGTCCATCTGCGCTG
>JADHNI010000081.1 GCA_016779585.1 Pseudomonadales bacterium
CTGGTTCAGTGTCATCAATAGCAATGCCGCAGGGTGAGCCTTCACACTCTGTGATGTCGGGGTTAGAAAAGTAAGGTGATTCAGCGAAAACATTGAACTCGCTGGCATACGCCATAATGGTAGAAAAGCTGTTTGTGACCCCATGCCCCCTGGCCCAGACAAAGGTGCCGGATTCGTTCTTTACAAACGAATGGCCCAGACCCAGGTTGTGGCCAATCTCATGAATCATGGTGAGGTCACCGCAGGTCGTTTCAATAATACTGGTCGATACGTGTTCCTGCCGTGCCATCAGGCCCTGCGTGGGAAAGCCACCGAGAGAGGCGAGCCCGCAAAGTGAGCCACCATCATCCGTTCGCAAAATGGTCACCAGGTCCGCGCCGCTGTCAGTGCGATAAGTTTCAAGATCGGCGAATACCCCGGTTCCACCCTCGGCCGCACCCAGGAGATCGCTCAGCGAATCCCCATCGTCAAATTCAATCTGCTGGTAACCGGCGATACGCAGTTCAATGTCAACGTTACTGTCTTCAAGCGCCTGGTTTGATACAGCGAACAACTGGTCAATACGCGCCGTCGGATCGCCGCTGTAGGTATCCACAACACCCTGGTTGTAGACCACCAGTACATCAATAGCAGAAGCACCCGGCGTGTCAGAAGCTGATGCAGCACTGGTGCCCTCCAGCCGTTCGTTGTCATCCGCAACGCCATCACCGTCTGAGTCGGTCAGGTAGTCAACATTGGATTCAGAGAACGACAGCTCGTCGTAGGTCACCCCAACCGGCGCATCGACGGTATGCACGATAAGCACAAATCCTCCGCCAAGGATCATGACGTGGGTATATTCGGCATCAGCGAAGGGCGCCGTGTAGTCCAACACCGCGACGTCCGATGCTGTCTGGCTCAGCGCCGGCACTTCCGTGACACCATTGTAAAGAGCTAGCGTCTGGAAAGAGCCTTCAAACCGCGGCGTATTGGTCGCAACAATGCGGACCTCTACTTCTTCATCGCTTGTCGTGCCGTTCCCCAGTCCCGGCCAGTTCAGCGTTACGGTAGCGCCATTCACAGAAATGGTAGGGTCGTCCACAAGGTAGAGTTCTGTTCCGGAGGCTTCGGTACGCAGGTTGTCCCCAATCGTGATAAGTCCACTGGATCTGGTTTCATCAACAATGAAAAAGTCTTCCAGTAAAAGGTAGGTCACGTAGTAGTCCCCACCGTCAATCGGGAACAATCGGGCCTGGTGCTCCGATGCACTTTCTTCGCTGGAAGCAGCAAGCGACGAGGTCAGGTAGAAATCCGTCAGGAAAATCGGGTCGACCGCGTCGCGGTAGTTCTGTTCGGTATGCGCGTAAGCCCGGACGACCAGTTCACCACTGGCGCTGCCACCACGATTGACCACGCCAAAATTACCGATGACGGAGCCGGAGGACGCTGACTCAATCGTACAGGGACAGATCAGTTCCAGGTCAGGTCCTAACCCGCTGTCATCTGCCAGCAGTGGTGATGAGAACAACCCGATTAAAAGCAGGCCAAACAACCTCATGACTCTATTCCTCATCGAGTTTTTCAGGCTCCCTGCGTTGCGGTATGACATAGTCCGGTTCAGAAAAATCCCGCATCTTGTTTAACGTACTCTGCGCAATCAGTTCCCCTTCACCATCTTTAAGTTCGAACTGGTACCTGTCACGACTGGTCTGGATGCTGCCGAATGTCTGGTGCCTGCCAACCGTGACCACAAAAGAATAAGAACGATCTCCATCCTGGATTCTGCCCTGCAGCACCCGGTTACCCGCCTTGGAAACGTGGGTTCGTTCAACGGCACCGACAAGAATGCGCTCTTCCTGTGGAATGTAGAGCGAAAATGATTCTCCAATGCGAGCGTCTGTCAGATCCATCAGTGATAGGGGTTCCGATGCAGTCTCGCGGGCGGCCTCCCTCGGGTTAACGGGTGACGCTTGCTGGGCGCTCTCCGGGGAAACCTGTGGATCACTTTCTTTTCTGTTGAGCACAACGGTGACAGTCACGACAACGAGGGCCGCGAGCAGGGCTATTACCACCAGGTTCGTTTTCCGAGTCATCGCCTGGTCATACTGCAGAGCACCCGCGGAACTTTCAAGGCTTCAGTGGAGATGTAAACATGCACAAACATTCATTAAGAATCCTTTACAAGTTTCCTCTAGCCAGACCGATTAGTTCGTTGAGCATCAATGGATCGTTGGTTTATTCTGCCATCGTTTGAATGTCACTTCGGAAGCAGTTACTTGAACGTCGATAATCTGCAGATCCAGGCAGGCCCCACTTCTGTGCTGATACTCGAGGACCAGGAAGAAACCCTTACCTGGTTGCGCGATATCGTGTCCGAAACCTTCCCCGCAGCAAACGTCACCATCACTCGCACGCTGAAAGAAGCACAATCGCAGACCAGCGATTCCAGTTTTGACCTCGTGCTGGTGGACCTTGGTCTGCCGGACGGCTCGGGCCTTGAATTAATCAAGGACATACGCGCACGCTCAGCCGAGGCCTACATTGTTGTTGCCACTATTTATGACGATGACGACCACCTGGTGGCAGCGCTAAAGGCAGGCGCCAATGGATACCTGCTCAAAGACGAACACCGGGATCAACTGATTGAACACCTGAAAGGCATTCCGGCCAGCAGGGCGCCCCTGTCAGACCGCGCACTGAACCGGGTGGTTGACCAGTTCCACAAACCGGAAGAAGACCTGATAGCGCTGACCAGCCGGGAAGAAGAGGTCCTGCAACTGGTTGCCAAGGGCTACAACGTGTCAGAGTCAGCAGAGATGCTTGGCCTGTCTGCCAATACCGTGAAAAGCTATCTGAAAGCAGTCTACGGCAAACTTGGCATCTCCTCACGAGCCGAGGCGACTGCTGAAGCCATCAAACGCCAGTTGATCGAAGTCTAGTTAACCTTCTGCCGTCAGGAGACGATTTGCCGGCAACAGTATTCTGACGCGTACACGATCCTGGACCAGCGAGCGCTGGAGTTCAGCCCCCAGCTCTTCAGCACGTGCCGCGAGGTTCCGGGTGCCAATACCCTCAGCCCAGGCTTCAGGGTCACTGACAACCCCATCATTCTCCACCTGCGCCACGAGATTTCCCTGGAGGGAAGAGAGGCTGATCACAATATGTGCAGCCTGTGCATGCTTGATCGCATTGGTCACACACTCACGCAACATCTGCCCAAGATTAAAGCGATCACGCCCGGACAATGCCGCTTCCAACTGCACCAGTTCCCGGTCCACCAGCAAGTCAAATGTAGCGCCGGAACTTTCGGCCAGGTGACGAAGCTGCGGTTCCCATTGCTGGATCGCATCACCAATAACAGTTGAGCCGGAATCAACCGCTGCGAGGATTTCCCGCAATTCACCCATGGCCTGCCTGGATTCCGCAGCCACCCGATCATCTTGCGTTGAATGCATGATTGTCAGCAGGCGGCCACCCAGGCTGTCGTGTATGTCCTTGCGCAATCGAACTCTTTCCGCCTCTGTAGCCTCGTTAGCTATATTGGACATGGAAAGGTTCATCTCAAACAGGCCCTTCAGGGTCTCCACCAGAGAGACATCCAGGGAAGAAAACAGCCTTGTGCCTTCATCAGCGTAAGCGAGGTGATAGCTCGCGCCGCCTTCAATTGCCGGAACGACAAAGCCGATCCCCCGCTTTACGACCGTAGGTTTAACCACGCTGATTGATTCACGCTTCATCTCCAGTGGCTGAAAGATTTCCATCACCTCATCTTCCCAGATGCTTGCGATGTCTTTGCCCCGTGAACCGGACATGCGGGCAACAATCTGGGGCAGGTGCTGCTGAAAATTCCTTGAGGCTCGATTAAAAGCATAGCGTGCCCCGGCTGCCCGCAGAGGCAGAGCGACGGCAACGAAGGACGCGATCATCATGCCAACCACCGTCGTGTTCGACAGCCCGAACCAGGTAGCGATGGCCAGGTTCAGGGCAATGACCACGAGACCTCCCACCATCCAGATCATCGATTTGACCCAGTATTGCTGCAGGTCAAACAGCGGGTATCGGGCAACGCCAACCGCGAGCCCAACGTATATCGTCAGGAAAGCCAGGAAAGCGAGCCCCTGGGATACCGCCGTGTCATCACCAAGCAGCGGTGGAATAAAAATAACCCCGATGAAGAACAGGCTGCCAGACAAGGTCACCGCGACGAACCAGAGGAGTGACTGGCGAGTCAGCGGGTCATCTTTTGAGGTTCGCCATTGAAGGATGAGAGCAGCCACCGCGAGGATAATTGTGATGATCGAGGGCATTCGCCTCGAGACGTCCGTGGACTCAACCAGCGCAAGGTGATCCACAACAAACGCCAACCCAATCAGTGGATACCAGACAAAAGAAACAGGGAAACGGGTCAGGGGTTTCGGCTAGTTCATCATCATGCAGAAGAATCCCGCGCAGAAGATGCAGGTGCCCAGAAAGTTGGTCTGCGAGAGCATCTCAAACGCAAATCCATCCAGCGCAAGCGGCCGGCTGCTGTACAGACCTGCCGCCATGGATGCAATCGCCAGTCCAAGGCCCGTTACCGCAAAGTGGCGAGCCGCAACATTTGATCTCTGGAAAGTCCAAACCGCGACACCCACCAGCAGGCCTATGTTGGCAACAAACAACTGAATCCAGAAAATCAGCTGCCCCGGCAATCGTTCAACGTGATATGTCAGCGGCACAACACCCCGGGTAGTGACGATCTCTCCAGCGTCAGATCTCAGTATCCTGTCGATTACTGACTGCCTTTGAAAGAAGGCATCAAGTTCAGCATGGGTGGGCAGTACGTCAGGTTCCTCAAGCAGATCAAGAGGCAGAAGGGCAATCCGAGCACCTTCACCCCGGAGCTCCAGTACCCGATCTCCGGTCGCTTCCAGGTAAACTTGTTTACCATCACTGACAAACTTTTGATCAGGGTGCGGCAATCCCGCAAGGAGCTGCAACGCCGCAAGGTCCACAAACAACAGCAGCGCAACGACAGCGCCAATCATTGGCACAGGGGCCAGCATAGAGAACCCGCAAAAGTACTGGGACTGGAGCGGGTACTATAGCCAAATTTGGTTACTAAATTCAGCCGCGAAGATCAGTAAGGTTTGTTGTTTACAAAACCTGCGACGCCGCGCTGCATACCCGAGAGTGCCTTGAGTCGACCATAGGCATCCAGGTAGGGCTGGATGTCTGAACCTGCTTCCATCAGCGCTGCGATCCGGGGGTCTACCGCTGAAGACTGCCCTGATACAGGAATCTGCTCAACAGGAGCGGGCTCGTAGCCGGCAGCGGCGAGGTTCGCCTGGGCAACACCATTCTGCAGCGCCACGTTGGCCGCCATGGCAGGGCTGATACTCCCGAGGGTTGCAAGACTGGTCAGCGAACCAAACCCGCCAAACAGTGCATCCGGGCTGGCTTTGGGTGCTTCATAAGGGTTAGGGAACTCCCGCCGCACTGTAATGTGCTGCCATGGCCTGGCGGTGCGCCTCTACCCTGACCTCGGACGCTGTCCAGCCACTGCCCGCCCAACCATCACCGTAACCCGGAGACAGGTTATCGACACTGGTCGCCACTGACTGGGCCTGTGACGCCAGGCTGAGCAGGTTGTCGAGATCAAGACCCGCGCCGGTCGTTTCCTGGGTCAGGGCCTGGTTGTAGGCGGAAATATTGGTGTCCATGTAAACCACCGCGTGGTCCACGCATTTCTGAGATGTTGGCAACACCTGTGGTAATTTCGCTATGGCGTTTTTTAGCTTCCTTGCTGTTCATTTCACCACTTTCCACCGCCGCCTTGACTTCGGTATAGGCCGCCGCGTAACACTCCTGGGATGCCATTGAAAAGTCCGCAACCTTCTGCATGTCTGCAGCTTCAGTTCCCATACGTTCGCCGTAGGCGACGTAACGCTCACTCGCATTGGGGAAACTGGTTGTCATACTTTCGGTAAAAGCCGCGACATCGGCAATCGATTCGCTGTACTGGGCCACCGTGGAAGCCGTCGATGCCATGCTACCAAGGCCACCACCAAAACCGCCAAAGCATCCCGCGATCCCGGCAACGGTACCCACCGTTTTTGCCGTCTTCTGCACGTCCATGGAGGGCTTCGGCACCATCTCGCGCATCTGCGAATAATCGGCATAGCAACTCTTGTAATACTTGGGTTTGAGAGTCTTCGCGTCAGATTCAAGCGGGAACAGGGCCAGTATAAGCCCGGCAGCGCCAACCGTGATCAGGTGACTTTTCATTTTCATTGTTTTTTCTCCCAGGGTGACAACCGGATTATCTGCCCCGGGCAAGCGGCCTGATACCCCCAGACGGGTGGAGGCAACACCCCGCAAAGCCCACATAATCTCACCTTCAAATCACCAGACTGGAATGCCATTCATGACGTTACTCCGACACATTTTTTTGCTCCTCATCCTTGGCGTGTTCGCCGCAGAATATTCTGACAGCTCATCGCCAAACAGCGTGTTCGAGGGATCCAACGAGGTACCGGAATCCTCCGGCGACGACGGGGCAGCGGAAGAACCCGTTGAAGAAGAACCCGTCGAGGAAGAACCTGCCGAGGAAGAACCTGCCGAGGAAGAGCCTGCCGCCGAGATACTGGTCACTCCCAGCCTGGGTCTGATTAGTGGTGCGGACGTAACCGTCACCCGGGCGGATGGCACGGCGATTGAAGGCGCCACGGGCACACTGGATGCCAATGGCGTCGTTACGATTACTCATGATGGCAGCTATGACGGTCCCATCCTGGTCACTGTCACGGGAAATGACAGCGCCACCTATTTTGACGAGGCCGCAGGCGCCAACCTGCCAATGGGTTCAGACGTCACTATCCGTGCCTTCGCACCATCCCCGGTGACTGAAATTGGTGTCACTATCCTGACAGAACTGGCGGCCCAGGTAATGGATGATGTTGAAGGTGCAATTACTGCAGACACGGTAAGCTCTGTTAATGATGCAGTTCGCAACTCCCTCGCACCGGATCTGCCGGATATCCTGACGCCACCTGCCCTTGTCAGCGAGGAAAACCTTACCGCCCAGTCTCTCGGTACCAGTGATGCAGACAGCTATGCATTGCGGCTCGCGGCGCTCGCCAACATGGCAGCCGGTGACGATGCTCCGGCCGTATCCATCCTGCAACAACTGGCTGCTGACCTCGCGGACGGCGACATTGACGGCGAAGGTGAGGATGGTCCACTGAGCGATCTGGAATACACGGCAGAAAACTTTGATTCACTGTTTGCCGCTGCTGTAGACCTGGCTGCATCCACACTCGCTGATGCTGATCTCATGGCCGCAACAGGAACATTTACGGTAACACTGGATGCCAACGTACTGGAGGATGTCATCGCCGCCGGTGTTGGCCTGCCCGACTCCGTCGTCGACCTGATCAATGGCTCCGATGGTGGCGACAGCGAAAATCCCGTAGAAGTCCCGGTGGATATCAGCGGTGATTATTATCTGACCATTTCCGGCGAGATCGTCACGTTCGGTGTCGGCGCAGCCTTTGAAGTGACTATCCAGAACATCCTGGCACCGTCCCCGAGCGATACCGCTGAAATCACACAAGTGATTGAGGATACCGTTGAAGGAGTCAGCGGCATCACGAACCTCCAGATCACTATCATCAACAACACGGCTGACCGAATCGCGTTCGATGTGTCGTTCGATGCACAGCAGAGTGGTGTCACCGTCCAGATGAACCTGCGTTATGACTATGTTCCTGCAGGAACAACTGCCGAGGATAGCGGAGATGCCCCAACGGACGACAGCACTGGCAGTGCAGATGCGGTCAGCATTGATGAACTGGGCCTGGTCTGTTTTGTCGGGGAGCCTACTGCGGCAACCATCCCCTCATCAATCGCCGGGGTATACCACCTGAACTATTCCCAGGCGAACAGCGGGGGGCCCTACTCTGATGGAGAACTGGTCCACTTCACTGTTGGTGAAGACGGCACCCTGGATATCAACAGGCAAACCGTTCTGACAACGCCAGTGCTTTGTGGTGGTAATGAACAGGAAGCCACCTGGAAAGATCTCGATACTGGCCTGATTTACTCTCTAAGCTCACTGACCAACGGGTTTAACGAGATCAACCTGGGTGACGCTTCAGGCAGTTCGATCCAGTTCCTGGGCCAGTTCCACGAATAGCATCAGGATTCGTGACACAAGAAGGGGCAGCAGAGCTGCCCCTTTTTTTGTTCCTGCGGTAGAGTAAATCCACCATGCAGGATCACCGTTTTCTTTTCGCTGTCATTGTTGCCGGCACCATCGTTGGACTCGCAGGGACAGACCTCGTGCTGCCTGCCGTTCCCCTGCTGCCGGAATTCATCAAGGGCACACTGACCCAGGCACAACTTGTGCTGGCAGCATTTGCCGGTGGGACCGCCATTGGACTGCTGGCATTCGGTGAACTCGGCGCCAGGTTTAACCAGAAACGCCTGCTGGTGTTTGCGCTCACCGGTTATGGCCTCCTGTCCTTTGCAGCTTCAATGAGTCGAACGATCCAGGAACTGGTGCTTCTCAGGTTCTTCCAGGGGCTGTTTGCGGCCGCACCCGCCGTGTTCGCACCGGGGATGATAAGGGCATTGTTCAACGACAGGCAGTCGCTGCGCGCACTGGGTCTCATGGGCAGTATCGAATCCGTCGTACCTGCGCTGGCACCAGTGCTTGGCGCCTGGCTGCTTACCTTCTTCGACTGGCGCATTTCCTTCTACATTACTGCCGTTCTTGCCCTTTTACTCGGTGCCACGTGGGCAGCAACCCCACCCATCGAAGCGACAACAACACGCAAATCAAGAGAGGGATACCTGGTTCTGCTCAAATCACCCGTGTTCCTTCGCTATTCCCTAAGCCAGGCCTGTACACTTGGCGGCCTGCTGGTGTTTGTTTTTGGCGCTCCCACTGTCATGACGGTTGCCATGGGAGGCACCATGCGAGATTTCGTCACCATGCAGATCATCGGTATTTCGCTGTTCATCTGCGCCTCAAACACCGTTCATTTTGTGGTTGATCGAATCGGTCCGGAGAAAACAATCTTCGCCGGCTCGGCGCTGGCCGCGTTTGGTGCCATCGCCATCGTTGCCTATTCCCTGCTCACCAGTCACCACCGGGCAGAGTGGCTCTGGTTCCTGTTCGCGTTTGTGAACCTTGGTCTGGGTTTCCGGGGACCACCCGGTTTTTATCTGGCTGTCGTGGCCAGTGGTGACAATGATTCCCGCGGTGCGGCGCTGGTCATGTTGATGGTATTCATGACAACAGCACTCGGGACAGCCGCACTTGCGCCTTTCATCACCATCGGCCTCGTACCACTTGCCATCACCGCCGGTATCATCATTGTGATGTCAATCATCATCCTCGCCCTGTTACCGGCGTTACCAATGGAAGAAGAAACACAGGCCAACTAGGGCATCAGGGTGTTATTTTAGCGCCGTGGTGATAGGCTTTTCCCGGGAGAGAATGCGTGTGCCAGGGAAATGGAACACCAGCTAATTCAATCGATCATCGAGATCACTCGCGCCAGGGATACCGACACCCTGGAGACGAGCCTGTTGTCAACGCTGGCTGATATCCTGCCGGTCGATAACGTGGCAATGATCAACCTGCTCGATGAACTCAAGCTCGAAAAATGTGAACAGACGCTTTCGCTCGGTGTCAGTCGCTCAGACGAGGACGAAGAGATTCGAATCTGGAGCAATGCCATCAAGTCCATGGAACTGGCTCCGGAGATCGGAACACAGATTCATGACCGCAAGATGGCGATCGTTGAAAACGCCGATGAGATGACTGTTTATGTCCCGCTTTTCGATGAAACCGATCCCGCTTATCTCATAGAGCTCCATGCCACAGGCCAAGATCTGCGCGAGTATGCGAACCTGATCGAAGGCATCGCCGGCATCTACTCCAACTTTCTTCGCGTCCTCGAAGACAGCCAGCGCGACAAACTGACCGGCTTGCTGAACCGCCGAACCTTCGACAAAAAGCTGGTCCGCATGATGGAGCTGCAGCGAAAGGTCGTGGAGGATTACGGCGATTCAGACGCAGACAGAAGAACACCGGCCAGGCACGAATATGCCTGGCTCGCGATCATAGATATCGACCATTTCAAGAAAGTAAATGATGTCCATGGCCATATCTACGGCGACGAGGTCATCCTGACCGTCGGCCAGCGCATGAAACAGTTTTTTCGTAACACTGACCTGCTGTTTCGATTTGGCGGTGAAGAGTTCCTGGTTGTGCTCGAGCCCATGCCTCGTGATCGTGCTCGAATGGCACTGGATCGATTTAGGGACTCTGTTGAAGCACATGTGTTCCAACAGATCGGCGGCATCACCGTCAGCGTTGGATTCGCCAGGCTTGAAGAACAGGACTATCCACCGGAAGTCATTGATCGTGCCGACAAGGCCCTTTACTACGCCAAGGAAAACGGACGCAACATGGTTGCCAACTACGAGCAACTGCTTGATGAAGGCCTGATTGAAGCGCGCTCTGTGCCAAGTGGCGAGATTGATCTCTTCTAGTTGAATAACAACGTCCTTTCCTCGCTGAAAAAGCCCGTCGTTCTGCATGGAATCGTCATCTCGCTCGCGTCCATCATGGTTTACGCGGAAGTCCGCAACCACCACTTTGTCTGGGACACCATTCCATTTGTACTGCAGAACCTCTGGATACATGAGTGGTCAGTGGACAACTTGATCGCCATGTTTACGCAGGCCCATGAAGCCAACTGGCATCCGGTGGTACTTTTATCACACGCCCTGGATATCTCTGTTTTCGGCTACGACAGTGGCTGGCATCACCTCACCAATCTGCTGTTACACATCATCAACGCGCTCCTGCTATACCAGCTTGCCAACGGGCTCCTGGTTCGCGGAGAAATGGATGTTGAAAGTGCCGGTTGGGTCGCCTTCCTGACCGCATTGATCTTCGCGATACATCCACAGCATGTTGAGTCCGTGGCCTGGGTTGTAGAAAGAAAAGATGTGCTTTATTCCCTGTTTGCGCTGTCGTGCCTTCTGGTCTACCTGGAGCGGGCACCGGAGGGAAAAAGCCGCGATCACCTGCCGGTTTTCCTGCTATTTTGCCTGTCCGTCGGCGCCAAACCCATGGCCGTGACACTCCCGGTCGTGATGCTGCTGCTCGATGTATTCCCCTTAAAGCGAGTCGACAGTATCGCGTCTGCTTTCAGGGCATGCCTGCACAAATGGCCCTATATCCTGGTGGCTGCCATCGTCGTCCTGGTGACCCTCAATACCCAGCCCATGGCCATGCCCAGCGCCGAGAGTCTGCCGCAATGGGCAAAAACGCTGAACGCCATCGACAACAGCTGGTTCTACATTGCTCACTATCTCTGGCCGCTGTCGCTGTCACCTTTTTATCCTTACCCGCAGGATGCAGCTTACCTGGCCAGCCCGGCATTCTGGCTACCGGGTACGGCCTTCCTGGTAATCAGTACCGGAATCACTGGCTGGCTTGCTCTGTCAAGGAAACTGTACTGGCCGGGACTGCTGCTGGCGTTTTACCTGGTCACGCTGTTGCCTGTGTCCGGTCTTATTCATGTAGGTCCGGCGAAAGGTACAGACCACTATGTGTATCTGGCGACCATTCCACTTTCGCTGCTGACCGCGCTTACCGTCGTTGCGATCTGGCAGAAAGTGCGCTCGGCGAGACTGCTGACCATTTCGCTCAGTTGCGCTTACCTGGTGTTTCTTGCTGCCATCGCCCACTTCCAGGTCCAGGTCTGGAACAACCCGGTATCCCTCTGGACCCGGGTGGTACAACTGCACCCCACTGACCCGTTCGGGCATCGCAACCTGGCATCCGGCTACGCCGAAATGGAAGCCTGGGACATGGCACTACATCACGCCGCACTCAGTGTCGAACTGGGCTCCCCGGACACGGACTACCTGATCCGGTTAAAGCGTCACATCGCGGCACAACAAAGGGGCGGCCAAGATGAATGAGCGCCTGCGCCGTTCCCTGTTGCTGGCGTCAGGATTACTGATGCTTGCCCTGTACTGGGCAACCTTTGTATCTCCATTTATGCCAACGGTCTCTGGCACTCTTGGCCATGATCACCGCGGCAGCCTTGTTGAAGCAACCATCGGCTATGTTCATTTCCAGAAGAGCCCGTTCTCAATACCCTGGTTCACTCCGGCAAGCTGCGCGGGGAACATGTACATCGCCGGAGCCGCCAACCCCTACCTGAATCTTCAACAATGGCTCACTTTTTTCCTGGACCCGCTGAGCGCATCGAAGATCAACTTCATCGTTTTCGCCGGGCTGGGCCTCACTGGCACTTATCTGCTGTGTCGACGTCGTTTCAACATGGACACCATCAGCAGTTTCCTCGGCGCCTCGCTGTTCCTCTTCAACGGATTCTTTGCCTATCGAATGGTGATTGGGCACACGGCATTCCACAGCTACATGCTGATCCCCCTGATCGCGTTTTTGCTTATCCCGGGTGATCTCCCGGCGAGAACACAGGCCAGAAACATGCTCGTGGCTGCAACACTGATCGCCTATCTGATACTCGCTTCCGGCGCCTACGTGTTACTGACGGCGGGTCTTGCACTGACAGGTATCCTCGCGATGCACACCCTGGCCTGCAACAGGCGGGAACCAGGGGGATTCATGGTACTCCAGCCTTTCCTGCCACTTGCAGCAGCGTTTACGGTCGCGATTCTGCTTTGCCTGTTCAAGATCTCGCTGACCCTCTCAACCGCTGCCAACTTCGAACGGGATTTCTACCCCATACCCGGGCTGATTAACTTGCTTGATACGGTAACCCTGCCTCTCAGACTGTTATTTTTCTCAACACCCGAATGGGAAACAGAAAGCGGTTACCTTTTCACCAATTTCCGCTGGCCGATCGAACGCCACGAACTGGAGATGAACGTGGGGACTCCCGCATTGCTCCTGCTGGTGTTCGCGGCGGTAACCTCCCGATCGAAGATTTTTCAGGCCGTCAGACAGGCTCCGATGACGTCCCTTGTACTGCTCACGGTTGTTCTAGTGCCGATGGTTCTGAACTTCTACCAGCCCGTGTGGAACGACGTGCTGAAATCCATTCCAGTGCTGCGCAGTTTTTCCCTGTACGTTCGCCTTTACGCGGCTTACATACCTCTTGTCGTACTTGCCACTGCCCTGGCGTTCTCCTGCGTTCCCAGGTATCGCCTGCCACTGTGTATCGCATTGCTGGCCGGCACAGTCGCGAGCCACTGGCTGATCGATAGGAGCTACTATGCCCAGCAGAAATACAATCCACAGCTGCTGCTGGAGTTCTATGAAAGATTCAGGGACCAGTCCGGACAAATTCCGCCAGTCAACACAACATCGGAGCTCAAGGTTGCAAGTTTCTCAGGCGAGGCCGTCATCGTGCAGAACGAGATGTTTGCTTTCGGCAGCAGCAATATCGAGTGCCACAACGACATGTTTGGCTATCGCCTGGAAGTTTTCCCGAAACGGGACCTGCTGATTCCGAATGCGTCTGTGTTCACGCGCTCAGGTGACCGGCTGAATTTCAAGAATCCCAGCTGCCACGTGTTCCCGAAGGCAAACCAATGTGAGCCAGGTGATCATTTCACTGCAGCCCAGCAATCTTCACTGGAAAACTTTGTCCGCTACCGGGGGTTCGAGTTCAACATGCCGGGTTACCAGTGGGTCAGCACTGCAACAAGTTTGGTCACACTGCTGATGGTGGTGTTCGGATTAATTACTCTCTCGCGTCCCCTGAAGCAATAAACGGTCAGGAAACCCTGGAGAGTCTCGGGATGTTTTCCTGGGATGAGAAATCGCGGAATGCCAGGGCTTCAAACTCTGAATCAACCGCGGTCACGTTACCCTCTTCCGATTCTTCAAGCTTAAAGAACCTGACAAGGTCATCGAGGTGCTGCGACTGGTAACCCATGGATTCGGCAGTAGCGGCAACTTCCTCCACAAGTGAAGCATTGCGCTGGGTCATGTCATCCATGTGCGTGATGGACCGGTTTACCTGATTAATACCTTCAGATTGCTCCCGGCTTGCAGCAGCAATTTCCGCAACCGTGTCACTGACCTGTTTCACGGAGTCGAGAATCACATCAAGGCTGTTGCCGGATTCGTTGACAAGGGAACGACCCGACTCCACCTTGCTGACACTATCGAGGATGAGTTCCTTGATCTCTTTCGCCGCCGTGGCACTTCTGCCCGCAAGATTCCTCACCTCGCTGGCCACTACAGCAAAACCCCGGCCCTGCTCACCAGCGCGCGCTGCTTCCACCGCCGCATTCAGTGCCAGAAGGTTAATCTGGAAAGCGATGTCATCAATAACGCGAATTATTTCCTCGATTCGCTTGCTCGCGGTATCAATCTCTTCCATCGCGTGTACAGCCTGCCGCACAACACCACCACCTTGCTCTGCCTGACTTCTGGCTTCTGCTGCAAGCTGGTTAGCGCGATCCGCGTTCTCTGCATTGCGACTCACCGTTGCAGTCATTTCTTCCATGCTGGAAGCAATTTCCTCAAGAGCCGCGGCCTGCTCCTGGGTGCGTGTGCTCAGCTCCGTGTTCCCGCTATTGACCTGGCTGACAGCATTGGTCACTTCCAGGGTCGAG
>JADHNI010000010.1 GCA_016779585.1 Pseudomonadales bacterium
GGTGCGTATTGAAGTGCATCCGGATTCCAGTGATGTCTTTTCAGTGCGCCAGGAAGTCCTCACAGAGAATATCGACAAGCGCCCAGGGGACTGAGATGGAACTTTTTGATGCCAACTTTCCCGGGCGTTATACGGTGCCTGGTGGATAGGGTCCGATCAGCCGTCGTCCGGTTGATAACAAGGTGAGTCTCAACCGCTTCCTGCATTTACTGGCTAAGCAGGTGTCAGTTCCACCAGGACTGTCTCCGGCAACGCCTTCTCAAAATCTTCTGCAACCGGTGTGCGGTCTTTGTTGAGTCGTACATTGTGATACGGCGCATCCTGTGGAAACAACCTCATGTTTTCTGCCAGTGCCGGGCTGATGCGCTGCAGGTCGTCTGTAATAACTTCAGCGTGATACTTTTTCATGTCTCCGCCAATCAGGAGGGTGACTTCCGGTTTGGCTTTAACATTGGGCCACCATCTGGTTTCCTTGCTGGTAAAGCAGATGACCTTGTCGGCATCTCGCTGGTATCGCACCGGGGTTCTAAAACCCTTGCCGGTTTTCCTGCCGGTGAAGTAGATCACCATCAGGCTGTCACTGAAGAAACCGTGAACCGGTGACTTCAACAGCAGCGTAACGATGACGTTGATGAATTTGAACAGTGGTTCTGGAACTTTCATTTGAGTAGCTCTCCGGCAATGATCATCTTGCGCACTTCAGTGGTCCCGGCGCCGATCTCGAGGAGCTTTGTACCCCGAAACAGGCGGTTCACCTCGGACTCCCAGATGTAGCCGCTGCCACCGTGAATCTGTACAGCATAATCCAGTACCCGGTTGCACATGTTGGCGCAATACATGACGGATGCTGCAGTTCTCGCATGGATCTCACCGCGACCGGCCTCGTGCCCCTCGACACCGTCTGACTCCGACAGGACCTGCCAGCAGAAGGTTTTCATCGTTTCGATCCAGGTGTACATATCGGCGAGGTAAGACTGGATCATCTGGAACTCTGAAATTGTCTTGCCGAACTGTTCGCGTGTTTTCGCGTAGTCAACAGATAGTTCGAGTGCGCGCTCGGCCATGCCCACATTGATAGTTGCAATCATGGCGCGTTCAAAATCGAGCCCGCTCATGACAACCTTGTGTCCCTGGTTTTCCTCGCCGACAATGTTGTCTCTTGGCACCACCAGGTCTTCAAACACCAGCTCTGCTGTCTGGCTGCCGCGGAAACCCATCTTGTTCAGTTTCTGCGCAACCTTGAAACCGGGCGATTTGGTTTCGACAGCAAATGCAGTAATACCTTTCGAGCCCTGGCCCGGTTCTGTTTTGGCATAAAGAAGGCACACATCGGCGACCGGTCCATTGGTGATATACAGCTTGGAGCCGTTGATGATGAAGTTGTCGCCATCTTTAACGGCCCTGGTGCGCATGGAGCCGAGGGCGTCAGAACCTGCGCCAGGTTCGGTCAATCCTAGACATCCCGTCCACTCGCCGGAACAGAGTTTTGGCAGGTAATGCTCACGAATGGATTCGTTGCCGTTGTTGTAGAGGTTGTTGGCGCAGAGGTTGTCGTGCGCGACCCATGAAAGGCCGAAGGCATGGTTATAGCGGGAGAAAGCCTGCAGGATGACGCCAGCTTCAACATAACCCATGCCGACGCCGCCGTATTTCTCCGGAACGGTGACGCCAAGAAAACCCAGGTCACCTAGTTTGGGCATCAGGGCGTCTGGCCACCACTCCTCGTTGTCCATGCGCTCCGCCAGTGGCAGCAGCTGTTCGCGACCGAACTTGTCAGCGTGGTCCAGCAGGAGGGCCTGGTCATCGCTAAGTTGAAACTGGGTCATGTGGTGGTTCCCTGTTAAGAAGTGAGTGCGCGCTTGAAGGCGCGCAGTTCACTGACAAAAAGTTCCGGCTGTTCGAAGGCGGCGAAGTGGCCACCCTTGTCCAGGTCGTTCCAGTACTGGATGTTGGTGTACCGTTGTTCTGCCCATGAGCGCGGTGTTCTTACGATCTCCTTCGGGTAGCTGCTCACACCGGTTGGTAGTTTGACGGTGTTATCTTCGCCGCGCCCAAACGCCTTGTTAAAACTTTCCCAGTAGAGTCGAGCTGAGGAAGCCCCTGAATTGGTCAGCCAGTAGAACATGATATTGTCCAGGAGTTCATCACGAGTGAGCACGTTTTCGGGGTGACCGTTGCAGTCTGTCCATTGATAAAACTTTTCCAGTATCCAGGCGGACTGGCCAATAGGTGAGTCAGACAGGCCGTAACCCAGGGTCTGGGGCCTGGTGCTCTGCTGTTTCGAGTAACCTGAGTCCCATTGCCGATAAAACCCGGCGCCTGCAAGGGCTATCTTGTCTGTCTCGTCAGGATTTTCACGTGCAGCTTTCGTGGCGCGGGCGTTGGGCATGTTCACGTGAATGGCCTCGCACCGACCGAGATTCTGTATGCCGATGCCCGTTGTTACGGCACTACCCCAGTCGCCGCCCTGGGCGTAGTAGCTTTCATAGCCAAGCCTTTGCATGAGGGTATCCCATGCCTCAGCGATTTTCGGGATGTTCCAGCCGGTGGCGTTCGGTTTTCCCGAGAATCCATAACCGGGGAGAGAAGGGCAGACGACATGGTACGCATCGGCCGCGTCGCCGCCATGTTTTGTCGGCTCCGTCAGCGGTTCAATGATCTTGTGAAACTCAACGATGGATCCCGGCCAGCCATGGGTGATGATGATGGGAGTTGCATCTTCATGGCTGCTCTTGGCGTGGATAAAGTGAATATCCAGGTCATCTATCGCTGTCTTGTATTGCGGGAAGCGGTTCAGTCGATCCTGGGTGTCATACCAGTTGTATTCGCTGGCCCAGTACTGGCAGAACTCCCTGTGGTAACGAAGTGGCACGCCCTGGCTCCAGTCGTCCACGGTTTCAGACTCAGGCCAACGGGCACTTTTTAACCGTTGCCGCAGGTCTTCAAGCTCGGTTTTCGGAACATCCAACTTGAAAGGGCGGATCTGCGCCATGGCTTTTCCTGGCTTGTGGAACAAGCCGCCATACTAGCAAATTTCGTGACTGCCCGGATTGCCCGGGTCTAGGATGCGATGATCATAAAGGTGCCCATGGCCCTGGCGATGAGGCGCTCATTTTCATCAGATACCGTGCTTTCCATCACCGCAGTTTTCCTGCCCTTGTTGATGACCTCGGTTCTGCATGAAAGCCGACCGGCCAGCGCAGGTCTGAAGTAGTTGATCTTGATCTCGATAGTCGAGCAGATCTCGCCTTCCGCCAGTTGGGAAGTCAGCGCGCCGCCCATACCTGTATCTGCCAGGGCGTAGATAACAGCCCCGTGAACCACACCATGTGGGTTCATGTGTTTCTCTTCGGTCACCATTTCAGAAACACAGACACCATCTGCCCGGCTGGTGACTTCAAAGCCGATCAGGTCAGCAAAAGGGTGAGGTACTGCGTTTTCCATGGAAGATTCTCTACTCCTGGAGCTGTGATATTCTGCGGTCCTTTCGACAGACATTCCATAGTAAAGGAGACTCAATTGGCTATTACACTGGCTGACGTAGAAGAAGCATTGGCGATCGAACCGGAAGAAATCCCGGGTAGCTACACGGACAGGGACTCGCTGCTCTATAACGTGGCAATTGGCATGGGCAAAGACCCGCTGGATGCCAGGGAACTGGAATATGTCTGTGAAACCATTGGCAACAGGGTTGTGCCTACCGCTGCTACCGTGCTGACACGGCCGGAACACCGCGCCAGCAATCCTCCGACCCTGATGTCGAAGATGAATTTTGTGATGATGCTGCATGGTGAGCAGCGTCTGCAGGTTCACCAGCCCCTGCCGCCTGCTGCTGAGACCCTGATCAGCAATGCAATTACCGGCGTTTACGACAAAGGGGAAGGTAAGGGAGCGCTGCTGACCAATGAAACCCAGGTAAAACTCAAAGATGGTTCCCCCCTATACACGGTAGGCTCTACCCTGTTCTTCCGGGGTGATGGTGGATTTGGCGGCAGCTCCGAAGGCGCCCCGGTTGCACACACACTGCCTGATCGCGAACCCGATGCGGTATGCGAGCTTGCACAGCGTGATGACCAGGCCATGGTTTACGCGCTGTGTGGCGACAGGAATCCGCTGCACCGCGATCCAGGTATCGCGGCAAAAGCCGGATTCGACAAGCCGATCCTGCATGGCCTCTGTTCTTATGGCATTGCCTGCCATGCGGTGCTGAAGACGATGCTGGACTACGACCAGACGAAGATGACGGGTTTCGACGTGCGCTTTTCTTCACCGGTTTTTCCCGGCGAAACCCACATCGTGGAAATGTGGAAAGATGACAATGTGGTGAGTTTCCGTACGCGTATCAAGGAGCGGGATGTTATCTCCATTAACAACGGCAAGTGCACACTCGCTTAAGCTGCGAAGCGTACCAACCATCTGAATATCCTTTGTTGCTCCCGGAGGTAGAACATGTACTCCGGGTGCCATTGGACCCCAATAATGTTTCCCTCATCGTGTTCAATCGCCTGGCACAGGCCGTCGAGATCCTCAGCAACCTTCCGAAATCCGGGTGCTGCCTGGCCGACAGCCTGGTAATGCAGGCTGTTGATTCGAAATGGCTTCTCCCCGGTGACCCTGGCCAGCGTTGAATTTTTGCTCACTCTTACGGTTTTCGTCGGCAATAGGCCTCTTCTGTTGTAGGTGAGTCGGCGCATATGCCTGATATCGGTGTGCAGGGTGCCGCCGAAAGTCACGTTGATCAGTTGGTGCCCACGACAGATACCCAGCATTGGCAGGTGACGCTCGTGAGCAGCGAGAATGTATCTTTGTTCGAGAGCATCTCGGCCCCGATCGTAAAACTTGTCCAGTGAAGGTTCTGCCTCGAACAGGGATGGGTGGATGTCATCGCCGCCGCCGATGATCAGGCCATCTACGCGATCCACCGGGTATTCGCGAGAAACCGAAATGCGTTCAGCTTTTCCCCCCGGCCATCCACACGGCAAGTCTCAGGCAGATCCAGGACGGTGAAAAGCTTCGGTCGTTACCGGTTACGCCGATAACAGGTCGTTGTGAATGCTTGTCAGTGTCTGGTGCCATGATGGCTCATTGAGGGCAATTATCTGCTCGTTGTGCTCGCGCCACTGTGACGTGATCGTTTCAAGTTTTCTGTCGTCGGCCGCGAGTTCTTCGATGACGCACCAGATATTCCATGGCTGGTGCAGGTACCAGTGCTCGGTTTCCAGGTTGCAGTTGGGCAGACGATAGTGAAACGTTGGCGGGCGTTGATGCGATCATCATCGAGCTGTGTCACGAGGCGTTTTTCGTCCAGGTGTCGAAACAGTGGTGTCATGTCGAAACCACGATTCCGGGTTGGATTGTGTGCCAGGTAGTCATCGATGAGCTGCGCTTCAGTAACGTCTTCCGGATAGTCGAGCACGATGTTCGTGTACTCGGTATCGAACAGGTCGATGTATGGCGTGATGCGCCTTGAGAGATCCACCTTGTGGGTTTCGATGAGCCATTCCTGAGCCAGCAGGAAAGCCTTGAGGTAGCGGATGATTGTTTTGGTTCGTGTATCCGGCAACTCAGGGTTGAGGTGAACGCCGAAGGCATAGAAGAATGAATCAAAGGTGCCAACACCGCCGGCTTTGCGTAACTCTTCTGTGACGGCATCGAGAACTTCCAACTGGTCGACAGCAATTGGGGGGCAGACAACTTCCACTGGTACAACCTGACTCGCAAGGGATGTCAGCCACTCCATGGCCGGGTCATTGGGGTATTCATCCTGCCGATCCCGGGCGAGCTCTTTTCCGAACTGCCAGTCCAGTTCGATCTTGAATTCACCGTGGTCCGGTGACTTCACCAGGCATTCTGCCTCGGTATCAGGAATCGTCGTGCCGTCCAGGCCGGCGGCAAGGATGTCGGCTGTCTGCTCAAGCGTGAGACCTGCGAACTCTATTTCGATGCCAACTCGTCGAGTTTCGCCGGTCTCAGCGCACTTAAGTGCATCCGGTACGTAATACATGTCGGAAGCCAGTTCTCAGGCAACCGCAGGCAGTTGTGTGATCTCTGCACCTCGATGAACCAGAAGGTCATGTGAGATGGGAGATTTAAGCATGTTGACCGCTTCACGTCTGAGTCTGATCAGCTGTTCGTCGTTTCTCGCCTGGGGCGTAGGCACACACGCAACGACCAGGTCTCCGGCGTTGAGCTCGTTTGGCGGTGAATGGAGTAATTCGACATCAGAGCCAAGTACCTGGCCCAGGTCCTGGGCCACGGTACAGGTCAGCATGTCGTCTGTTCGAGAGTCTTCCGTGTCGAATATCCGTGCCCTGATTTCGGTGATTTCCGAATTACTGCAGATATACCAGACAGGATAGGTTGCAGATTCCAGCAACGAAATCGAGGTGCTGTCGAGCTTGTACTCGCCTGTGGTTTCTCGCAGCAGTAAATCGCCACGAAGTTGTTTTATAAGAGCATCCACAGACTTGAGTGAAAGTTCCGCTGTTTCAGTATGAGTTCTGAAGTCACTCCGGAAGCGAAGGTTGACTCGACGAGTCAAAACCTTGAACGCAAGTGTTTCTTCGATGCTGCGACCCATGGAGTGAGGTGGGGTGATATGCAGCAGGGTGACTTTGCAATCGAAAGTCTTCTGTAGTTGTGCTGCTTTTTCGAAGAGGGGAGACTCTGCTGGGTTAAAGGGATTTAACAGCTGGGGTGTAACGAGCGCAATGACATGCGTCTGTTGAGTAATCATTGATTTTACGTTCCATGAACGTATCTAAATTTGATAGCAACTATACCGATATAATTGCGGTAACGCAAATATTGCTAAAAGGAGAAGTATAATTGTCCGTTTTTACGGTGTGCGAGAAGCCGTTCGGCGGGTGTTGGTCAGCAGCGATCGAATGATTTTCTTGCCTTTTGATGTCAGGTGAATGGTCTTTCTTCTGAGGTTCATTGAGTCAAAACGCAACTCAATCAATCCCGGGCCGGGCCGCTTGGACGACGTCAGTACGGACAGATCTGCAAGATTCCTGGAAAGAGCGGTCACGGACGTCATGTCCAGGGTTTTCAGTAGCTCGCTCTGGCTGAGCCCTTCGTTCATGTATACGTTCAGGAGAATGTGTAGTCTCAGCGCTGTAACGTCTGGCCCAAGCAACTTGCGTGCCTGAACCACAAGCCTGTCAAATTCTGCAGCCATCTTGGCCAGATCGTTCGGAGGGTTCATAAACAGGTGCTTTCCGGTGGTTGGTGCTTTTTCGAGATGTTGTTTATATAGCAATATTTGCGATACCGCAACTAAATTGATAGGGTGGTTTTCACCTTCATTCGATGGAGGAAGTAATGACTCAGCCTGCGCTGAAGACCTACACAACTAAAATGCGTACAGAGAACGGTATGCTGGACGGCGAGAAAAGCGAAGTCGCCGAGGTGTTGCGGGCGGCGCTTGCAGACACGTTCTCCCTGATGGTTGCTGCTCAGGGAGTGCGCTGGAATGTCCAGGGACCACTTTTCTACAGCATTCACAAGTTAACCGAAGAACAATACGAAGAAATGTTCGAAGCGGTTGATGAGCTTGCCGAGCGTATTCGTGCGCTTGGATTTCCGGCTCCGGTTAACGTATCCAGTCTTGTTGAGCCGGCAACGGTTCCCGAAGAGACGTTTGCCAGGGAGAAAGGCGAGATACTTGAGAGCCAGATCGATTTGTTGATCGAGGCCAACGAACAAATCGCCAAGACCTTGCATAAAGCGGCTGAAAGAATTGAAACTCTTCGTGACGTTCGAACTTCGGACATACTGGCTGAACGAATTGGTGTCCACGAACAAAACGCGTGGATGTTGCGTTCAATCATCAGCTAGATCCTGCCGTGGGTTGTAAAACGGGGGCTTTGAGCCCCCTTTTCTATTTAACCGTTTTCCATAATCACGAGGAGTAACATTTTATGCAGTTTCATCTTCCTGACCTGCCCTACGCTCTGGATGCACTGGAACCAGTCATCAGTAGACGCACGATGCAGCACCATTACGAAAAACACCACGCCGGCTATGTCGACAAGCTGAACAATGCCTTGTCTGGTATGGCTGTTGAAGACATGACGCTTGAAGAGCTTATTGTCGAGAGTTTTCGCAAAGAGAATACAGCTGTTTTTAACCTGGCAGCCCAGGTCTGGAATCACACTTTTTATTGGCACAGTATGACGCCTGATGCATCGCCGCTTGAAGACAGCCTGCTTCTCAGCCTTATTGATGAAAGCTTTGGTGGCCTGGATCCGATGCTCTCGAAGTTCAAAGAAATTGCGTCTGGACAGTTTGGCTCGGGTTGGGCGTGGCTGCTCTATGATCCGAAGCAAGGGGCTTTGAGTCTGACAGCTACAGGTAATGCGCAGAATCCCTTAACTGAAGGTCTAAAGCCTTTGCTCACCATAGATGTCTGGGAGCATGCCTATTACCTGGACTATCAACAGGATCGGGCTGCATACATTGATGGCGTATTGGACGAGCTGGTCAACTGGGAGTATGCAGTTCAAAACCTTAGTCGCTGACGGGTACTTTGGTTCGTCGCTTCTTTGAGGCGTCTAATCTAGTCGGATTCATCCTCGTGGCTGGTAAAGAACCAGTTGCTGGCGAAGCTCGCGCCGATGCGCGAGGAAATTATCTACCGCTAGTCCAGCTCGACAGCAATGATCTGGCGCCTCTGGTACCTGCCGACCAGTTTTGCCAGGAAATTGGTGATGTGCATGATCACGCCGTACTTCCGGTTAAACGCTGGGTACATGGCGTCGATTTCTGGCTGGTCATTCACCAGCCGCGCGGTGCCGTTGGCCCATTCCCCTAGTAGCCCGCCGCGCATGTCGCACTCTGCAATCTGCACTTTCGGGTTGTTCCGAATTCGCTTCACCTTGCCCACATTTGGTTCGGAGAAGATGTATCCCGTACCGTTGTGTACGGCGACCCAGACCGGAGTCTTCACGACGTCGCCGTTTTTTCTGTAAGTCGCAAGATTGATGTACTTGGCGTTTTCGAGGTCTGGATTTGTCATGGTCGAATAAGGTCAGGTCGTATAGCGAGCATATATCATCTGATTTTTCTCTTCTGCTTCTTCGTCAAGACTGCGTACGCGGCGGATGAATTTTCCAGCGGCAGGGCTGATGGTGCGGCCCTTCGGAGTGACGAAGTAGAACATCGGATTGAGGTTATCGGTGGGAAAGTCCAGAAGGACAAAATCACCGGAATCCAGGGCTCCTTCAATTTGCATCGGAACGGCAACGCCGACACCGTCGCAGTGGGAAATGATAGACCTTGCCGTGCCCATGTCGTCCACCTCGATTGAAGGAATCAGCACGCCTGAGACTGGTTGGATAGATGCCTGTCCTGGAATCACAGGTGCTATAGCCGCTGGCAATCGAATTGATACCAGCGGGAACTGGTCAAGATCTTCTTTGGTCAGGTGTTTCTTCCCGGCCAGTGGATGACCGCTTCGTGCATATACGTACATTCGATGACCACAAACAGGGCTGAAATCCAGCTGCCTGTCATAAAGGGTGCCTTCTTTTGCCACGAACCCAATATCGACATCGCGTGACAGCACGCGGTTGGTGATGTCTTCCCAATTGCTGACGAACACCCGGTAGATCAACCCCGGGTAGTCTCTTACCATATGTGCGATCGCAAGATTGCCGTAGATCTCGGCCGGGTATACCCCCAATCCTGCCGAAAATTCACCACTGGTCAGTTCCGTCATCTGTCGGATGTCACGCCGAAGTTTCCTGACGTCCGCGACGATCGTCTGTGCCTGACTGATCAGGGTTTCTCCATAGCGGGTCGGGCTGACCTGAGTGGCTGACCTGTCAAACAATGCCACGCCAAGGTAGTCCTCAAGGTTGCGAATACTCCTTGAGAACGCCGATTGAGACAGGTTGGCTTCTGTCGCTGCACGGCTGAAATTGCCGATTCGGGCAAGGATAAGTGCGTGCTCAAGCTGACGGTGGGTGATCATGGTTCCTAGGTCGTTTATGCGAAAAATGCATAGGAAATAGTTATATGTTACATTAGACGCCTTATGGTTCCTGTGGTCAACTTTGCGGCAACACGAGCCTTGAGAGAATCTATGAAAATCGTTAGCTGGTTATCTTTCTTTTGTTCCTTTCTGGTTGTAACGGGCAGAACCCCGCGGTTTCCGGGTCGCCGGCAGCGGAAGCGGCTCCCAAGCGACCCAATATCCTGGTCCTACTGGCGGATGACATGGGTTACGGCGACATTGGTGCCTTTGGCAGTGAAATTGATACGCCAAATATCGACAGCCTTGCGGCAGAGGGTATTCACTTTACGAATTTCCATGTCGGGGCAGCCTGTTCGCCGACACAAACCATGCTTATGACCGGGGTGGATAACCACCTTGCTGGTCTGGGAAACATGCTGGAGATTCAGGCGGACAATCAGTTCGGCAAGCCGGGGTACGAAGGGCACCTCAATAACAACGTGGTCACCGTGGCGACACTGCTCAAGGACGCTGGTTACAACACCTATATGGTGGGCAAGTGGCATCTTGGCCACACTGAGGACACGATTCCGCACGCCCCGGGGTTTTGATCGATCCTTTGCCCTGATGGAGAGTGGTGCTGACAATTGGGTAGAGCAGCCCTACGCTCCGTTCTATGAAAGAGTGCACTACTTTGAAAATGGCAAAGAAATCAGCCTGCCAACCGAAGACTATTTTTCGTCAGACTTCTACACAAATCGAATTATCGAAAACATCAAAGAGGGCAGTGAAAATGGCAAACCTTTCTTTGCCTACTTTGCCTACCAGGCAGTCCACTATCCCCACCAGGCACCGGTTGAATTTATCGACAAGTACAACGGTGTTTACGACGAAGGTTTTGAAAAGCTCCGGGAAACGCGCCTTAAAAAGCAGAAAGAATTGGGAGTAGTTTCAGGGGACGTAGAACTGGACCCGCAACACACCAAAACCTCATACATGCCCTGGCAGATACCTGACTGGGATTCGCTCAGCGATGAGGAGAAAAAGTTCAACGCGCGTCGTATGCAAACCTATGCGGGTATGCTGGATAACATGGATACGAACATCGGGAAAATTCTCTCTTACCTCGAAGAATCCGGGCAGGCGGAGAATACGCTGATACTTTTCCTGTCGGATAATGGCGCCGATCCAAACCTCCTGCCGCTTTCACCGGACTATCGTGACTGGTACCAGTCGAATTATGAATACGTCTATATGGAAGACTATGAGGGCGACTACAGCAAGATGGGGCAAGCTGGTTCATTTGCGGACTACGGGTCGGGATGGGCTGCTGCTGCGAACACGCCCGGCAGCTACTTCAAGACCTTCTCAACTGAAGGTGGAATTCGTGTTCCATTCATTGCGAAATTTCCAGGCCAGATTGAAGCGGGGGAATCCAACGGTAAGTTTGCGTTTGTGAAGGACATTGTGCCGACCTTGCTCGAGGTGGCTGGTGTCGATAATCCCGGTGAAAGTTACAAGGGAAAGACCATTCATGCGCCGGATGGTAAAAGTATGTGGTCCGTCCTGACGGGTGATGCAGCCTCAGTGCACAGCGACGATGAGGCGGTAGGTTATGAACTGGCCGGAAGCAGTGCGGTGTTTCGCGGCGATTATAAACTGGTACAGAACCTTGCGCCAAAGGGAACGGGTGCCTGGGAGCTATACAACATCGTGGAAGACCCGTCTGAAACAAATGATCTGGCGAAAGATATGCCTGAACTGGCAGCGGAGTTGCTGGCAGCCTACAGGGAATACGAGGTTGCCAATAACGTGGTGCCGGTTCCCGAGGGTTACAATCCCCTGGAACAGGCTGTGAAAAACAGCATGAGACCCGGAGGCGGTCACTAGGTTAGGACAACTGCTGCCCCGATGAGCTGATCGCGGGCGGTATCCAGGGATTGCGGCAATACATGCGGGCCACCCATGGCGAGCAGGGTGGTCACGTCTCGATATCGCCTACCTGTTTTGAATACATCTCATGCCAGTGCCTTAACTTCAGTTCGTTATAGTCGGCGAGCCTGACGTGTTCCCGCGCCGTCGCTTTCAGGCCTTCGTAAACATAGGGCAGGTTGCGAACGTCCTGGTTGAAGATCTTGGTTAGCTGGCCGAGTTCTGACGCCTCTGTATAGTCATCCTCGGCCGTCAGCCAGTGGATTTCCCGCACGGGTTCATACTCACCATTTTCCGGGATCGGTGTCAGGTACATGCATTCCATGATGCACTCTTCATGGTTGTCACCATTTGGGCGAAAACGATAGTTGATCTGGTTGAAGCAACCCCAGGGATGCCAGTTCGGGTAAACCGTGAAGAACATGGAGGCTGTAAGTTCAATATCCGGAATTGAATCGGCAATCGAAGGTACAATGTCTGCCAGCATCTGTCGCTGCATCTCCGCACCCATGGCGCGAGCGGACATGTTCTTGCCGCCGCCGGCTTCCGCCTGTGCTTTTCGCTTCGTGTCTGAACTGAGTATTCGACCCTGCGCCGGGTTGTTCAGCTGCAGCCCGCCGACCCAGTTACACAGGTGCGGATTGGCATCAGTGATCTCGCCCTCGATGTATTTGGCGTCGACATCAAACTTGCCGGTGCGACCGTCCTTTTTGGTGAGCAGCACAACGCCATCACCGATGTGTTCGTACACATCACCATTGAGCGGGTGACGCACGATTTCCATGCCCTTGTCAGAGGGAAGGGGTTCCCAGGGCGGCAGGCCATTGCCTTCCAGGGCACCGCATCGGATCGCGCGAGAATAGTTTCCGAAAGCGTCGTACTTGGTGCAGATGTCGTGAGCGCCACCCGTCAGGATCTGTGGGTGCGTCATCAACACGTGGTACGACTCCATGAATGCTTCCTGGACTACCTTCCAGTTGGCCTTGATGATCTTGGCCACGTGCGCTGATTTATAGCGACGCTCGTAGGGCAGCAACTCAAAGTGCGATGAGAGGTCGCCCAGGTAATCTTCCAGGGATTCAGCATTCGGGTCAGCGTTGATGAAGATAAAGCGTCCCCAGCGACCGACCTTGACCTCCGGCAGCGATTCTTCGTCTCTGGACAGCCCATTGAAGTCGTAAGCGCAGGGAATCTGTTTCAGGGAACCATCCAGGTTCCAGGCCCAGCCGTGAAATGCGCATCGCAGTTCATCAAGCCCCTTGGCCCGATCTTCCCGAAGTTTTCGACCGCGGTGCAGGCAGGCGTTGTAGAACGCCTTGTATTCATCTTCTGCTGCTCGAACGATCAGGAAACTCAAGCCTGCAACGTCGTAGGGTACACAGTCGCCAACATTCTCGAAGTCGTCCTCATGGCAGGCCATCAGCCAGGACTTTTTCCAGAGTTTTTCTTTCTCCAGTTCGTGATAACGACGATCTGTATAGCGAGCCACGGGGACCAGGGTTGGCCCGGGGGGCATCGGATTATTGCGTCGTAGCGCGTCGGAAATGTTTTCTTTCCGGGTGTCCTCATCGAGGAGGCGCTTGAAAGCCTCATCCATGGTTCGGACGGGTTGTTCCAGAGCAGACATGGCGTTACCTCTTATGCCGCTGGTTGAGCTGAGAGTTGCGTGCTTCGAACCAGTCGGCCTGGCAATGCACCCGTGGCTTCTCCATTTTCGTAGATGACTTCGCCAGCCTTGATGGTTACATCGATACCGTCTGCATTCTGAAGGAAGCGGCGGCCACCGGCAGGCAGGTCATGTACGATATGTGGTGTGCGCAGTTTCAGTTCATCGAAATTGATGATGTTCACGTCTGCTTTCATACCTTCCTTGATCAGGCCACGATCATGCAGGGAATAAAGTTCGGCTGGCTGTCGGCACAACATGTTGATGGCCTGTGACAGCTCGATCTGTTGCTTGTCTTTCACCCACTTGGTCAGTACGTAGATGTTGGCACTGGTGTCGCAGATGGATCCGACGTGCGCGCCACCGTCACCCAGGGCGCTGACCGTGTACGGGTGCGTCAGCAGCTCGGGAATATTCTGGGAAAAGTTCGCAGCCGGGATATAAACCAGGTTGTTCCCATTGTTGCCGAGGAAATAGTCATACAACCACTCAGAAGGTTCGCGACCTTCTTTCTCTGCCATTGCGGTTACCGAGGTATCACGGCTGGGCAGGTATTCGATGGGATCTTCCAGCGGGTACATGTTACGGAAACGCTTCTCGAAAATTTCCACAAACACGTGCGGTTGCTCGCTTTCTTCGCGCAGGATCTTTGCCTTGATTTCCGGATCACTTAATCTCTCGATCCGCTCATCCCAGGGCAGGTCCGCCAGCGCCTTGTAGGTTGGGCGGGCATAGAAAGTATGCATGGAGGCGGGGTGACCCATCAGAATGCCTACCGGTCTTGAAATCACCTGGCCACGGATGTCGAGACCGGCTTCCTGCGCTGCTTCAATACGTTTTAACTGTTCGTGCCAGAGATCTGGCGTTGGTGCCAGGTCCAGCAGGGTGAAAGTACCCTTCGCGCCGGAGCGCTCGGCGATTTCACGGATGATGCTGAATTCGTCGTCTGCATCTTCCCAGTCGGAAATCATCTGGAAGACGCTGCCGCGTTCTGCTGAGAGCGACTCACCCAGGGATTTCAGTTCCTCGGTCGCTGCCTGGTATGTCGGGATAAAACTGCCCGAACTGCTTCGGTGGACCAGGGTTCTGGATGTCGAAAAGCCAACCGCGCCAGCTTCGATGCCTTCCTTGATGAGGACTTTCATTTTCTCAATGTCCTCCTCGGTGGCAGGCTCGCGGTTAACGGCGCGTTCTCCCATGACATACACGCGCAGTGGACCGTGAGGCAGCAGCGCCGCGATATCAATGTCGCGGGGTTTTGCTTCCAGCGCGTCCAGGAACTCAGGGAATGACTCCCAGTTCCAGGGCAGTCCCTCATCCATGGCAGAGCCTGGAATCTCTTCCACGCCTTCCATCAGCTGTACGAGTACCTGGTGATCTTCCGGCTTGCAGGGTGCAAAACCAACACCGCAGTTGCCCATCACAATGGTGGTTGTACCGAGATTGGAAGAAGGGTTCAGGTGTGAATCCCAGGTGGCCTGCCCATCGTAGTGGGTGTGCACGTCCACGAAACCGGGTGTAACAATCTTGCCTTCAGCGTCGATAATGCGGTCTGCATCGCCACCGATGCCGGGTGCCACCTTTGCGATGACGCCATCCCTGATGGCGATGTCGGTCCGGGTCGAAGGTCCGCCGCTGCCGTCAAACACTTCGCCGTTTTTGATGATCAGGTCGTATTCAGCCATGGGTATCTGCTCCTCTCGAGAGCCGATACTTTCGCTTTTTTTGCAACAGGTATCAATGAATCCGGCTATTCAGCACAGTTATTGCTGTGCTGCAGCAAAATCAGGCGAGATCGCGCAGGCAGTACTTTTCGATCAACGGGCGCACTTCGTCCGGGATGTTGATGGCGCGCCTGGCTTCGAGATCCATGCAGATGCCGGTCTGGTCGCTGATACCCAGCAGTTCCCTTGAATTCTTGGAAAACACCCAGCGTCTTGAATGACGCCATTTTTCACCGTAATTGACGTCCGTGCTTAGAGAGACAATGGTCTCGCCGGCCGCTGGACGCTGGTAAACGATACTGCGAATTTCCATCATCGCCCAGCTGTATAGTCGACCCTGCTGATCCCGCAGGTGCGGTGGTCCCACCTTACGCAGATCTTCGCCAGGCTGTGGCCGCCAGATGACATGCACCAGGTCTGTGCCCTCTGCGAGATGACCGGTCTCATCACAGTCTTCTTTAAGGACAATACCCTCCCGGCGTCCGCTCAGGCCGCCCAGGAGTTCATCATCAGGAATCAGGGGCTCGATCTCCTCGAAGGAGGGGCGACGGGGTTCATTCAGTGTCAGCGAACGCGGTCGACCATATTCCGGCACTTCGACCATCCATTCAGAAACCTGTTGCTCATCGAGCTTGAGTGGCAACAATTCTTCTGTCGTTGTGTCCAGTAATTGGCTGGTCATGATGAATGTCGCCGCGACGTCACCGGATTCTTCGTTGCGAATCTCATAGTAGCCGGTCACGCCATTGCGGTCTTCGGTTGCCACCAGGCCGCCAAATGTCCTGAGCAATGCACCCTCGAACTGCTCCCGGTGAAATCGGTTAAACGTATCCGTTCGCCGAATTTTCTGACCGTTTCCAGGCGTGATGCCCAGCCTGTTCAACAGTGCCTGATTCGCGGCGGAAGCACGCTCCACGTAGAAACGTACGTTCATGTGACCCAGGGAATCGATCTGGGATTCGGTAACCCTGGACTCGTGAAGGAGCTGAGGTTGATTGGAATTTGATGTCTGGCTCATAGGCGGCGAATCCTAGGAGGATTGGCCACTTTATTCAAATCTCTTTCAGTAATTCCAGGCAATCCAGATCATTGATGGCGATACCATTCCGCTCCACCATTTTTGACATCCAGGCGAAACCCCTTTCATTGGCGGGGTCCATGGTGCCGGCAATGACCACAGCAACCGTCCATGAATAGAGCACGGCAACCCGGTAATCATTCCAGGCGGTGTCGTAGTCGTAACCCTCTACGCCTTCTGCAGCCACTCCTTCAACATAGCGTTGCAGCAGCGCTTTCTCGTGCTCACGCCTGACTTCGGTTTTCGCTGAGTGGCTCATCAGGTACGCAAGATCCTGCATGCCGTTACCTTTGAGTGGACCCTGGAAATCCACAACCAGCAGGGGTGCGTGATCCGGTTTATGCCCGAAGAGCATGTTATCCATGCGGAAGTCGCCGTGAATCAGGGTTCGCGGTGGCTGGTCCAGCTGTTCCTGCAGGGTGCTGATGTTTGCAATGTAATCCTCGCGGCGTGAGTTAATGCTGTCAGGGACAAACTCGCCGAAGATATCGAGCAGCTGGGTCCAGCCTACTTCACAACCCAGGGCCATGTTGCGGGCATTGTCGCTGTTCGACATATGCGGCAGCCAATCAACGTCTTCGATGTTGTTCCAAAAGCTGGCATGAAGCTTTGCCAGGAAGTCGACGCAGAGCTCGCATTCTTCGAGGCTGGCGCCGGACACCTGGTCACCCATTCGATAGTCCGAAACATTCTGCATGAGCAGGAAGAAGTTCTGCTCTTCGTCAAGATTTGAGGCATAGACTTTCGGGCTTCCAGCCGTGGTTCTTGGCGCGAGATCACGATAGTAGCTGACCTCTTTGAGATAGAGATTGAACTGCTGTGACACGGCACGATTGGTATCGTTTTCGGCAGCGATCTTGATGACCAGGCTGTCTGGCAGATCCACACCCTGTTTCCAGTCCAGGTGGATGATGGCCATGTTGCTCATCATGCCGACTCCTTCGCCCATAGGCTCCAGCGTGAGCCCCTCGGGTTGGGTACCCAGGCAATCGTTTATCCATTCAGGGGTGACTTCCGAAAGGTTTGTAGGGATCCTGGCCATGACTGCACACCAAACTCGATTTACTTCACAGATCCTAGCAGGACGTGTTTAATCGGTCACTATCAGTGCGTTAGCGAACAGGAGAGGGGAATGAACAAGGCGGCCGAATGGATAGACCTGACCGGCAAGGTGGCACATGTCACAGGTGGCGGTAAGGGTATCGGCAAGGGCATTGCGACAGCGCTGTCCATGGCAGGTGCGAAGGTGATGGTCAGCGATATCAACCTCGAGACCGCGCAGCAGACGGCTGATGAAATCGGGGGTGCGGCCATGGCCCTGAACGTGGTGGAGCGTGACCATGTGGACGCTGCCATGGCGCAGACTGTTGCCGAACTGGGTTCACTCGATATCCTGGTGAACAATGCTGGCCTGTATATTGGGTATGGCGGTCCGGTGGAACAAATTACCGATGAAATGTGGGACGCTCTCTGGTCAGTCAATGTTGACGGCGTTTTTTACTGTTGCCGCGCTGCGGCCGCCATTATGAAAGCGCAGGGTGGCGGAAGAATCATCAATGTTGCATCCACCCAGGCGCGAACCCCCGGCGTGGGTGTGACCTATGACGGCTCTAAAGCTGCTGTTGAGATGATCACAAAATCGCTGGCACTGGAACTGGCCCCGCACGGCATTAACGTCAATGCGCTGGCTCCTGGCCCAACCTGGGTGAATGAAGGTGAGCCGCCACCCGTGGATGCACAGGTGCCGCCGAGGAGCGGGGATCCTTTGGCGGATACCGTGGCGGATCGCATCTCGCGACTACCGCTCGGCCACTGGGGAGACCCGATGGATCAAGGCAAGGCTGCCGTTTTCCTCGCATCCGACTTAAGTTCATTCGTGACAGGTATTTACCTGCCTTGCGATGGCGGCTGGTTGACACTCTAGGAGGCTTGAATGCGGGCAGTGGAGGTTATTGTTCAGGTAGATGCGCCGGTGGCCAGGATCTGGGAAATGCTTGCAGACTTTGGCGGGTTTCTCAATTGGGCCGGTGGGCCAGACGACACTATCCGGGTGGAAGGGAATGGTATCGGGATGATCAGGCACCTCAGTATGGGTGTTGGCGAGATCGCGGAAAAACTCACGGAGCTGGACGCGGATCAGATGATCCTGGGGTATGAGCTTGTATACGGTGAGCCCATCGGCATGAAAGAGTATCGTGCGCAGGTCCAGGTCAAGTCAGTTGGAGACAAGTGTGAGCTATACTGGCTGGGTGCTTTCCAGCCAGTTGACCCCAGTTCGGAAGACCAGGTCGCGGAAACTCTGGATGCAACCTATAGGGGTATGTCAAAAACCCTGGCGGAGTATGTTCAATGAAAATCGGCATATCGGTAACTTCTTCGCACAAGGTTGACGATCCGCACGAAGGTGCGCGGTACATGATTGAACGAGCAAAGGCTTCCAGGGAAGCCGGTCTGGATACGCTCTTTGTTGGTGATCATCACGTGACGCCGTTTCCCTATTACCAGAACAACGTGATCCTGGCGCGTATGCTGGCAGAATGGGGAGACAGGCCTTTCGGCGCCATGTATCTCCTGCCGTTATGGCACCCGGTCACGCTGGCAGAGCAGATCGGTACGCTGGCGAGCCTCTCGAAAGCACCCTTTATCATGCAGTGCGGGTTGGGTGATGAACGCCAGGGCAAGGCGATGGGCGTTGATATGTCCAGGCGCGTTGGCATGTTCGTTGCCAGCATTAACACCATGCGTGCCTTGTGGCGTGGTGAAGCCGTGGATGAACCTCGTTACTGGAACATCTCACAGGCGAGGATTTCACCCTTGCCCTCAGAACCCGTGGACATCTGGATCGGGTCGGTGGCAGACAAGGCGGTTGAACGAACAGCACGCATCGGTGAGGGCTGGCTGGCATCCCCAGGCCTGACACCTGCCCAGGCAGGCGAAGCGATTATTCGCTACAAGCAGTACTGCGCCGAGTATGACCGGACGCCGACGGCAACAGCGATTCGTCGTGACATCTATATTGGTGCTACGAGTGAAGAGGCGAAGCAGGTGGTCGAGCCTTACATCGCCGAGGGGTATCGTGGCATCTCTCCTGATGCCCTTATGTATGGTTCTCCGGAGGAGGTCGCTGACCAGGTTCGCGTGCTCGAAGGCGAGGGATACACTGACATTATTGTGCGCAACCTCAGCTCGGATCACGCCCAGTGTATCGACACAATCCATCGGCTCGCCGAGGTCAAATCACTTCTTGACTGAGTTTAATGAAATACACTGGTTTGATATCGCCTTCCTTCTCGCGCTGTTCATAGCGCTGCCGATTTACTCGGCTCGATCGTTTCGAATCTATCTTGCACTTGCCCACCGTGGTGAGGACCTGAACCGTTCGATCATCTACTGGCAGACCATGGGCATGCAGTGGACCGGTTTTACTATCCTGGCTGCAGGCTGGCTGCTGCTGGACCGTCCTCTGGCGAATCTCGGAATGCAACCGGGTTCGGCAATTGGGTACGCAACAGGGGGCGCAGTTGCCTTGCTGTTGGTGGTGTTCTTCGGCTACCAGCTCACGCAGATCCGAAAAATCAGTTTTGCCGAGAAGCAGCGACAATTCGTGGCGCTTGGTGTTGTTGGCTATGCATTACCCAGGACTCGCCAGGAGTATGTGTTCTCCAACTTTGTATCAATCACTGCCGGGATTGTTGAAGAACTTGTTTACCGTGGATATGTCATTTGGCTGCTTTCGCTCTACATGCCGCTTTGGGCAGCAGCGATTGTTTCAACGATTGCTTTTGGCGTGGCCCATGCTTACCAGGGATGGGAAGGGATATTGAAGACGGGTTTTGTTGGCGGCATTTTTGCGACCATTTACCTGGCAACCGGCAGCATCTGGATACCCGTCGTGTTGCACGCCCTGCTCGACATGCTGCAGATGGCTATGGTCCGGGAGCTGCACATTGATCGATCAGTAGAAGATTGACGCCACTTCTAATTCTGAATTCAGCTTGGCACCATAAAGTGTCTCAGCTTTATCGTTCATTAGTTTCACGGTAAATGTGCCCTGGTTCACGGTGACATGGGCAAAACCCAGCGAAGAGGCTGCAAACTTCAGCTGTGAGCCATATTCAGCGTTGTATCTCTTACGCTGTTCCGGACGATAGTTCATTAATTTAAATGAACAATAAGAATGGCCGTCGGTGGGTTACGAGAGTTTTTTGGGGTGTTTTACAAAGATGAACTGTGAAACATTAATGTAGCTTTTCATTTCTACTCAGAATTTCGGTAAGGGTTGCGGCATTGAACTCGTAGCTCCGGGAACAGAACTCGCAGGTCAGCTCAACCTTTTCCTCTTCACGGAATATCTCTTCAAGCTCGGCGGAGCCCAGTGACGCCAGCGCGCCGGCCATGCGCTCCTGGCTGCAACTGCAGGAAAAGTTTAGCTCAGTAGCGCCAAGTACCTGGATATCTTCTTCAGCGAACAGGTGTTTCAGGATGGTCTGGTTGTCTTTCTCTAGCAGTTCCTCTGGCGTCAGGGTGTCACTCAGGATCTGTGTTGTGCGCCAGTGTTCCGAGCGCAGCTTCTCGTCAGTTTCCAGTTGCCCTGGCAATTGCTGGATCAACATGCCTGCGGCGCGTCCCGGTTCAACCGCAAGGTGAAACAGTGTGCCGAGTTGTTCGGATTGTTCAAAATAGTGTTTCAGGCAAGCGGCGAGGTTGTCGCCGGTCATGGGTACCATGCTCTGGTAGTTTTGCCGACCTTTTGGCGCGATCGTTACTGCCAGCAGACCATCTTTCAGTGAGGCGAAGTCGTATGGCTGGGCTGATTCGGCAAGCTGCGCAATGGCTCGAGTTTTTCCATCATGTGAAGTTTCTGCCATCACCGCCCTGATCGCGCCGTTGCCTTTGGCCTGCAGTGTCAGTTTGCCTTCGAACTTGATTGTGCTCGCCATCAGTTGGGCAGCAACCAGGAACTCTCCGAGCAGGTGTTTAATCTCTTCCGGGTACTGGTGCCCTGCAATCGCTGACCGGTAGCTGTCAGAAATCCGGACGAAGTTACCGCGGATATCGGCGCCTTTAAAGATAAAGCGGGTGGAAGTGTCCTGATCTGACATGTGCTACTTCAGGTTGTTTTCGTAGAGTTCAAACAGACGTTGCCACACCAGGTCTGCCGCTGCTTCATGGTAAGCAGGTCTTTGCTTGAAACAGAAGCCGTGCTCTGTGCCGGGGTGTGTTTCGATAGTGTAGGTAACACCGGCTTTGTCCAGGGCCTCGGTTAATGTTGGTATGACGAAGTCCTCAACGAAGGGATCATGTTCGGCAAACCCGAGATACAGTTCGGCCTGGATCTGGTTCGCCAGCAGGTGGGGTGAATCGGGTTTGTCGGTAACGATGCGAACGCCGTACAGTGACGCAGCCGCTTTTATGTCGTTGGGGAAGTTGCCTGCCGCTGCAACGACAAACTGGCCACTCATGCAGTAACCAACACAACCTACCTTGTCCGTGATGAAATCCTGGGAGCGGCAGTATTCCACAAGGCCCTGGGTGTCACGGGTGATCATGTCGACCGTGAGCTTGCTGCCCTGGGCGAACATCTTCTGCAGTTCTTCTTCGCCTCTCGATAGATCAAAGCGAACCACGCCGTCCCGATAATAGAGGTCCGGCAGGATGGTCACATAACCCTGTTCTGCAATATGGCGGCACATGTCGCGAAGTTCCTCGCGGATGCCGGGGACATCCATGTAGAAAAGTACGGCGGGCAGGGCATCACCCTCTGGATGGCAGACGAAGCAGTCCATCTCGCCGTCGGGGGTTTTCACATTAACCTGGAATTCTTTCATTGGCGGCCATTTTCGAATCTGGGAAAGAGATTATGCACAAAGCCGGAGTCCGGGGCATCCGCCGGGTACCTGCCTGCGTATAATCGACTTCAACCAATCTATCGAAGGATGATCAATGAACAACAATCGCCAATGGCTGCTTGCCAAGCGCCCCCACGGCATCGTCACACGGGACAATTTTGAGTACGCGGAAGGTCCTATTCCTGACCCCGGTGATGGCGAGGTGCTCGTTCGTAACCTCTTCCTTTCTTTTGATCCAACCCAGCGTGGCTGGATGGAAGACCGCGAGAGTTACCTGCCTCCTGTCCAGATTGGTGAACCCATGCGTGCGGGTTCAATTGGCCAGGTCGTGGAGTCCAACAACCCGGACTTTGCCAGGGGTGACATAGTCCAGACCACCGGAGGCTGGCAGGACTTTCTTGTTGTTGCACCAGGCCAGGGTGTCATGGGGCTCTCCAAGGTGCCTGAGGGTGTACCGCCGGAGATGATGTTGTCTGTGCTCGGTGTGACCGGCCTCACCGCTTACTTTGGCTTGCTGGACCTGGGTGAACCAAAAGAAGGTGAAACTGTGCTGGTTTCCGGTGCTGCTGGTGCAACAGGCTCTGTTGCCGGCCAGATTGCAAAAATCAAGGGTTGCCGTGTTGTTGGTATTGCCGGTGGCCCGGACAAGTGTCGATGGCTCAAGGAGGAAGCTGGTTTCGATGACGTGATCGACTACAAGAATGAAGATGTGGATGCGCGTATCGCAGAGACCTGTCCGAACAAGGTCGATGTGTTTTTTGACAATGTGGGGGGCGATATTCTCGAAGCGGCGCTGAATCACATCAACATGAAGGCTCGCGTTGTCCTGTGTGGCGGTATTTCTGCCTACAATGCGACAGAGCCGGTTCCGGGCCCGACCAACCTGATGAATCTCGTCATCATGCGGGCACGCATGGAAGGTTTTATCGTGATTGACTACATGCACCGTGCGGGTGAAGCGATTGGAGAGCTGATGGGCTGGATCAATGCCGGTCAGCTCAAGTACCAGGTGGATATGCAGGAAGGGTTCGACAACATTCCTGATACGCTGAACCGCCTGTTCACAGGCAAGAACCTTGGCAAGCAATTGCTGAAGATTGCTGATCCGAGCTAGGTGCTGGTGACCCTGGCTCGTCGCCTGAGTAGCAGCGAGCCCAGGATCATGGTCAATGTGATCATGGTCAGTAGTGTCAGGCCGCTGCTGAAGCCACCACCCGGAGTGTACAGCAGCCCCAGCGTCAGTGGACCCATCACGCCGCCCAGTTCTGCCGCAGAGAAGAAAAGACCGCTCGCAACGCCCGCGTAACGCTCACCGATTTCGGGTAGCTCCACCAGCGTCAGGATCAGTACGGTCATCAGGCTCGATCTGGCGATGCCCTGAAGTAACAGCCCTGTGACCAGCGATTCTGGTTCACTGAAACGGAGCAGGAGGCTGGCAAGAAAGGCGGCAGCACTTAGTGCGAGCAGGATATTAAAACGCCGCTCCGGGGTGGCCAGTCGCGGTATCACCAGTGAACCGATGATGCCGATGACGGTTGGCAATGCGGCCCAGTAGCCGGCGTTGACCGCCGTCAAACCATGGGACTGCAACAGTTCCGGCAACCAGTTGTTCAGCCCGTGGTTGAACATAAAGACGCTGATGCTCATCAGTAGCACGATGATTACGGTTGGTTTGCTAATCAGCTCCGGGATCACGCGTAGTTGTGAAACCCGGGCCGCCGCGGTTCCTGCGGTTTCCGCTTCCCGGTTCAGGCTGGCAATCAGGAACCAGGTCGCTGTTGCAACAAATGTAACGCCTGTCCAGAGTGCCATGACCTGCCGCCAGTCCTGTTCAAGCCAGGGGAGCAGAAACGAGTGGGTGGTGGTCAGGGAAACGATGCCGCCTATGGCAGGACCCGTCATATAGATACCCATGGCAAGTCCGCGGGATGATCCTTCGAACGAAGAGACCACAACCTTTGGTGCCCCCGCTGAAATGATTGGACCTCCCAGTCCGAATAACATAACGGCCGCAATCAGGCTGGTTGAGTCATCTGCAAACACACGGGCGAGGGCAGAACAGCCAACAAGAAAGCCCCCCAGTGCCAGGGCATATCTGGGGCCGATACGATCCAGCAGCACACCGGCAGGGACAGCGGAGAAGATATAGACAAGCTGCCAGGCGCCCATCGCCATACCCATTTGCGCATGGGTCATGGACAGGTCAATGATGATGAGGGAGGCCATGGGTGCCAGACTCGTGGCCACCAGGCCAAATGAGCCGTACAGCAGCCAGACGCCCAGGAGAAGGAGCCAGCGCGAACTCATGACGCGAGTATCCCACATTGAAAGGCTAGACTCTCTAGCAACTTCAGGCTTTATTCTTGTCGCAAGGATAAAGAATTGAAACAGAACGCCACCATATTGCTTGATATACACGGCATGTCGTGTGCCGGCTGCGTGCGCTCTGTCGAGCAGGCGCTTGCACAGGTGCAGGGTGTCTCCAGCGCCAGCGTGAACTTTGCCTCCCGGTCTGCAGCGGTCGTTGGTAAGGCTTCTGCTGAAAACCTGATAGATGCCGTGAAAACTGCGGGCTACGATGCCGCGCTACACGAGGTCGTCTCTGTCAAAGAGCAGGAGCGCCAGCTTGGCGCTGACTTGACTGAAGCGGTGCTCAAGTCGCTGATCGTGTTGATTGCCGCAAGCCTGCTCATGGCGGACATGTGGTTTGGCTTTCTGCCCTCACTGAACGCGAAACCTGCATGGCTCGCGATCAGCCTGGTGACCCTGGCGCTAATGCTGTTTGCCGGTGGCCAGTTCTATCGGAACGCGGCAAAAGCGGCGCTCCATGGGGCGGCGACAATGGATACGCTCATTGCCCTGGGAACCGCAATGGCCTACTTCTACTCATTAGTTGCGGTATTCCTGCCCGGGATTCTGCCTGAAGGCAGCCGACACCAGTTTTTTGAAGCTGCGCTTTATGTCATCGGATTTGTCAGCCTCGGCCGCGCGATCGAAGTTTACTCCCGTGCTGATGCCTCACTTGCCATTCAGAAGCTCTATAACCTCGCGCCACGCCGGGTGACGATTCTGGAACGTGGTATTGAGCAAACCGTATCCACTGCGTCGCTTGTCAAAGGCCAGCATGTTCGGGTTAACCCGGGAGAGACATTTCCCGTGGATGGCCGGATGCTGATGGGAAAAACCAGCGTCAATGAATCGTTGCTTACCGGTGAATCCATGCCGATCCTGAAAGATGAAGGTGACCTTGTCAGTGCCGGTACCCAAAACATTGACGGCAGCGTTATTGTTGAGGTGCTGCAGGCTGGTGAAGAAACCAGGCTTGCGGCTATCAGTCGGCTTGTGGCTGAAGCGCAGAACTCGAAACCACCCGTGGCGCGGCTGGTGGATCGCATTGCCTCGTTTTTTGTTCCCTTTGTTTGCGCCATAGCGATTCTGTCTGCGCTCTATTGGTGGTTCCTGGGGCCGGAACCGCAACTCTCTTATGCTTTTGTTACTGCGGTCAGTGTGCTTGTTGTCGCTTGCCCGTGTGCTCTGGGACTGGCGATTCCCATGTCAGTCATGGTGGGTCTTGGCAGGGGAGCAGCCACGGGAATCCTGATCCGCAATAGTGAGATCCTGCAGGTCGCAAATCGTATCGATGTCCTGGTGCTGGACAAGACAGGGACGTTAACTGTGGGTAAACCCCATGTCGTTGCTGTACACGATCTTGATTCGGATCAATTGTCTGCAGTCATGGCGCTGGAACAGCGGGCAACTCACCCCGTTGCGGAGGCTCTGGTGGACTCATGTGAAGAAATGTCCATAACACCGGCGTCGGTTTCCGGGGTTCGACAGATTGCCGGTGGTGGGGTGGAAGGCAGCTTCGAGGATCAGAAAATGCTGGTGGGCAGTTTGCAGTACCTGGAAGAAGAGGGTGTTGCGCGCCTGCCCCGGATCGATGATCGCGGAACCGTTGTTGGTGTCGCTCTCGGTGGTCAGTTTGTGGGACATTTTCTTTTGCGGGACAAGCTGCGCGAAGAAGCTGCAGATGTTATCTCCGAACTCGAGTCGCGGGGTATCCGCTGCGTTATTGCAACGGGTGATCGGCAACGGGTAGCAAAGCGCACGGCAACCCGGGTTGGCATTGAGGAGGTGTATGCGGAGATGTCTCCGGAAGACAAGCTGAACCTTGTCCAGTCATTCCAGTCAGAAGGTATGACAGTGGGGATGATAGGCGACGGTATCAACGATGCAGTTGCGCTCAGTGCGGCGGATGTTGGTATTGCCATGGGCATCGGTGCGGATATCGCCCAGGAAAGTGCCGATATCACGCTGAGGGAAAGTTCGCTGAACGGCGTGACGGATATGTTGAATCTATCCCGTCGCGTGATGAATAACATATACCAGAACCTTGTCGCAGCTTTTGCCTATAACCTCATCCTGATTCCGGTGGCCGCTGGTCTCCTGTTCCCAACGCTGCTCAGCCCGGCACTGGCCGGCCTTGCCATGGCCCTGTCATCGGTATCCGTTGTGCTTAATGCGAGTCGGTTGCGCTTTAGCTGAGCAAGTTCTAATGTACCGGCAACCCCAAAACCTCGGAAAATGAAGGGAGAATCGCCTTGCACGATACAGTCATCAAGGGTGGAACTGTTTATGATGGAAGCGGGTCGGATCCTGTGGTTGCAGATGTCGCCATCAAGGACGGGATGATTGCTGAAATCGGCGAGGGGCTCACCGCGAAGGAAACCATCGACGCAGATGGCGCCATGGTTTCTCCTGCATGGGTGGATATCCATACCCATTACGACGGCCAGGTCACCTGGGATGACGAAATGAATCCTTCTGCCAGCCACGGTGTCGGCACAATAGTTATGGGTAACTGTGGTGTAGGATTTGCGCCGCTGTCTGTTGGTGGTGAGCAGGACCTTATTGATCTCATGGAGGGTGTCGAAGACATCCCCGGTACCGCATTGCATGAGGGCATGCCCTGGGGTGCCTGGAGTTCTTACCCTGAATATCTCGATTTCCTGGCTGGGCGCGAATACGCCATCAATATCAGCTCACTCGTTGCCCATGGTGCGGTGAGAAACTTTGTCATGGGCGAGCGGGGTCGAACCAACCAGGCAGCCACCGAAGGTGACCTGTCCCAGATGGGGCAGATTGTTGAAGAAGCATTGCTGGCTGGCGCTGTTGGTTTCTCCACATCACGGATTCTTGGTCACCGATCTATCCAGGGTGAACCGGTGCCGGGTACTTTTGCCAATGACACTGAAGTGATGGTGATCGCCCAGGCGCTCAAGCGAGCCGGTCGTGGCCTTTTCCAGATTATTCCGTCAAGCACTCTGGGCCCGGGCCGTCCCGAGTTTGAGGAACACGCCTCGCTGGAACAGGAAATCAGCCTGATCGCGGATGTCAGCCGTGAATCCGGCCGGCCTTCAACCTTTACCCTGTTCCAGATTGATGACTGGTCAGACAAGTGGCAGGAAGCGATTGCCCAGGTGAAAGAAGCCAACGCCAACGGCGCCCAGGTATTCCCGCAGGTGGGTAGTCGACCCACTGGCCTGGTGTTCAGTATGGAGACCTATCATCCGTGGATGCTGAAACCTACCTACCAGCGACTCAAGGACCTGCCAATTGTCCAGCGACTCGCGGAGCTGCGGAAGACTGAGGTGAAGCAGGCGATACTGAAAGAGGAAAACGAAATCGATGGTGTGCCCATGGGCTCCATGGAGTTCGGCGTCGCGCATCTCGAACCGAAGTTTGAATATCTTTTCCCGCTCACCAGTTCCAGCACTTACGAACCTGTGGAAGGCGAGAGTATTGCCTCGATGTCTGCTGAGAAAAATGTCTCGCCGGAGGTAACCCTCTATGATTACCTCACAGCCGAACAGGGTCGTATGGCAATCCTGTTCTTCACCAATTATACGGACTTCAGCCTGGACGCCGTTCGCGCCATGCAGATGGATGATGTAACAGTCACCGGGCTTTCCGATGCCGGCGCGCACGTCTCGCTGATCTTTGATGCGGTGAACCCGACCTACCAGTTGACCTACTGGACCCGGGATCGACAGCGTGGTGAAAAGCTGCCCCTGTCTCACGTGATTCATCGAGCTACACAGCGTAACGCCCGGCTCTTTGGTTTTCATGATCGTGGTCTGCTGGCACCGGGTATGAAGGCTGACCTGAACGTTATTGACTACAACAACCTGTCACTGGGTGAGCTTGAGATCGTGCGCGACCTGCCAGCAGGCGGTACACGAATCATGCAGGGCGCGAGAGGTTATCTGGCCACCCTGATTGATGGTGTGCTGACTCGCTCCCATGATGAGGACACGGGTAACCGCCCGGGCCGCCTGATCCGCTCCAGGGCTTAGCACCTTTTTTTGGGCCCTGGACCCATGATTTCCGGCATCGCCCTGGTGGTGGCTAACCTGGTGCCCATTTTGGGTGTCCTTTTTTTCGATTGGCAGGTTGTCGATGTGCTCCTCGTGTACTGGGCAGAAAGTGCCGTCATTGGTGTGTTTAACATCGCGAAAATGGCCTACGTCGATCGCTGGCGAGTGTTGGCGCAGGGTCCTTTCTTCGCCTTTCACTACGGCTTTTTCATGTACGGACACCTGCGCTTCATTTATGGTTTTCTGATCGAGGACCCGGATGACCCAACCGGGTTTATGCCAGGCAATCTTTTTGCCGAATTCTATTTGCTGCTCCCGGCTTTGTTTGCGCTGTTTGTCAGCCACGGTATTTCGTTCTACGTGAACTTCCTGGGCAAGCGGGAATATGAAGGCCGTTTGATCAAAGACCAGATGATGGCGCCCTATCGAAGAATCATCGTTATGCATCTAACGATTATCTTTGGTGGCGCTTTGACGATGGCATTCGAAAGCCAACTACCGGCACTGTTTCTCCTGATCGTGCTGAAAGTATCGGTGGACTTGTATGCCCACCATAAAGAACATAAACCATCGCCTGAAAAGGCAAATAAACCACTGGCAGGATAATCACTATGAAACTGGAAGGTATTCGGGTCCTGGACCTGTCCCTGTTTTTACCGGGTCCGTTACTCACGCAGATGATGGCGGACCATGGCGCTGACGTTATCAAGCTTGAGCCGCGTGGTGGCGGCGAACCTAATCGTGACATTGGCCAGAAACGAGATGGTGTCTCCGTTTACTTCGCGAACACCCATCGCGGTAAACGCAGTGTTCAGCTCAACCTGAAAAATGAAGGTGGTAAGGAACTGGCACTGAAACTGGCATCGACGGCGGATGTCGTGATTGAAGCCTTCCGGCCAGGTGTGATTGAACGGCTGGGTATGTCTTATGAAGACATCAGGGCGGTCAATCCATCAGTGGTCTATGCGTCGCTGTCGGCTTTTGGCCAGAGCGGTCCTTATGTGAAAAAGCCAGCACATGATCTTGCGACTGAAGCTTACGCCGGGGTGCTAAGCACAAACCTTGGCTTTGATGGCAAACCCGCAATCCCGGCGCTTCCTGCTGCTGACATGCTGGCGGCAACCATTGGCCTGTCTGCCGTGCTGATGGCACTGCTGCGTAGAAAAGAAACCGGTGAAGGGGATTACATTGACCTCGCCATGATGGATTCGCTTATCGCTTGCCTGCCGAATTCAATGGGGCGGGTTTTCGCGGAGAAGCAGCCGCCTGTGGTGAAAGATGAACGTATCTGGGGTGGGTATGCGATGTATAACATCTACGAGACCAGCGATAACAGATATGTGGTGCTTGGCGCCTCCGAGATGCATTTTGCGGAATCGGTGCTGAAAAAATTCGGACGTGAAGACCTGATTCCACTGTGTGAGCCACCGCCCGGAACCAACCAGGAGCCGGTGCGCGCGTTCTTTCGCGAGCAGTTTGCCAGCCAGCCCCAGTCATACTGGATCGACTGGTTCGAGGATGTGGACTGTGCCTTTGCCCCGGTCAATAACCTGAGGGAGGGTATGGACGACCCGCAGGTGCGTTACCGGGAAATGATCCTGGAAGACGATTCCGGCAACGAGCACATTGGTATTCCCGTGAAGTTCCTGAATGAACCCGGGCGAGTGAACTTTGCGGCGCCTGGTCTGGGTGAACACAACCATGAACTGGCGCTTGAACTGGGATATAGCGAGGAGGAGGTGACCAGCCTTGAAGAAGCCGGTGCATTCGGCTGATACCGCTAGGACTCCTGCGCCACAACGGTATCGATCGGTACCGACTGGCGGTCCGCCTCTCTTGCAAGCTGGCGAATGAGCGGAACGTTGCCGCTGACATAGAGCAGGCGGGCACCCAGCAGCAGCGCGGCACAGCCGACGCCGGCAGCAAGGCCCAGCCAGAAACCATAGACTTCCATCGGTTCACCGATAAAACCGAAACCGAAAATAATCTGAGTCGGCAACCCTATACCCCAGTAACTGAAGAGTGCAATCCACATCGGGACTTTCGTGTCTTTGTAACCCCGCAGTGCACCGACAAATACTGCCTGGCTGGCATCAAAAAACAGAAAGAACACAACGAACAGGAGCAGCGTGACCGAGAGGCTCATGACTTGTGACTCGGTTGTGTAGAGACTCACCAGGTCCTCGCGGAAGAAGAAAATCAGGATGGATCCGGCAATCGCGACGGCGGCTGTTGTCAGGAAGGCGATCACTGCCGTGAGGCGGGCGTCTTCAATCTCCTGGGCGCCAACACGAAAACCGATTCGTATGGTCGCAGCCATACCCAGCGCCATGGGTGGCATAAAGAAAATTGCGTTCAGGTTCATGGCAATGTTGTGTGAGGCCACGACCGCGGCGCCGAATTGTCCGAGCAGTAGCGTCGTAAACGAGAACAGACCCATCTCGGCAAAAATGGTCGTGCCGATAGGAATACCGATGACGAGCAGGGATTTGATAATGCGCCACTCGGGCCAGGAGAACTTATCCATCCAGCCTGTATATGCAAAGCGTTTCCTGGTAACGACAAACAGGACCAGGATCAGCTGGAACCACATGATGATGGCCTGGGCAACGCCGCAACCGACACCTCCCATTTCAGGCAGTCCGAACTTGCCATAGATGAGTACATAGTTGAGTGGAATCTTCAGCAGCAATGCAGTGACTGCAATGAGCAGCGCGGGTCTGGTCCACCCGGTGCCATCGGCAAGAAATCGCAGGCAGAAAAAACACATCAGAGCCGGCATACCCAGAGAACACCATTTGAGGTAGGGCACCGAAATGGCAACCGCGACCGGGTCGACACGCATCAGGTGGTACAGGGGTTCGATGCTGTTCAGAATAGCGACCACGATCAGGCCGCCTGCCAGCGCCATCCAGAGACCCTGGCGGATCACGTCACCAATTTCCGTATAGGCACGTGCGCCGTTCAACTGTGAAACGGTAGGTGTCACGGCTTGTACGACGCCGAAAACCAGCATCATGCTGGGCCAGAGAATACTGGCTCCCAGTGCTACGCCCGCAAGGTCAGCGGAGCCATAGCGGCCCGCCATGATGGTATCTGCGACACCCATCCCCATCTGGGCAAGTTGTGCGCCCATGAGGGGAAGGGCGAGATGGAAGAGTTGCCGGGTCTCCCCGATGATCGGCTGTCGAGAGGCTCTACTCAGCCGACTTCCTCTGCATTGAGGACATCATAGATGCGTTTCTGGAAAAACCAGCGACCATCCACTTTAACGTAATCGTCCTCATATCGGCCGGTGACATTGCGCTTCACGCCGTCTTTCTGGTGCAGGAATTCCTGTTGGTACCAGGTGGCGTGTGCCTTGTCGCCGTCTACCACGATGGGACCGGCAGACGCGAAGAAACCAACAAAGGAAAAACCACTCATAGCTTGTTGCCAGACGGGGAAAAAGTTTTCTTTTCCCGTGATCGGACCGGCACCCGGGAGTTCCCAGGTGGCATCGTCACGCCAGTTCTCAGCCCAGGCATCGCCGTCAAAACGCATGACAGCATCGTTGTACGACTCAACCAGTTCCCTGATTGCGATTCGATCTTCCAGTGGTCCTGAACTAATCATGTTTCTTCTCCCTCCAGAGTTTTTGCTGTAGTTCTTTTCAAAGCCGCACTAAACCACGAGTCCGCGTCTTTTGCCAGCATTCGACACGGCTTTTGATGCACGTCAATGTAGTTTCATAGTGAATAATTAAGATATTAATCAAGAAGTTAGTTAACCCATAAAAGGGCAGGCAGGATTATGGAACGCAGTGCACTCAAAGAATTGCTCCTCACGGAACAGCAGGAACTGAATACACGCATCGAGAAGATCGAGAAGAATCGCAGCAACCGATCAATCAGCAAGCAGTTTGATGAGCAGTCCGTGGAACGTGAGAACGATGAGGTGCTGGCTGGACTCGACATGGAAGCAAAGTTCGAACTCAAGGCCATAGAAACTGCGCTGGCACGAATTGATACCGACTACTTCGATCGTTGTACAAAGTGCAGCGAGACCATCAGTGATGAGCGCCTTAAGGCAATCCCACACGCCATCACGTGCCGTAACTGCGCGGAATAGCTATTCGGCTGTTCGGCTCAGGTTCGTTAACAGACCAGAAGGTGTTTCCAGGAGGTTTTGAACCTCGATATCGACGTCTGCCGTGATATTGAGTTGCCACTTGCCGGTACCCCTGTTGAGTCTCCCGCGGACCACGCTGCTGAGGTTTTCCAGGTCGTGTGAGGTTACCGCCCTGGCTTCGCCAGCGCCCAGTGTCAGTTTCACGGTGCCACCCGTTGCCGGAGTCCCGTTGTCATCAACACCGGCGACGGTGACCGTACCCGCCTCATCGCTTTCGTTGCTGATCCAGAGGAAACTGCGCTGGTTTACATTGCTGGCCGGATTAAACACGAATACCTTATAAACACTATCCTCGGGCATTACCCTCTGACTGAGATTACTCAGGAACCCGCCGGGGGTCTCAATCAGGTTCATCACCTCGATTTCTGATGTCGACGAAACCGTCAGCTTCCACCCGCCGGTGCCGTCGCCAAGCATGCCTGACAATCCTTTGCCTGCGTTACCCTGTTCCAGGTCCAGGCTGTTGAGTTGTGTTGCAGCGCCAGGTGAAAGCTCAAGCTGTATATCGCCTCCCGGAGCGATTTGTCCTTCCTCGTCAACGCCGTTGATGTTGATGGTCGCAAATTCTGTTGTTGGATTCACAATTCGCAGTAACGTGCTCTGGGTTTCTTCGTCCGCGGGTTTGGCGTAGATGACGAAGTGGTCTCCATTCTCGCGCTCAGCGACGACACCAGAGACATTGGTCAGGAAGCCATCTTCTGTGCGGATCAGGCTCATGACCTTGAGGTCGAGCGCTGATGAAACCGTGAGTCGCCATTTCCCGTTTCCGTCACCCAGGGAACCGCTTAAACCTTTTTCGGTGTTTCCGTTTTCCAGGTCAGCGGAGGTGAGCTGCAGGGATTCAAGCGCACTCAGGCTGAAACTGACAGAACCGTTAGCGGCATCGCCATTGTCGTCCACACCAGTCACGGTGACGCTGCCAGCGTCAGTTCCCGTATTTGTAATCCTGATGACACTCTGTTGTGTGATTTCAGATGCCGGGTTCACAAGGTACGCAACCGCATCAGCGCCATCTTCGGGTACAACATCATGCATCGCAGTCAGCAAGCCGTCAGGCGTACGAATCAGCCCCAGAACTTCAATATCATTGCCTGAGCGAACGCGCAATTGCCACTTGCCGTCACCATCACAGAGATTGCCGCTGAGTCCTTTTAACGTATTGCCGGTTTCCAGGTCCTGGGCCGTTACCTGCAGTGCGGCGTTGGCTTCAAGATTGAAACTGACGGGTCCTTTTGGGCTCCAGTTCCCGGTGTCATCTATGGCGTAAACCTCGACCTCTGTCTCGGTTGCTTCCCGGTTGACGAACCGCAGGAAAGACTGCTGGCGATTGTTGCTGGCCGGGTTTGCCACAAACAGGTGCGATTCAGATGGGAGGGTGGATGCGTCAGTTGTTAACGGCGATACATTGTTACTGAAGCAGGCGTCCACCGACAGGGGGGCGTTGGGATCGGTATGCCATTCGTACTCCTCAAGGTTGGTGGCACCATCGCCATCCGCGTCGAGATTGACGTCACCTGCATCCAGGGGATCGAGGCCGCCGATTTCGAAAGTGTCGGGAAGACCATCGTTGTCATCATCGGTATCAAGGTTGTCGACGATACCGTCTGCGTCTGCATCACTGGAGGGTGCCGCGCGGGCAATAACTTCGAGCGTCAGTGCAGATTGGGTCAAGCCAACTTCGAAAGAGGCACTGGCGAGTTCAGGTAACTCAATAGTTGTGAAACCACCATCCAGGCTGGAAGCGCGAACCAGGGTGAACAGGTCACCGGGTTGAGGTTCTTAGCCGTCCTGCAGCGTCACGGTCATTCGCCCCGTCAGGTTGGCTGATCCACGTGTGCATACCTGGTTGTAGTCACCCGACTCTGTGCCACCGATAGAGACGGTATGCCCGTCGGACAAGATGCCGAAATCGACATCTCCCTGGTACATGCATTCGCCGGGAGCAGGTGACTGGCTCCAGTCCAGCAGGATGTTCCAGTCAAACTGTCGCTCAGGCGGCAGGGTGGGAGAGGTTTCGTTGTCGACGACTTCCAGAACGCGCTGTGGCGGCTTCACTGTGGCATCGCGGCCAAAAATGTAATCCTGGTCTTCTGTGATGACCTTGTAAGCCTTATTGAGTGTTAGTGCTCTTTCCCTTGACGGCGCAATCAGGTCATACACGTCTCGCGCACTGGCCAGGGCCACAGTGTTCACGGTGACACCGTCTTCAAGATAAAACCTGGCTTCGAGTTCAGTGTTCGACCGGAATTCCGTGCCGCCACCGACCCGGCTCATGTAAGTTTCAATCTCGCTGACAGTTTCACCGAGGTTAGGCACGTCCATCATGCCGCGCAGGTTGATGTAACCCCAGCCCTCGGCGCCATCAACTTTTCGACCGAAACTGAACACCTTGTCCAGGGTGGAACCGATGGTGCTGTGACAACCCATACAAAATGTATTCTCTTCGTAGGTGTTCCAGCGCAGGCGACCATCGTAGGCTTCTATCCAGCCGGTAATCTCCCAGCCAAAGTTTTTTGCAAGACCCCGGTGCCCGTGGTCCCAGGAAAATGGCAGCAACCCGCGATCTTTCTCCAGGGCTTCCATGTCATACCAGTGATGCAGCAGAAAGTGGCGGCTTTCGATGACGCGCTTCATGTAGCGAACTTCTTTCATGCGCTTCGGGATATAGATGTTGTCTTCTTCATCAACACCGACGTAGCGCACGGTATGCAGGAACTCGGTGCCAATGGGGAATACGGTGACAACCAGGTCGATGTCGTCTGCCTGGCCGAGATAATAATTTCGCCCGTCCCTGTGGTTGGTCGTTATGACGACTTCGGTAACGTTAGTTTCAAGCATGTCGTCATCGTTCACGTCGATTCCCAGGCTGACCTCATCGATAGGCAGTGAGCTCATGCGCGAGACCGATTTCATGTTGGCTTCAACGAGCGCCAGGTTGGCTCGATACAGGCCAATGGATTCAACGCCATCAGTGGTTGTCCAGAATCGCGGGTCAAGTCGAATCATGACATCGTCGGTTGAGCCCGCAGTTGGCCAAAAGGTGCTGGGCAGGGGTTTGTAGTTAAAAGCGACCCACCAGCTGCCGTCCAGCGCAAGCCCGTTTTCGTCAAAAGCCGCAGCGCCCTGTTCAAGATTTTCAAGGTCAGGAATCCAGCCAGTGAAACCTGCTTCCTCCAGTCGGCCCGGGAGTTCTGAATAGTTGTCATCATCAATCCAATCTAGGATTTCCTCGTCAGAAATTGCATTGACTCGCTCGCTGCGATCTTCAAACAGGTTGAACCACTGGTTGGTGAGGTCGACGTCACTAAAGCTGTAGGCTTCCTGCAGATCGCGGTCATCCTGTCGATTTTCACGACCGGCAATGTGATTCTGGTGACAGGTATAGCAGGGGTTATGTACACCGCCGGAGTCGGTGTAACACTGCGGTGGAATGGCTGCTTCCCGGTTGTAGACTCCCTCACGCTGGTCGGCGACATCTGGTTTCCAGGGCAATACCTGGTCCCGGGTCGGCTCTTCTACCAGGGCATCAAGAATCTGCTGGTAGTAAGGGTCAGCGGGGTCCACGGCGCGGGCAGGTTGAATCACTGTAATGATCAGAACCAGGAAGGTTACGAACAGGGCGCGCGACATCGGTGTGGTTTCCAGAAACCGGTTGGATTTTGATCTGACCTCGAAGAGTAATACGGTGAATTGTCAGTTTCTGGGATGCCCAGATTAATTTTAGGTAAAAAGGATCATCTGAATGGTCGGCCTGGTGGCAGCGTGTAGTTTTATAGAAAGTAGAGCAGTAGCGGTGTGATCGACTTTCGTGTGGTCGCATGCAGTCTCTCGTCGACTGTATAAGCGACGCCATTGACCTTCATCGAAATCCTGACCTGCAGATACCAGTGTTCGTTCCAGGGAATGGGCGGCAGGTGCTCGGATTCGTATTGTGGGCTGCCCTGCATCCAGAAGTTGTCCTCGTAATTCGAGAAAAGGACGGTCGGCTCGTCAGCCGGAAAACGATAAGAGAACGATTCTATGTGGATAGAGTCGATATGGTGGTTAGGCCCATATCTTTCCCGGTCCTTGATGAAGACCTGGAAATAGACCTCGTCCGGTGTTCGTGAAGCCTTGTAAAGAAACGGGATGTGGAACTCTTTTTCCGGATACCCGGCGGGATAGGTCGATATCTCCAGTTCGTTCTTTTCGTCGAGGCCGATGGTCAGGGTTTCGTACTCCTGTATTGTCAGATCCATGCATCCCTGGGTGAGCAGGAGTGTCATGGAAATCGCGATATGCAGCAGGAAGCGGGGCATCCGGGAATTCCCGCACACTGGTCAGTCGAATGCAATCTCTAGCCCAATTTGTTGCGAACTGGTTGATAGCCTCCGAGAAAATTGCCGTTTATCGGTGGCAGACCCCAAAAATGTGATCTGCGTCACAGTTCTGGAAATACAAACTCTCCATTCAGTCCCGAAGGCGTCATTCTTAGCGTCGAGGCAATGCCTCCCATCGAAAGTTGAAGTGCTCTCAGAAGGGAAGGAGAGAAACATGAGTAATACTGAAGTTCGCATTTTCAGCCTGAAAGATGCCATCGAGCGTGATCGCGCGGCACATGAGGCTGAGGTGGCTTCCAGGGAAGAGGTGGTCGAAACGCGTCTGGAAGATCAGGATTCCCAGCCCTGGGAACTCTGGCTCGCGCTTGCTGTGGGGCTGACTATTATTTTCATCGCAGCGGTTATCTAGCCGATCCCGGATTCAACATTCCTCCATTATCTGTCACCGGATTGACCTGATCCGGTCATGGCGTCGTCGCGTCTGGCGCCTTAAATAGCCTGACCACATGAGTTCAGGAGTGCCAGATGCAAATCTCGCTGTTTCAAGACGAGCGTCCTTTAGTTGGTTCAGTGAGCCTGTTGTGCCTGGCGATCCTGTTCCTGTGGGGAGGGTCGTCCCGCCCGGTGTTCGCCGCCATACCCATCTCCGATGACATCGGTGCGGGGCAGATCCTTTTTGAACTGCCTGACGGTCAGACGATCAATGCGCTGCATCTTGAGAGCAGCGCGCGCTTTTCTATCTCGGGGATTGTGACGCAGGTTGAACTTACCCAGACGTTTCAAAACCAGACCCAGGAGTTTCAGGAAGCCGTTTATGTCCTGCCAATGCCTGACACGGCAGCAGTCAACGAAATGGAGATGCAGATTGGGCATCGGGTGATCCGTGCGGATATCAGGGAGCGCCAGGCAGCGCGAAAGGTTTACGAGCAGGCAAAAGCTGAGGGTAAAAAAGCGGCATTGATCGAACAGAATCGTCCAAACCTCTTCCGGCAATCAATAGCCAACATTGCACCCGGGGAATCCATCGTGATCTGCCTGACGTTCATTGATTCCGTCGCTTACGATTCGGGAGAATTCAGTTACCGGTTCCCGATGACCCTGACGCCCAGCTACATACCTGGAGACCCGGTGACCGGAGTTATGAAAATCAATGAAAGTGGCTGGTCATTGCCCACGACGCAGGTACCGGATGCCAACCTCATAACTCCACCCATGGTTTCACGTACCCAGTCGGAGTCGGACGAGGGGCTGATCAACCCGATCGATATCAAGGTAAGTCTGGATCCGGGTCTTGAATTACAGGAAATAGGAAGCCCCTATCACGAGATCGCTGTGAAGCGTGTGGCCGATCGCTATAACGTCTCGCTGGTGCAGGGGCGTGTTTCCATGGACCGGGATTTTGTGTTGCGCTGGCGGCCGGTGAGTGGCCGTGAACCACAGGCAGCCATCTTCAGTGAAACCGTGGCGGGCGAGCATTATGCCCTGCTGATGCTGTTACCTCCCGGGCAGGGGCAATCCCAACCTCTGCCTCGCGACATGATTTTCGTGATCGATACCTCCGGGTCTATGCGTGGTTCCTCGATTGAGCAGGCAAAGTCCAGTCTGCTGAAAGCGCTGGATCGACTGCGGCCGCAGGATCGCTTCAACATTATCGAGTTCAACAGCAGCTGGTCCCGCCTGTTTGCGGGCGTGCAGTTCCCCGACGCCTACTCCCTGAATCGAGCCAGGGAGTGGGTAGCCCGGCTTGGCGCTGGTGGCGGCACCAACATGTTACCGGCGCTTGAGCAGGTGCTCGCGGACGGTGATGACGAAACGCAGTTGAAGCAGATTGTGTTTATTACCGATGGTGCCGTGGGTAACGAGCGGGCCCTGTTTGAATTGATTCGCGAACGACTGGGAACAACACGATTGTTTCCGGTCGGCATTGGCAGCGCCCCGAACAGCTACTTCATGCGCCAGGCAGCGAAGCACGGGCGCGGCACGTTTACACACATCGGTTCACTGATTGATGTGGCTGACAGGATGCAGGCGTTGTTTGAAAAAATCGATAGCCCGGTGGCGTCAGATTTCGCACTGTCCTGGCCCGTTCAAAGCGAAAGTTATCCGCAGAAAATTCCGGCCCTCTACCAGGGAGAACCCCTGTTGCTGGCGGCAAAGGTCAGCGAGTTGCAGGGTGAGCTGGTTGTGCGGGGTAAAACGGCAGGTTCTTCCTGGACAAAAAGTGTCGAGCTGGTCTCCGGTGGTGAAAATCCGGGTATAGGAACTCTCTGGGCCAGGCAGAAAATTGAACACCTGAATGATCTGGAAATCGAGGGGCGGGACTCTGAAGCCACGCGCAATGATATTGTCAGCGTGGCTATCACGCACAGGCTGGTCACCAAATATACGAGCCTTGTAGCCGTGGAGGAAGTTGTTTCCCGGTTTCCGGAAGACGAACTCACAACCAGCACGGTACCGAATGCTGTTGCCCAGGGGCAGGTCCTGCAGCAGGCCAGCTATCCGAACACGGCGACACCAGCCGGTCTGTTGTTCCTGCTTGGATGTCTCTCCCTGCTGCTGGCTGGCGTCACCCGTTTCATGCCAGCCCGATAATGGGTATCAGTAGAAGGGGCGCGTCTGCGGCCCTGGTTATTCTCGCGCTCGGTTGCTGGTTCTCCGGATCCTGGATCCACATCAAGGCCGAACTGGCCCAGTACCTGATCAAGCGAAGCTGGGCACTCACGGCACCTGGTGAAACGTCCAGGCCCTGGCCATGGGCGGACACCTGGCCCGTTGCGAGGCTTACCCACAGTGATGAAGACCTGATTGTGCTTGCCGGTGCCCATGGCAGTTCACTGGCGTTCGGGCCGGGTCATGTCGATGGAACAGCTGCACCCGGCGAGGCTGGCGTTTCTGTCATTGCCGGGCATCGAGACACGCACTTTGAGTTCCTGCGCGATATCAGGGAAGGGGATCACATGCAGCTGCAAACCCCAGACGGTCGCTGGCATACCTATATTGTCAGCGATATTGAGGTGGTGGATTCGGATGTGGATGACGGCATTGCACTTTTGTCTAATGGCGCAAGGCTCGTCCTGGTGACCTGTTATCCGTTTGATGCGATTACTGTGGGCGGACCGCTTAGATACCTGGTGAAACTGGACAGGCTGATCGAGGACACTCCAGTCCGGGACCAGCCTGCCCGGGAGGATTAGCGGGTGGCGAGTTGTGGATCCAGTTTAAGATCGACTTCGAGCACGACACGGCGGTCGAAGAAATTGGATTCCAGGGTTTCGACACTCGTGAGTGGTCGTGTTTCACCGTATGCCAGCCCGATAATCTGGTTCTGGCCGACGCCTTCTTTCAGCAGGAACTTCTTCACGCTGCGAACGCGGCGCTCTGACAGTTCCTGGTTGAAGCTGTCATCACCTCGGCGGTCAGCAAATCCTGCAAGTCGAACCGTGGCATCCTGGTTGCGTCTCAAAACCCTGGCAATCTGCTTCAGTTCAGGTTCGTACTGGACCTCGATATCGCTGGATGCTGTGCGGAACTGGATTGGCAGGCTGTGTGAACGAGGCGTGGTCGCCTGCAGCGCCAGCATGGTATCCAGGTCCTGGTTCAGGGCGCTGATCAGCTGCTCATGTTCAGCTTCCTGCGTGTTCAGCGCCTGCTGCAATGCCGCGATCTCGACAACCATCTCGCGATTTTCGCGACGTTGCTGGAACAATCGTCCGAAGACCTCGCCGCCGAGTACGGCGCCGGTAAATGCACCGACCGGTCCTCCCGCCACTGCGCCCACCACCAATCCGGCAGTGGCGCCTCGGCTGACTTCTTTTTCATTTTTTGTATCCGCTGATGCACTTTGCGCCCCGCTGGCAAATGCCAGGCTGGCCATGGTCACGGCGGAAACCAGACGTTTTACTTTCATTGTATTTCCTCGAGTTAATGAATGGTGGTTCCGAACTGATGATTCAGTTGGTCCACGCTTTATTAAGCGCGGGAAATGCGGCATCTTAACGAGTGAGCTGTGTCACATTGCTGCTGAATTCTGGCAACAAAATGACACGGCCTGGTGAGGAACATGACATACCGATTAGCGATCATTGAAGATGACGAACTCCTGAGGCAGAACTACGCCGATGCATTTTCGCGCCAGGGTTACCAGGTGGATACCTATAACAGCCGCAGCGAGGCGCAGGAGATTTTCCAGTCTCGCCTGCCGGATCTCGCTGTCATCGATATTGGGCTGGGCGACGATGTTGATGGCGGCTTTGGGCTGTGCCAGTGGCTCCGCCAGAAGTCGCAGACACTGCCTATTATTTTTTTAACCGCCCGGGACGACGATATAGATATTGTCAGTGGCCTGCGCATGGGGGCAGATGACTACCTCACCAAGGATATCAGTCTGCCGCACCTGGTTGCTCGCGTTGCAGCACTGTTCAGGCGCATCGAAATCATATCGAGTGCAGAAGAAACAGCAGATGCGCTGATTACCCAGGGTGAACTGGAACTGGATACCAATCGCCTCGCCTGTCGATGGCAGGGAGCGCTGGTTGAACTGACCCTGACGGAATTCTGGATGGTACATGCGCTGGCAAAACGCACTGGTCATGTGAAGAACCGTGAGCAGTTAATGCAGGAGTCACAGATGGTGGTTGATGAAGGCACCATCACATCTCACATCAAGCGAATTCGCCGCAAGTTCCTGGCAATCGACGACGCCTTTGACTGTATTGAGACGGTTTACGGCATGGGTTATCGCTGGAAATCCGCTTTATGATCCCGCGCCACTTCTGGCTGTTGTTCTGCCTGCCGCTACTGGCCTCTTTAACTCTGTTTCTTTTGACACCCGCCCAACTCGAACGCTGGCAGCAGGAAGCGCAGCTCAGCCAACAGGCTCCGCTTCAGACTACTGCCGAGGGTATCGCTTCGATGCTGGTTGAAGATGAAAGGTTCCTGGAGTTTATCTCGGATGATTCTGATACCGCGTTTTATCGGAGCGTCGAGATACAGGAAGACATCACGCTTGATGGCCGTGTGGGTGACTGGCCGGTGCATCAGCGCATGGATTTTGGGCTGGATGACCTGCTTGAGATCAGGTTTCCGTTTTCGGTAGATTCGCTTTCTTATCAACTTAGTGTCGGCAGCAGCGAGGAACACCTGTACCTGCACTATGAGATTGCCGACGACTTTGTCGTGTACCGAGAGCTGGGCGCTCTCAGTGTTCATCGCAATGACCATATCCGGGTTGGCTACCAGGATCGAGACGGACGCTTTCATCGTCTGACGCTTTCGGCAAGGCAGCCGGGTGAAATAGATGTGAGCGTGGTAGGGGAAAACGGTCGAGCGTTGCGGCAGCGCACCGATGTCACGGGGCGCTGGATGGCGACGGAGCAGGGTTATAACGTTGAGTTGCGACTGCCCCGGTCCGAACTTGGCCGGCGATTTTCCACGCTGGTGGCAGACGTCGACGAGGAAGATGAACGGAACATTCGCTTCATGATGGGGGCGAGCCAGACCAGGTCTTCAGAGGACCTGGGTCGACTGGTGTATGCGCCAACTGATCTGGAACGCCTGCTGGCAGGATTACCTTACGTGACCACCCTGGCCACTGACGGACAGACCCTGCTTACACAGGGAGTTCCCAGATCAGAAAGGTCCATCTCAGTCTCTGTACCCATGTTCAGCAATAATGTGCAGGTTGCCAGTTTATCCCTGGAGCAGTCACTGGCGGCCAGCGATTACCTGCTTGGTCTGCTTCGTTGGGATGTCTTCCGCCTGTCCATGATGGTGATGTTGATCATCATTGCCGCCACGGTGGTGGCTATCTGGATGGCGCGCAGGCAGCTGGCAGTTGGACAGGATGCGATGAAGTCAGCAGAGCATCTCAGGCAGTACAACGATTATCTCGAACGCATGGCGTCCCGCCTGAATCATGAACTCCGAACCCCGATCTCGGTGGTTAAGTCATCGCTCGAAAACCTGTCACTGGAGCGCCAGGGGGATGTTTATGTGGACAGGGCGCAGGAAGGCATTACGCGACTGACCGGTATTCTGAACAAGATGGCCGAGGCGCGCCGTCTGGAAGAAGCACTGGATGAAGAAGAGGTTGCACGCTTCAACCTGGCAGAGCTGGTCTATGGCTGTGTGGCAGGTTATCGACTGGTCTATCCGGAACAAGAGTTTACGTTAAATGTTGAGCAGGAAGATGTGCCTGTGACAGGTATACCAGAACTGGTTGCCCAGATGCTGGATAAGCTCGTGGATAACGCCGTGGAGTTTTCGGATGATAGCGAGGTCATGCTGCGCCTGCATGTTGACGGTCACTGGGCGGTCCTTAGGGTGATCAACTCCGGGCCGGGTCTGCCGGAGGAGCGTGAAGACCTTCTGGAGTCAATGGTCAGCGTTCGCGGCGGTACCGAACCTGATAACAGCTCCAGTCACCTGGGGCTTGGTCTCTACATCGCGCGCGTCGTAGCCGACTTTCATGGCGGTTCGCTGAGTCTCGCAAACCGTGAAGAGGCGCCCGGGGTCACCGCGACCATCAGGCTTCCACTGCTGAGGATCAGTTCCCGTCTGCGCTAGGTCAGCGTCCTGAGTTCCCGTACTTCACGAACACACAGGACAAGCAGTGTGGGAACAATAACCAGTGCAGCACAGAGATAAAGCGTATCCCGGAAACCGATGCTTTCGTAAAGAAATCCACCTGCGATAATGCCAAGGGGCGCGATACCGATGGAGCCCAGGTGGTCGTACGCGCTGACACGGGACAATAGTTCCGGCGGCACGTGCGTCTGCAGGGTTGTGTACCAGAGGACGCCGAAGATCTGCCCGGTGAATCCAGCAACAAAAGCTCCGATGGCAACAATGGGTGCTGCCATCGGCACTGAGAGCAGCAGAGGCGTGCTTGACCAGAACAGGACAAGCAGTGATGCAAACAACATGGGACGTTCAACGCGCAATCGGATGGCAAAGAGACCGCCGCCAATGGTTCCTGCGCCAAAGCCAGCCGCGATAATTCCCCAGGAGACTGGTCCGCCGAGGAATTCGCGAGCGACGGCGGGTCCCAGCAAGCCGAACACTGCTTCCAGGCTGGCGACGATCATCGAGAATTGCAAAACAATGGTCCATAACCACTTGTGGGATATGAATTCCTTCCAGCCAAGGTGCAGGTCTTCGAAGAAGGTAGCTGACTCGGTCTTTGCCTGGGGTTTCGGTCGCAAAGTCAGGATCAACAGGCCTGAGATGCCGAAGGTCAATGCATCCAGCGCCAGGGTTGCACCTGCTCCAATAGTGGCAACCAGTATTCCGGCGAGTGCGGCACCGAGCGTAAAGGATCCGTTCCGGGCAACGCCAAGCAGAGCGTTGGCGGCCTGAAGCTTTTCCCGTGCAACAATCTGTGGGATGAATCCCGTGATGGATGGCTGGTGTAGCGCATAAGCGATACCTGTAACCAGCATCAGCCCGGCCAGGTTCATCACAGTTGCCTGGCTTGAGATCAGTAACCAGGCCATAGCCGCCTGGCTGCAGAATGCGATGGCATCCGCGAACACCAGAAGTCGATGTCGTGACGTGCGATCTGCCAAAGTACCGCCAATAAGCAGGATCATGATCTGCCCGGTCGTTGAGGCGGCAATTACGATGGCTGAATCACTGGTGGAACCCGTCAGGTCGAGGACACCAAACGCGATGGCAATCGGCGCCATCGCCGTGCCCAGGTAGGTGACCAGGTAGGCGATGAACAGGCGTGCGAAGTCCCTGTCCCTGAGCAGGACAAGACCGTCTCTGAATGTGGGCTCTGTCATGAAATCCGATCTTAATGCCATGTATGATGATGACCCAGCAGGAATTTGTGAGAGATTGTCTTGCTTCGGTTTGCTATTCGAGACGGCATCATCGTCCTGACAACATTGGCTCTACTCTGGTTTTCCCCGGAATCCTGGTTTCCGCAGGTCTTTCTCGGTGTTGGATTGGGGCTGGTGGCTTACCTGTTCCATGAGTGGGCTCACCTGCTTGGTGCGCTCGTCGTGCGCGCGAAAGTAGATTCGCCTGCCTCAATTTTCTCTCCCTTCCTGTTCAGTTTTGATTCGCAGGCCAACAGTACCAGCCAGTTTGTCCATATGACTTGGCCAGGTTTTCTGGCAACAGCGATCTACATCTCAGCCTACTACCTGTTCCTGCCGGATACGCTATGGGGTGAAATCGCCTGGTGGATGGCGCTGGCTCTATCGCTTGCGACGCTCATTATTGAAGGTCCTCTTGCGCTCTGGGTTGTGCTACGCAGTGACCTGCCGCCTGTCGAGATACCCTTTCTAGGGGATAATCGCGCGCTGAAGCAGGTGATGAAGCGTGTGAGAGGTGGGTCTTGAAAACGCTCGTTCTGCGAATCCTGTCCGGCATTGGGGCAATTGGTTTGCTCGTGTTGTCGATTTTCCTGAGTGAGCAGGCTTTCCAGCAGGTGCTGGATTTCAGGCAGCTTGAACGGATTCCCCTGACCAAAGTCTCCCATGCCGTTGGCGGCGAAGTGCAGCTTCGAGGCTGGGCTGATGGAGAACGAAGGATCAGTTCACCTCGTACCAATACAGAGTGCTTTTACTATCGTTATACCGTCGAGCGGGAAGAGAAAGACTCGGACGGCAACACCACCTGGCGAACCATCCAGGACGACACAGGAACCGTGGATTTTTACCTGGGTGATGAAACCGGTTCGGCACTGATCAAGGGTACAACGGATCGATGGTCGATCAACTGGTCCATTGGGCAGAAGTACCGCAGGGAGTCGGGGGGGTATCGCTACACGGAATGGCGCATAGACCCGGGTGACCAGGTTACGGTGTTCGGCTGGCTGGATCGAGATCCGTTGATATCGGTGGACTTCACAACAGAAGGTCACTACAAGCCTATTGTCAGCAGTTTTGGTGCCCAGTCGGAGCGTAGCGATATCGCCTTCACAGCTCTTGTTAGACTCTGGGGTGGCATCAGTGCGTTGATTGGCGCCTGTTATTGCCTGGTGCTGGTCTTGCGCGTCCATAAAACGCTGGTTTTCCTGTCCCTGATTTCCCTGTCCGGAACTTTATTGCTGTTTCACTATGGCTATCGAAGTGTGCAGTCAGATGTGGCAGAGGGTTACGAGCGGGTAGTGCAGCATCGCGAGCGGGCGGAATCGTTGGTGTCGGCTCGCCTCTCCGCGCTCGATCTCTATGGCATGAACTTTTCGGCACCTTTTTACCTGGACTCTCTGCTCTTTTCGGAGCTGGATGCTACAGAGAAAGCGCAGGTCAGTGCCTGGCGGCGCGGTGCCGTGCTGGTTCGTGAGCGTTATATGCAGCAGATCAGTCGGTTCCCTGAAAGCTTTGTTGCGGCCGGTTATGGTATGGACAACCCGCCGACAATTGCATTGCCTGAACAGGAAGTGGCCTGGAAAAACGAAGCAATAGCGGCGTTTGAGGAAACGCGAACAACGGCATCATCTTTCTGGTCGCTGTTGCTGATTACGCTGACGGCCGTGGCTGCCTGGTTCGCTTTCAGCCTGATCCGCGTGAAGCGGATGCAGGAAAATATCCCCACCAGCAAAACCGCCGGGGTGGTTTTTGGACTGGCAGAAGTCAAGGGAGAACTGATTGCGGAGGAGGGGCATGATCTGCTGGAGGGTCCACTCAGCGGTGAATCCTGTACCTGGTATCACTACAAGGTGGAAGAGAAGAGAGGCTCTGGCAAGAATCAGTCGTGGCATACCATCCAGGATGATCTCAGGAAGCAGCCCTTTCTCTGTCGGGATGAGGAAGGCACTATCCGAGTATTCCCGGGGCAGGCTGAATGCATCACGCAGCACCAGGCATCGGAAACCAGGGGGAACCGGCGTTACTCGGAACGACGTTTATCACCTGGTGATGAACTTTATATCCTGGGTAAAGCGAAACTGGATAAAACCAGTGGTGACTCCCTTGTGTTCGGGCATGAAAAGGGCTCGCCTTACATCATTGCAAATATCCCCGAAGAAGCGGTCATGCTGCGTAAGGCCTGGAGTGGGATGGCACTCATAGCGGTTGCGCTGTCTGTTTTGTTTTTCGGCGCCCTGTTGATCTTTGGCAGCAGCGGCCAGATGTCTTCGCTGGATTTTCTGAAAGCCTCGCTGATTGCGACTGTCTTTATGTTGTTTGTCGTTTTCGCGCTGATGTACAACGACCTGGTGTTTCTGCGCGAGCGCTGCAGCAGGAACTGGTCGAACATCCAGGTATCACTCGGGAAGCGGGCCGACCTGTTGCCGCAGCTTGAGGAAGTTGTCAGGCAATATCTCAGGCATGAGTCGGATCTCCAGGCTCACCTGGTTCAATTGCGTGAGCGGCGCGCAGCAGCAAGCAGTGCCAGGGAAGTCGATGAGTATCTCGAAGCAGAACACAAGGCCATATCCGAGGTGCTCGTCAGGGTCGAACAGTATCCGGATCTCGACGGTATTGACCTGATAGCCGCATTTAACCGGCGACTTATCAAGCTGGAAAACAAGGTCTCACTGATTCGTGCCGGTTTCAATGATGCGGTGATGCATTACCAGACGAGAATTGAGACTTTCCCTGACAATATGCTGGCTGGCTGGTTCGGCTTCAAACCAATCTCTGCGCTCACTTTTGAAAACAAGGCGCACGAAGTACCCGCTTTGCGCCTGTCAGGTAATCTCTAAGGCCTTTACTACCGGGGTGTTCAGGAGGTTGTTCCTCATTGTTTGGCGTTCGCGCTATCATCTGGGTTATTCGAAAAACGAGCGGAAAGGTGACATGTACGATTACTTGATCAAGGGCGCCACTATTGTTGATGGGCTGGGCGGCAAACCCTATTCGGGAGATTTAGCAATCCAGGACGGCAAGATCGCAGCAATAGGCGACGTTGAGGGCGCCGCCAAAGAGACCACCCACGCGGATGGTGCCTATGTCACCCCGGGTTGGGTGGACGCACATACCCACTATGATGGACAGGTCAGCTGGGATGACACCATTGAACCTTCTTTCAGCCACGGCGTGACCAGTATCGTGATGGGCAACTGCGGCGTCGGATTCGCGCCGTGCCCTCCGGGCGGCGAGAAGGGCATGATCGAGTTGATGGAGGGTGTCGAAGACATACCTGGCACCGCGCTATATGAAGGTATTGAATGGGGAAACTGGGAAACGTTTCCTGAGTACATCAACTACCTGGGCACCAAGAAGTACACCATGGACATTGGCACGCAGGTACCGCACTCGGCAGTGCGCAACTATGTCATGGGTGAACGTGCGCTACGGCATGAAGATGCGACCGCCGAAGACCTCGAAGCCATGTGCAGGATTGTCCGGGAAGGCCTTGAAGCTGGTGCCGTCGGGTTTTCGACCTCCCGTACCGTCGGCCATAGGTCTGTGCTGGGTGAGCCAATCCCAGGCACCTTTGCAGAGAAAGCCGAGCTCATTGCCATCGGTCATGCCATCAAGGCAGCAGGCCGCGGGCTGTTCCAGGCGGTACCTGCGGGCGTCGTCGGCGACATGGTTCCGGAAAAGTGGACCACCGAGCAGGAAGTGGAGCTCTTTACCGAAATCGCTCGAACCTGTGGCGTAAAAGCTACCTTTACCCTCGCGCAGAACGGCAGTCACCCGGACCAGTGGCGAAACTGCCTCAACATTGTTGAGGAAGCAAACAAGCAGGGAGTGGAAATCACACCCCAGATAGCCACGCGCCCCATTGGTTTCGTTACCAGCCTCAAGTCGTACCACATGTTCATGAGAAGGGCCACGTTTCTCAAGTATGCAGACTTGCCGTTTGACCAGATGCTGGCTGAACTCAAGAAACCTGAGGTGAAAGCCGCAATTCTTGCCGATAATGATGTGCCGCCGGATCAGCCCGGCGTCATGGCCAATGTCTATGGCCTGCTTTCCATGGCAGCGCCTGCCATGTTCCCGATTGAGATGCCGATCAACTATGAGCCCGAGCCGGAAGGCAATATCGCCAGCCTCGCGGCAGCAGCTGGCAAGGATGTCCCTGAATACATGTATGACTACCTGACCGCGGGTGACGGTGACCAGTTTGCGATCCTGCTGGGTGCAAACTTTGTTGATGGCAGCTTCAGCGTCATGGAAGAGATGATCCCACATCCCAATACCACCATCGGGTTGTCTGATGCAGGTGCACACGTAAATCTTATCTTCGATGCCGTCGGGCCCACCTATCAGCTGACTCACTGGGTTCGTGACCGGACCCGCGGTCCACGCATGCCGATCGAACTTATCGTCAGGAAGCAGACCCATACCAACGCGGAACTGTTCGGTCTCAGCGATCGTGGCAGCCTGCAGGTGGGCAAAAAAGCGGATATCAATGTGTTCGACCTGGATCGTCTTGGTCTTGGCAGGCTGGAAGTCCACCATGATCTTCCTGCAGGTGGCAGCCGGATTCTTCAATCCGCGCAGGGATACCTGAATACCTTCGTTGATGGCGTCATGACCCGCCAGAACGATCAGGATACCGGCGCAAGGCCCGGTCGCGTTATTCGCTGATGGCTGACTATGCTGGCCGAATCAGGCATTCCTGGTTCGGTGGCATCATGATGTGCGCGCGAAACGTGTAGAATGAGTAACATGAATAATCTGATCCGATCCCTTTTGCTGTGTTTCCTGTTGGCTGGCCATAACGCATTGGCGCAGGTAACGCAGGTGGAAGAAAAACTGCTCCTTGAGATGATGAACACCCTGCTCGAAGCAGCGAAGCCCCAGGATATGGCGACGCTGGAACGCCATATGGCAGAGGACTTTGAGCAGATCAGTGAAGCCAAGGATGGTCCCGATCCCATGGACTATGAGGCTTACGTCGCGGATCTGAACGAATGGTTCTACCAGATGGAGTTTTACGACTATAAAGTACGAGACACAGAGGTATTCCGGCTTCCAGAGGGTGCAGGGTACGGTCTCAAAGCCCACATTACCGATATGTACTTCATCGATGGATCCTACGAACGTGAGGACCATACCCAGACCTGGCACATTCGCAACACACCTGACGGGTTCAAGGTATTCAAGCTCGTTCTGCATGATTGAGCGTTAACCGGCATCTTGGACGATCTCAGCCACCTGCTGGTTTTTACAGACCTGGATGGGACCCTGCTGGGTCACCACGACTATCGGTTCGAGGTAGCACTTCCCCTGATTCAATTGCTACAGGCGCGCGGCGCAACTGTGGTGCTGGCCACCAGCAAGACTGACGAAGAAGTTAAGGCGTGGCAATCGAGGCTGCAGGTCACTGGCTCCTACATTGTTGAAAACGGCTCGGCGGTGCACTCGGGCGCCGAGGTCAGTGTCCTTGGCACGCCAATCTCCGACCTGGAGAAATGCCTCGAGCCTTTTTCGGAAGAGATAACGCGTCTTGATACCTGCTCACCGGAGGAGGTCATTGCGCTGACCGGGTTGTCGCCTGAAGACGCGAGGCTGGCACAATCAAGGCTGTATTCTGTGCCGTTCCAGTTGAAAGATTCCGGCTTGGAAGCCGCGCTGCGGGAGAGCGCGCGGGTGACGGGGTATCGAGTCATCAAGGGTGGTCGTTTCCTGCACCTGCAGGGAATGTGCGATAAAGGTGATGCTGCGGAACTCGTGAGGCGACAGGTTGAAGCCGCCTCAAAGAACATAGTCCGCACTGTTGCGCTTGGTGACAATGAAAACGACAAATCGATGCTGGAGAATGCCGATGCGGCAGTTGTTCTAAAGACTGACCGGGGTCATCAGATACAGCTCACAAACAGTAATACAATCTATACTGAACAGCTTGCGCCTGAGGGCTGGTGCGAGGGTCTTGGCGCTGCGCTGGCATCGCTTGGAATTAACACAGGAGTGACAGATGGCTGACAGTTTCCAGGGTGGTCGGATAACGACTCTGCACAATATCGTTGACCGGCCGCTTGAAGAGCTCGAGGAAGAACTGCTTGGGTTTTCAAAAGATAGTCCCATGGGGCTTCTGTTGCCTTCCTTGTATTCGGAGCTTGAAGGACCGGCACTCTCCAATATCGTAGATGAATTGGTGAAGGTGCCGTATCTGCAGCAGATTGTCATCGGCCTGGACAGGGCTGACGAGTCTGAATACCGCCACGCGCTGCAATTTTTCAGCAGGCTGCCGCAGCCACACCGGATCCTCTGGAATGACGGGCCGAACCTGAAAGCCATTGACTCTTTGCTGCAGGAACACGGCCTCGCGCCGACGCGACTTGGCAAGGGAAGGAACGTCTGGTACTGCATGGGCTATATGCTGGCACGAGACGAGGTGCAGGCTGTCGCACTGCATGACTGCGATATAGTGACCTACGACAGATCACTGCTGGCGCGATTGATTTACCCGGTGGCGAATCCCGGATTTGAATTCCAGTTCAGCAAAGGTTACTACTCGCGGATCGCGGGTAAGTACATGGGTGGTCGTGTATCACGTCTGCTGGTTACGCCGTTGATCCGTGCGCTGGAGCACACCCTGGACAAGAACCACCAGGACTACCTGCTGTTCATGGACAGCTTTCGGTATCCGCTGGCCGGGGAGTTTTCCATGCGCAAGGATGCTATGTCCGGACTCAGGTTACCCAGTGACTGGGGTCTTGAAGTCGGCGTGCTCATGGAAATGCTGCGCAACTATTCAACGAGGCGAATTTGCCAGGTTGATATTGCCGATATCTATGATCATAAGCACCAGAGTCTTTCCCAGGATAACGATCAGTCGGGTTTGTCGAAGATGTCGATTGATATCTCGAAAGCCTTCTTCAGGAAGCTGGCCACTGATGGCGTTGTTTTCAATAATGGTCTGTTTCGAACACTGAAGGCAACTTACCTCAGGGTCGCCCTCGATCTTGTCGACAGCTACCGCTGCGATGCAGTGATGAATGGCCTGGACTACGACGTGCATATCGAAGAACAGATGGTGGAACTGTTCGCAGAGAACCTGATGAAAGCTGGCGATTCGTTCCTCAATAACCCCATGGAGCAACCGTTTGTGCCCCACTGGAACCGAGTGGTCAGCGCCGTGCCGGACATATTTGAACGTCTCATCGAGGCGGTAGAAAAGGACCACCAGCAATATGGCGGTTAGTTCGCTGCGGGATCGTATCATCCTGCATCTTGAAGTGATTTACCCTGACCTGGACACGTCCCTGGCTGACAGGCTGATGCAAGCCATGGGCTACGATGGAGAACAGGCTTCTCCTGACCCGCATCTGAACCGCTGGGATGAATCCGATGTCATTACGATTACCTACGCAAACTCAGTAACCAGAGACAGTGAGACGCCGCTGCATACACTGCAGGAGTTTCTGGATCATCACCTGCACGACACAATCACTGACGTCCATATTCTTCCTTTCTTCCCCTACAGTTCTGATGATGGGTTTGCTGTGCTTAACTATCGCCAGGTCAATGGATCCATGGGCGAGTGGGAAGACATTGAATCTATAGCGAGCCGCTATCGATTGATGGCTGACCTGGTTGTGAATCACTGCTCCTCGCGCAGCGAGTGGTTTGAGCAGTTCAAGAGAAACGAAGCACCTGGTCGCGACTATTTTTTTACCGTTCCGCCGGACGCTGATGTCAGCGAGGTTGTTCGGCCAAGAACCAATCCCCTGCTGCAGGCAGTGGAAACGCTGGATGGTACACGCCATGTCTGGTGCACATTCAGCCATGACCAGGTGGATCTTGATTTCCGCAATCCGGAACTTCTGCTCGAAATGGTCGAAATCATCGCTTTTTACCTGGATAGAGGAGTCCGGGTTTTTCGCCTCGATGCGATTGCATTCCTCTGGAAGGTACCGGGTACAAGCTGCCTCAACCTGCCTGAGACGCACGAAGTTGTGCGCCTGTTTCGTACCCTGATTGAGCACCGGGAGCCGGACGCTTTGATTGTCACGGAAACCAACATTCCCAATCGCGAAAACCTGGCGTACTTCGGTAATGCCAATGAGGCGCACATTATCTACAACTTCGCGCTGCCACCTTTGCTTCTGCATGCGATGGTGACGGGAAACAACCACTACCTCAGAAACTGGCTGATGAGCATGCCACCGGCACAGGATGGCACGACTTACCTTAACTTCATCGCTTCCCATGACGGGATTGGCCTTCGGCCTATTGAAGGCATATTGACGGAAGAGGAAACCGGGCAGCTGCTTTTGACCATGCAGTCATTCGGTGGCCGCGTCTCCTGGCGTAACCTCAACCATGACGAGGTCAAACCTTATGAAATCAACATCAGCCTGTTCTCGGCGATGCAGGGAACCTTGCAAGGACCTGATGAGTGGCAGGTTGAACGTTTTGTGTGTGCGCACACCATTATGGCTGCGCTGGAAGGTATCCCGGCCTTCTACATCCATTCCCTGACTGCGACAGAAAATGACCAGGCCAAGTTCGAGGCAACCGGTAACAATCGCGCGATTAATCGTCATGTCTGGGATGCGGACGTTCTTGATCATGTGCTGGCTGATGAAAACACAGACTCTTCTCGCGTAATGGCCCGGCTCAAGTCAATGCTGGCAATAAGGAAACAGCAGCCTGCGTTTCACCCGAACGCGACACAGTACACCCTGCACCTGGGTGAAGGCCTGTTCTGTTTCTGGCGGCAGAGTCGGCGCAGGGAACAGAGCATTTTCTGTATACATAACATTACGCGTCACCAGGTCTCGTTTACCCTGAGTGACCTGAATCTTGTCGAAACCAATGAATGGCGTGACCTGTTTAAGGGTGAGGTTTTCGAAGATTTCCTGCAGGTTGTTGAGCTGGCACCCTACCAGTGCCTCTGGCTGACAAATCGCTAGCTGATGTCTGCGCAAATGGCAGGTCTGGATTGGGCCATTATCTTTGTCTATCTCATGGGCCTGATTGCGTTCAGTGCCTGGCTATCGCGAAAGCAGCACTCCAGGACGGACTATTATGTGGCCGGTCGTGGAACGGGGGCGGTGCCAATTGCAGTTTCCATCATGGCGACCCAGTGTTCTTCCAACAGTATCCTCGGTGCGCCGGCGTTTGTTGCGTTTGCCGCGGGTGGTGGGCTGATCTGGCTGCAATACGAGCTTGCTGTACCGCTGGCGATGCTGGTCATCATGGTGTTCATGCTGCCCATGTTCTATCGGCTCAAGCTTATTTCGGTTTACGATTACCTGGAGCGCCGCTTTGATCTAAAAACCCGGCTGTTGTTATCGGGGTTGTTCCAGTTTGTTCGTGCGTTTGCCACAGCAGTGACGGTTTACAGCATTGCTATTGTGGTTGAACTGATCACCGGTTTGTCATTTTTCTGGTCGGTGGTATTGCTCGGCGTTGTTACCGTGGTTTACGACGTGCTTGGCGGAATCCGCGCGGTTATCTACAGCGATGTGTTGCAGATGACGATCCTGGTCACGGTCCTGGTGCTGCTGCTTTATGTACTGGCCGACATGGCAGGTGGCCTGGGTGCCATGTACAGCGCTTTCCCCGCTGAACGCGCTGAACCACTGGACTTCACCAGTCACGGTCTTGGCGATGGTGAGGATTTTGCTTTCTGGCCTATGTTGTTTGGCGGGCTTTTTCTCTATGTGTCTTATTACGGCTGCGACCAGAGCCAGGTGCAGCGCGAGCTCTGTGCCGCCAACCAGGATTAGGCGCAGAAGGCGCTGCTCCTGAATGGTCTGTTCCGATTTCCACTTGTGCTGCTCTACTGCTTTGTTGGTGTTGGCATTGCGGTTTATGCTGCCAGTGATGCGGCTTTTATAGCTTCGCTCGGCCAGAGTGACGGTCAGACGAACTTTAACCTCGCGGTACCGGCGTTCATTATCCAGTATCTGCCCAATGGTATCGTGGGTCTTGCCATGGTTGCATTGTTTGCTGCGGCGATGTCTTCACTGGATTCCGTCATTAACAGTCTTTCAGCGACGACAATGGAAGACTTTGTCCGTCGGTTTCACTCGGAAGACACGTGGAGTGATGAACGTGAGTTGCTTTATTCCCGAGGGCTGACGGTCGCCTGGGGCGTATTGACTCTCTGGCTCTCATTTCATGTGGATGACATTGCGTCAACGGTGCTGGTGGCGATAAACAAGATTGGTTCACTGATCAACGGTCCGGTGCTGGGTGTGTTTGCACTCGGGTTGTTGACTACCCGAGCCAATGGAACGGGAGCTTGCCTCGGACTGCTGGCTGGCTTCTTGCTGAACCTTTATTGCTGGCAGTTCGTGCCCGAACTCTCATGGTTATGGTGGAATGTATTCGGGTTCATAGTCACGGTACTGACGGGACTGTTGTTGGGCACAAGCAACACGCCTTCCGTGGAGCTGATCTGGCGACCCTCGTCCATGGCAATGTTTGGTTTCAAGCTGAACTGGCTGCCAGCCTACGTGCTGCTCGTGGTGTGGTTCCTGGTTCTGTTGGCATTTTTGCTTTGGCTTTAACAAATGACTTCTTGAAGAGGTACTAAATGAATCATCCGGCAATCAAAGAAGGGCGCGTTGCTCTGGTTACAGGGGGCGCCTCGGGTATTGGGCTCGCGGTGGCGCAGAAACTTCGTACACAGGGCATGCGTATTGCCATTGCTGATCGCGATGAAGCTGCGCTTTCCGAGGCAGCCGAAACCATGAATGGGGAGGTGCTGACGGTTCTGACAGATGTCTCCGAGTTGGCTGAGGTAGAAGCCCTGCGTGACAGGGTGATCGATGAATATGGTGAAATCGGCTTTCTGATGAATAATGCCGGTCGCGGGTTCGGTGGCGGTGCCTTCTCCAGCCTTAATGGGTGGCAGCAGGTCCTGGGTGTCAACCTCTGGGGCGTGATTCATGGTCTGCAGACTTTTACACAACTCATGATTGACCAGGGCACTCCCTGTGCAATAGTGAATACAGGTTCCAAGCAGGGCATCACCAACCCACCTGGTGACGCCGCCTACAATGTCAGCAAAGCCGGGGTGCGCTCGGTAACCGAAAGCCTGGCTCACGAACTCCGAAACATTGAAGGTTGCCAGGTGACAGCGCACCTGCTCGTGCCGGGCTTTACCTATACGGGCCTGATCAAGCGGCATATTCCCGAGAAGCCAACTGGTGCGTGGGACCCGGAGCAGGTGGCTGATTACCTGTTAAAGAAGATGGCGATGGAAAAGTTCTACGCTATCTGTCTTGACAATGACGTGTCGACAGAGCTCGATAATGCGCGGATTCTTTGGAATACCAACGATATTATCGAGGAGCGCCCGGCGCTTTCCCGATGGCATCCGGACTACGAGAGTGAATTCAACGAATTCATTCGGGAGCATGCCAGCTGAAGGTTCTGCTTTATCCGGTTGCCCTGGTCCTGATTGTGATTCAGGTGCCCGGTCCCGTTTTTGCCCAGAATACGGGTGGTATTTTCGGGCCTGTGGTTGACGAGGGGCATCGCTCAATCGAATACCGTTACGCCTATGATATCGAGAACAATCTGTTTGCTCACAGGGTTCATTACCAGCAGTCGATTAACGACAACCTCAGGTGGCGAGTTGTAGCTCAGAGGCGGGATACGTTTTTTGGCAGTGAACAACATGACTTTGTTCAGGGTGAACTGTTGTGGCAAATGCGTGATATGAAACCCGGATGGCAGCATGCAGTGAGGTTCGACTATCGTCATAGCGACAGTGGTCGACCTGACCTGTTTGGATTGCACTGGACACACCGGGTGCTGCTCAGCAGTCGGTGGAGCACAATGTTCAATGTGTTGACCCAGACCCAGGTAGGTGGGGGCAGGGAGCCTGGCGTGTTGCTACAGACACGAGGTGACATAAACTATCATCACCGCGATAATGTCACCCTGTCGCTGTCCCAGTTTAATCTCTATGGTTTCGTTGACGATATTCCGGGTTTCAGCGACCAACTGCACCAACTGGGTCCGACGCTGAATCTCACCTTTGGTGATGGCTGGCGAGTCCGCGCCGGTTACCTGGCAGGTTTAACCAGTATCACACCAGACAGCACGTTCAGGTTCTGGCTGACTAAAAGCCTTTAGCTCAGAGTATTAAAAGCCTTTAGCCTAGAGTATTAAAAGCCTTTAGCCCAGAGTATTAAAAGCCTTTAGCCTGGGGTTGTGACGCCTTCTATGCTGATGTAACAACCATTTTCATCACGGTTTACGGTATGTGCCTCCAGGACCGCATCCGGATGCAGGCCTCCATGAATGTGTGGGAACAGTTCGTCGTCGGAGCCTTCAAAGTCGGGCTGGATATCTCCAACGGGGGCAGTGCCTTCGTACACAGTTTTAACTCCGGTTTTTTCCAGCGTCTCAACGGTCATACGCAGGCAGTACCAGTCACCCTCAACATCCGGGTAGAAGTGGTTTGCAACGTTCAGGAGTTTGTCCGGGTTTGAGGTGCCGTGAGTGAATCCGTCGACCTCGTAAGTCGGCGGGTAATAAATCTCGCGATTTTCAAGTGCCTTGTCCCATAGGGCTGCCTGCACCAGGTGGTAGACAAACGGGTGATCAGAAATTGGCAGGCTCATCAGAAGTCCACTCCGCGTGTAAATGCGCCATCGACACGAATGGTCGCGCCACTGACCCAACTTGCAGCTGGGCTCGCCAGGAAAGCGACGACACGAGCAACTTCTTCTGCCGTACCCATGCGTTTGCTCGGGTGCCAGTCACGATCGCGTTCATAGAGTGCAGTGGCGTGTTCCTTAATCTGGTCCCAGGCACCACCTTCAATCATGATCGGGCCTGGTGCCACACTGTTGGCCCGTATACCTTTTTCGCCCCATTGCTGCGCCAGCTGTGCCATGTGCCGAATGGAAGCGGCTTTCATGGCGCCGTAGCTGGGGCTTATGGGTACATCATGATGTTCGAAACCGGTGATTGAGGCGATCTGGATCAGCACAGCCTTGTCAGATGCTTCCAGGAATGGCAGTGCACCTTCGCTCATACCCACCATGCCGAGCACATCGATATTGAAGTTGTTCTTCCACGAATCAGGACCGGGTCCTGGCTGACCGCTGGCGGTCGCGTTGTGAACGACTATATCGATGCCGCCCATGGCCTCACCGGCGTCCTGCATCCATTTCACGGTTGCGTCATAGTCGCTGACGTCACAGGTATAGCCGTTTACCACACCAAGTTTTGATAGTTCAGCGACAGCGGCATCAACGCCTTCTTTACGCCGGGCTGCAATGCTGACACTGGCACCTTCCGCCAGAAGTTCTTTTGCAACAGCGAGGCCAATGCCCTGGCTGCCACCTGAGATGACGGCTTTTGCGCCCTTAAGACCGAGTTCCATGGTTGACTCCCCTTGTTACCAGAAATGGTTTTCCGAACATGAAGTTCAGAATCTAACCCGTCTCGCGGTCAGGAGCCAACACTCTTGATGTTGTCGTCAGGGTTCCGGTCGATGAGCTTGTTAAACGGGTCGATACCCACTGCATGTGGCTTCACGTCGCTCACAATCGTGATGGTGTCGCTTTTCTCATCGATCTGGTACTTCTCGATAGAGATCACTTCATGCAGGTCCGTCTCTTCATCCCGCTCCCCAAGCAGCGCGATATCAAACAGGCCGGACACGTCTACTTCCGTTTCCTGGCCCTCGCCGTCAGCCTCGAACTTGGCGAGACTCACGTCCATGGTCACTTCGAACCTGCCGTCGTCCTGCTCGGTGACAGCTACCTCGTCGACCTTCAGGTCAAACAGGACGATCTTCTGCAGCAGGTCTGTGATCAGCGCCTCGTGTTCCGCGCCCGCGGACTGTCTTAGGTCGGCGAGGAAGTCCAGAGTGGTCGGGTAGGGAGGTCCCTTGAAGGCATAGTCCTCGAGCATTTTGTTTAAAGCCGCGTTGACCTTGTCTTCGCCGATGTAGTCTTTCAGCGCATACATGGCGACGCTGCCTTTGCGGTAGTGGATATAAGGCTGGTTTTCCACCAGGTAGACAGGCAATTCTTCAATCAATTCACCGCCGCGGTCTGTCAGGTAGCGATCCAGCTCAAACTCGAGGAACCGTTTCATGGTGTCTTCACCATACTCTTCTTCCATCACCATGAGCGCAAAGTATTGGGCGAAGGTTTCCACCAGCATCGTCTGACCCTGCACGTCACCACCCAGCAACTGGTGAGCCCACCACTGGTGCGCGAGCTCGTGTGCAGTCACATAGAAAACGTAATCGATGTTCTTCTTGTCTCGCAGGTCTGCTGTGAAGCCGATCGCCTCAGAGTACGGGATGGTGTTGGGGAAAGACTGTGCAAAAGTGCCCTGGTAACGGGGAAACTCGATGATCCGGAACTGGCGATACTGGTATGGAGTAAAGTGACCTTCAAAGTATTCCAGTGAGCGTTTGGTGGCGTAGATCATCTGGTCAACGTTATAGCCATGCTGGTAGTAGACCTCGATAGAGATGTCGTTATACATCTCTTTCTTTACCCGGTAGTCGCCGGACAGGTATGAGTAGAAACCCCAGATAGGTTCGTCCATCTTGTAGTGGAAATACGCGCGATCATCTTCCTGCCACTCTTTTTGCAGATAACCCGGTGCAATTGCTGTCTGGCCAACACTGGTTGATACAACAGTTTCGAAATCGGTTCGCGTCCGGCTGTAACCATTCCCTAGGATAGTCCCGTACCGATTTAGAGTTCTCCCGCGTAAACTGAGACGAAGGAGAACAATATGAAGAAGAGCCGATTCACTGAGACACAAATCATCAGAGTGTTGAAGGAAGTAGAAGCCGGTCGATTAGTGAAGGAGGTCTGTCGGGAATACGACATCTCGGACGCGACCTACTACAACTGGAAAGCCAAATACGGCGGCATGGAAGCATCGGACATAAAAAGACTAAAAGCTCTCGAAGAGGAAAACCGGCGACTGAAACAGATGTATGCGGACCTCAGCCTTGATCACAAGATCTTGAAGGATGTGGTTGAAAAAAAGCTGTAAAGCCAGCGATCCGGCGTGACCTGGTGAACTACGTTCGCCAAGAGCATGAGGTCAGTATCCGTCGAGCCTGTCGTATTGTTGGCATCAGTTGTTCGGTTTACCGATATCGCCCAGATACTTCACG
>JADHNI010000011.1 GCA_016779585.1 Pseudomonadales bacterium
ACATGGCCTGGGTGTGGATGATGGATTACAACGAAGAACGTCCACACGAAAGTCTGGGCAAATTACCACCGGCGATGTATCGCCAGAAACTGGAAAACTCTAGTTTAGGAGTGTCTCAGTAACGGGGAAGTGGACACCATCTTTGCCAACATTGTGCTGGGTGATGAAATCAACCGGCTGCCACCTGACTCTTCCTACCCCACCAGCAGAACTGTCGGTGGAGAAACCTGGGCAGCTATCGTGCGCCATTACGAGGTTTCACCACTTCTCGCGGCTGGCTTTGAGCTTAAAGAGCAGGTCATCAAGGTCTCCTGGGCAAATCCGGGCAAGTCACCCTATTCCGCCGAAGTACCAGTGCCTGATATCAATTACCGGGGGATCGTGCCCGAGGGTGCAGAAGGCTTGTCTCCGTTCGTTGCAGGCAGTTCACTGAACCTGGAAAGACAGCTCTCCAGGACCGACGACCTGAAGCCCGGTGACGCAATTGTCATCGAAACGAGCGCGCAACTGGATGGATTACCTGGCTTCTTTCTTCCTGAACTGCTGCCTCCGGATGAGCTCGTTGGCGTCAGGTCCTATCCCACAGAACCGGTAGTCAGCAAAGATTCGCGTACGGAGAAGATCACGGTGATCATCTATGCACCGGGCCAGGTCACGATACCCGGGCGCACCATTGAATGGTGGTACACAGCCACACGGGAAGTGGATTCAACAACCATCGAACCCATAACGTTGCTGGTGACAGGAGCCGGTCTCACCGAATCTTCGCCACCCTCGGAATGGAACTGGCGCTGGTTACTTACTGTGCCCCTATTTATGGCCACACGCTGGATGGGTCGGACTATTGAACCAGACGAGGAAACGCTGGCCTACCGCGAGGCGGTCATTTCACTGAAAGCAGGAGATGCAGAGCAGGCTTACAGACACCTTATGGACTGGAGCCATCATGTAAACGGTCAGGGTGTCTTTGAAACCTTTCCGCCGGACACACATGGCGAACTCAGGTCGCTCAGCAAACACCTTTATCGCAACAGCGAAGAGCCCGTTGACTTTGATGCGTTGCTATCAGCGCTGTATAACGCGAGGACAAAGGTGCGACAACTCGAGTCAGACTCCAGGCTGGTCCTACCCGCGCTGAACCCCTGATTCAAGATAACATTTTCATGCTCTCACCAGGGTCAGTGCTAACTTGTTAAGTGAATATTGCCTTTAACGGTGCCCACCCGGGTAGCTGACCTACTTGAATCCCCCGTTCAGGAACCTGAAGAACGGGGGATTCACCCACACCTCATCGACGCGTAGCGTCCAGTCACCATCCTTTAGTTTTCCAACCACATCCTCGGTTCGCCCCGGCAGAACCGTCAGCGTCGCTTCAAAATCTCCTTTAGACAATATCACCAGCGATATCGGTTCAAAGCCGTCCAGCTGCTCGTCCGTGTAGTAAAAAGGCTGCCACCAGGAATTCACGATCAAACCGGCTTCCTCTGCCTCGTCTTTCTTGGCATAACGTGTGACCAGGTCGTGGAAACGCGCGCGGTCGCTCGCTGAATCAAACCGGAACAGCACCGCCATCTCACGCCCCTGGACAACAAGACGACCATCCGGAAGGCTGACCACATTTTCGCCGGGCTCGCCCCAGTCATCACGAAACAGGAAAGCGGACACCTTCGGCACAACATAGAGCCAGCCGGCAATGTCTTCACGATGCATCATCGTCACCAGCTGCTGGATATGTTTCAGGCTCGACTGCGAATAGATAAAGTATCGCCCGCCGGGAAAGTTGTCATAGACAGCCCGGGTGCGCAGGTCATAACCGGTTAACACACCGTCAGCCAGGGCCTGGTGCAGTGAGCCAATGAAAGCCTGGTCCTGGAGCAGTTCATCATGGTCGAGCGACCTCTCAAGATTCACGTAGGTCGATGGATCACCGATCCTGCCCACCAGGCCAGGGTGCTGGGCGCCGGCCACATCGATGAAATCGCGAATTCCGGGCAATGCAGTTTCAGGTTGATCAATCTCTTCAGCATCAATGACACCCAGGTCCACCAGCACTGAGGCTGCAGCTCGCTCGGTTTCAGGCAGCTTCCTGCCATGCGAACCGAGGACCGATGTGTCCGCAAGGGGAATCAACTCGTCAAGATCGAGATCATCGACAGCCTGTTCATAGGTGTCTGCATAAGCGCTCTCAACCAGGAGCTGGCAAGAGACCAGCAGGAACAGGTAAATCCATCCAGGGGCCAATTGCTTAGGGACCAAGGGGTCGACCCTCCGCCGGGCGGTCGAAGCTGCCCTGCCTGAATTTGCTGCTGTCGATTTCCATAGGACTCACCGCCTCCGATTTCGTGTATTCATGCACACAGACTCGCTCCAGTATGCGCCACTCGCCTTCCCGCTTTTCGTACACATCAAGGTAGCGGCCATGCCAGGTGTCCAGAACATCAGCGTCTTTCTGCAACAGGTAGCTGACATTGTAGATTTCACCTCGTGCGTGTTCGCCGTCTTCATCCAGCTCTATGACATGATTAAAAATGCAGTGGTTCGTGGATCGCCATCGAAGATGACCTACCATGCAGTGTTCCGCGAACTCCCAGGCGTTACCCACGAAAGTGCCGTGATCATCGGTCGCATCCGGCCAGTAAGCTGACTTCATCTCGGTCACATCCAGCCGGTCCACGCCCCGGCAGTAGCGCCTGGCAACATTCCTGATGGATTCCAGGTCGGACAACTGCTCAATCGAGAATTCCATAAAGCACCCTTTTTTGTTTGCCCGGTTTTAAGGCACTATAGTACGAACATTTCCATCAGGTCACGCAACTACCATGGATAAGCCAACGGACCGAACGATATTCCAGAACGCCTGGGTCGTGGAAGATGTCGAAGCAGCCTGCCAGAAGTGGATCGACGAAATGGGTGTCGGCCCTTTCTTTATTACCGACTATACTGCCGAACGGTTTGATGAGATTACCTACCGCGGCGAACCATCAACACTCGCCATGAGAGTTGCGATCGCACAGGCAGGTCCTGTTCAGATTGAACTGATCGAACCGATCTCTGAGCAATGCGCTTATCGCGACAGTGTCCCAAAGGGCCAAATGGGTTTTCACCATATGTGTGTCTGGACACTCGATTTCGATGCCGACCTCGAATACATGGAGTCTCTCGGTTACCCGGCTGCGAATACAGGTAAAGTAGGCGGAATCGAATTCGCCTACTTTGATACCCGACCACTCATGGGGTGCATGCTGGAAGTTGTCACTCGCAATGAAGGCACCGTTCAGCGTTTCGCGGAGATCGCTGCCGCAGCAGAGAACTGGGACGGCAAGGACCCAATCCGCTGATGCAGAACGACGCCCCGACGATTTCCTACGTCCAGGAGTCTGACAATTTCATCAAGAGAAACCTGGTTAACCTGATTGAAGTCGCGACAGGGCGAAATCAGCTGACGGATATCTACCGAATTCTTCGTGAAGACCCCTTCGAGATTGCACTGTTTCTTGCTCGAGGCATTGAACTTGGGCGTCTCGACCTGGACTACAACCGTCATGCCGAAACCCAGATACCCAAGGAAGGCCCGTTGGTATTCATCGCCAATCATCCATTCGGGATCGTTGATGGCCTGATTCTCTGTGAACTTGCGGCAAGAACGCGAGGGGACTTCAGAATCCTGCTCAATAATCGCCTGATGAAGGATGACAACCTCAACCAGTTTTTCCTGCCTGTAGATTTTGACGGTACACGCGAAGCGACAAAACGTAATGTAGATACAAAAAAGGAAGCGCAACGATTACTGCAGGAAGGCGGGACACTGATCATCTTCCCTGCCGGTGGTGTCGCAACGCGCTGGCAGTTCGGTATGGGTCCACTCGAAGACCTGCCATGGACCACCTTTACCGCAAAGATCGTCAGAAAGTCTCGCGCCACGGTTGTACCGCTGCATTTCCAGGGAGAAAACAGTTTCCTGTTTCACTTTGCCAGCAGTCTCGGCGAATCGCCGCGTCTTTCACTCTTTATCCGGGAAGTCACACGGCAGATTGGGACAACCATTCGTTTTACCATCGGTGACCCCATCTCCTATGAAGACATGGAACACATTGAGAGCCGCAAGGAACTGACCCGTTTTCTTAAAGACAAGGTTGAATCCATGGCTGTCGAACCATCAAAGCCGCGATTACCGATCTTTTCGAAACCAGCCCAGTATTCAGCCAGGTAACTCTTCTGCGCGCATAGTCACAGTTGTCGATCATTCATCTCTTCAGGCCATCAACTGGTCATAGGCCAGCGGTAACGGCGGACGCAGGAAACCAAGCGCTTTGACGTCTTCCGTCCACTGCGCCAGAGGCATGGCCCGGGAATAACTGGCACCACCAACAACTTTCGCCATACGCGCCAGGCCCGCTTCAATCAATTCCGCGCAGGCGACTTTGCATCTAGTCGCCGTCAAATGCGCATCAGGTTCCCCTGCCTCGATCGCGCGAAGCGCACCTTCAAACGCCTGTTCAGCCAGCCAGAGTTCATTCTGGCAACGGACCCATTCCAGCTGTTCAAACGCACGCATGTGTTCAATCTTGCCGTCGAGTTTCGAGCGCGCAAAGGCAAGCGCATTGTCTGCCACGCCAAGGACAACCCCTGTAAACATCATGTTACTGACCTGCGCTGAAGTCGGGGCAACACGGACGAGAACTTCCGTGGAAGCCGCCTTTGTCGCGGGGAAGCGATCAAATCGAAAGGCATGGGACTGGGTTGACGACATGCCCATGCCGTCCCACGGTACCGTCAGCTTGCATCCGGTCGAACCATCCCAGGGTACATCTTTGTTCTGCAGGTAAAAGAGTTCGGGCAATTCAGACCCGGCCGTTCTTGCCGTGGTGACCATATAGTCTGCATGACCTGAGCCACTACCAAAGTGCTTGTCACCGGTCAGGGCATATCCACCATCAACGGGTTCGGCCAGGCTTTTGGTTTTCATGATGTCACCGCCGGAGCCAGGTTCAGACGTAACGGTGCCCCACCAATGGTCTCGAGCTGTATCGATGACCCACTGGCGCTGCTCTCGCCAGGCTTCAGGAGCGTCATCCACTTCTTCCACGCCCAGGAAAAAGGTCGTTACCGCGGGATGCATCGCCGCAACGAGTGCCACGCAGGGGTCACCATGAGCAATTTCACGAACCAGGTCCGCATATTGCCTGGAACTCACAGCGGCGCCCTGCCAAAGGCCACCCTGGTCGGCAGGAACACCGGTCAGGAGAAAACCCGCGTCTTTCAATCGAACGAAGTCGGCAGGATCGAGCTCCTGGCGTTTCTGTCGCTCAATGACCTGGTTCGAAAAATCAGCAGCAATATTCCGCAATTTCGCCTGTACTTCTTCAGCGCCCATCAATTGTCCTGCTCCTGTTGTGATTTCCTGATGTGACTTCCTATTGTGATAAAGTCCCGACCATGCAGGTACCCTTTGATAATACCTATGTCCGGCTCCCTGAGCGATTCTACGCGAGGCAGTCACCGACACCCGTGGCAAAACCGGGGCTCATTCGCGTCAATGATGATCTGGCAGACCTGCTCAACATCGACAGCCACTGGTTGAGATCCGAGGAAGGCATCGCGACCATCGCCGGGAATCACCTCCCACAGGGCGCTGAACCCATCGCGGCTGTGTATGCCGGCCATCAGTTCGGCTCATGGAACCCACAGCTCGGCGACGGGCGGGCTATCCTGCTGGGGGAAGTGATCGGCAAAGATAATCGCCGGTATGACATCCAGCTCAAAGGCTCCGGGCAGACACCCTACTCCCGCATGGGTGACGGCCGGGCACCGCTGGGTCCGGTCCTGCGGGAATACATTGTCAGTGAAGCCATGCATGCGCTTGGCATAGCCACCAGCCGCGCCCTTGCTGCCGTCACAACGGGTGAATCAGTCTACCGCGAAGAAACACTGCCTGGCGCTGTCATCGCGCGCATTGCCAGCAGTCATATCCGAATCGGCACCGTCCAGTTCTTTGCATCCCGTGAAGATCACGAGGCCCTGCGGCTTCTCGTCGATCACACGCTGGCCAGGCACTATCCGGGCAGTTATGAATCCTCCATGAGTGACGGGGATAAAGCACTGGCACTGCTGGACCAGGTGATGCAGGCACAGGCCAAACTGGTTGCCAGCTGGCAGATGGTCGGCTTTATCCATGGTGTGATGAATACCGACAACATGCTGCTTTCGGGCGAAACCATCGACTATGGTCCCTGCGCCTTCATGGACACCTACAACCCTGAGACTGTCTTCAGTTCCATTGACCATGGCGGGCGTTATGCGTTTCGAAACCAGCCTGGGATCGCGCACTGGAACGTAGCCTGCCTGGCACAGGCACTGGTGCCCGTTATTTCAGACGATGAAGAAACCGGTGTCGAAGCTGCCAAGGCTGCCCTGGACAAATTCCCGCCCTATTTCCTCGAAGCCAACATTGCAGGACTGAGAGCGAAGCTGGGCCTCGTGACAGAACACGAGGGCGATGAACAGCTGGCTAAAGATTTCCTGGACCTCTTGGAAACTCATCAGCTCGATTTTACGCTGTCTTTCCGGCGACTATCGGAGATGGCGGGAGTAGAACCGGCTGAAAATGTCAGCAAGATCGCCGGCTTCCCGACAGCCTTCGATGACTGGTTCGATCGATGGCAAAAGCGCTGCGGCAAAGATGATGAGCGCTGCGGCGAAGAACAGGAGCGCTGCGGCGAAGAACAGGAGAGCTGCGGCGAAGAACAAAACAGTCCTGATCGCCAGGCCGCCATGCTTGCCACCAACCCTGCCATGATTCCCAGGAATCACCTCATTGAAGAAGCCATCAGGGAAGCCACCGACTCGAACAGCTTCGACCTGTTTCATTCACTGGTCGACGCCCTGGCGACACCCTATTCGCTGGACGGAAAGTCGGAACGATTCCTGAAACGCCCTAAACCCGAGGAAGTTGTTCGACAGACCTTCTGCGGAACGTAGAGAAAACTGAGGAAATCAAATGCAAATCGGAGCCCTGATCTTTGCCACTGACTATGCGATTCGCATGGATGAACTGGCACCCGAGCTTGAGAGCCGGGGTTACGAATCACTGTTTGTACCCGAACACACACATATTCCCGCAAGCAGGGAGTCAGCCTGGCCAGGCGGTGCAGACCTGCCTCTTGAATATTCACACACCTACGACCCGTTTGTAGCCCTGTCATTTGCGGCAGCATCCACCTCGACATTGAAACTCGGCACCGGCATCTGCCTGCTCCCCCAGCGCGATACCATAACCACCGCCAAGTCTGTGGCCAGCCTGGACCATCTATCCAGGGGACGCTTCATCTTTGGCATCGGTGGCGGCTGGAACAAGGAAGAGATGCGACAGCATGGCACCGAATACAACATCCGGTTTGCCCGCATGCGCGAGCAAGTGCTGGCCATGCGCGGGTTATGGACGGAAGAGGAATCCGGTTACCAGGGGGAATTTGTGAAAATCGAACCCTCCTGGCTGCATCCGAAGCCGGTGCAATCCAGGTTACCTGTCATTCTCGGTGGAGAAACAGACTACACCCTGAAACGGATCGTCGAATATGGCGATGGCTGGCTGCCACGTGCCCGACATGGCTTTGACGCAGCGGAGAATATTGCGCGCTTGAAACACTTTGCCGATGAAGCTGGCCGGTATATGTCCGAACTGACGATCAGTGTGTTCGGTGTTGCTCCGGACAAAACAATACTCGACAGTTACCGGGAAGCAGGTATCGACCGGGCCATTCTGCCGCTGCCACCGGCCGACAAAGACAAGGTATTTTCCATACTGGACCGCTACCAGGAGCTATTAACATGATCGAAATCAGATCCTATCACTACAACCCCGACAAGTTTGATGCCTACAAGAAGTGGGCTATTGAAGACGCAGCACCATTCCTTAAGGCCAATCTTCCGGTCATCGGTTTCTGGGTAGACAATGGACGGGCGCCGGAGCTCACCGGGTCTGATCCCACGCCACATAAACACGGTGTCGCTAACGTTACCTGGATTATTGACTGGGAATCAGAGGAAGCCAGGGAAAAAGGCTTCACGGAAATTCTCGGCGGCGAAGGCTGGAAAGAAGTCTGGTCACGGCACCCTGATGCCAACGGCTACCTGCAGATGGAAGCACGATTCGCGGAAGCGCTTTAACCCAACTGACTGGCCAGTTGCGCATGCAGATGTGGGTCAACCGCTCCCTCTAACGACTCTACACGGCTGAAGTGATGCTTCGCCCGCTCTGCATCACTTAGCAGCAACGCCAGGTTGGCTGCCTGCAACGCGGCTTCGCGTTTTCTCGGATGCTGCGGAAAATCCTTATCAAACTGTTCAAAAAGCCTCAGCAGATGCTGTCTTTCCTGCGGCTTCTCCGCGGTTTCCGCCAGTCTGAACAGTGTGGCGCCTGACCGCAGCCGAAAATCCTCTGACTCATCACACAGGCGCATGAACAGTGCCCAGGCGTGGCTCACTTCATCCTGCAACATGCGATCGATGTAGCCGGAGCAGAACCGGTAGAACAACCTGCGGTCGCTCATTTCCTCCAGCAGCGCAAAATAAATTTGATCATCCCGGTACCGGTGCCGTTTAAGTTCCTGTTCCAATAGCTTAAGGGCGGCAGTTGGGCCCCTGGTCCTGAAGACATAACGGATCTGCTGGAACTTTTCCGCGGCTTCGGCACGCTGCGCCTCTGTCACTTCAGCCTCGGCCTGTTCCTGGCTGAACTCGGTTCTGATGCCCAGCTTGTCCCGGTAAACATGAAGCAATGCTTCGGTGGCACGAAACATCATCAGCACTATTACCACAGCAATGTGTGAGACGATGGCCAGTCCAACATCGGTTCCGGCGAATGGGAGCTCCTTCGAGGCAACATACACCGCCAGTAACAGAACACTGGTAGTCATCGTCCTGAGTGCCAGGTAGCCAAACCCCATGTTCGACATGAACTGATAGATGCGTCTGGGGTCAATAGCACGAAGGAACGGTTCGTGAAAAACAATCGACGAGCTCACCGCCGGTGCTACAGCAAGCAATGCTGACATCGTGACCCAACGATAACCTTCAGGCGTCCAGTCCAGAAGCGTCAGGGCAAGAAGCACAGCGAAACACAGCCGGATCAATCGAAGCCGCGAACCAGTCAGCGCTTCTGACAGGGGCGGTGCCCTGGCATGTCCCCTTGCCGTGTATTCAATAACATCCAGTCCGTAGTTAAAGAACAGAATGGAGAACAGCCCTAGCAGCGACAGCGACACAAAGAACCAGGCAGTGTCCGCTTCGGTTAATAGAAACAACCAGGTAAAAAATGAGCCAATCAGCCAGGTAACCAGGACCGGCGTTTGGAAAACAAAGGTGAGCAGTGGCAGGGAATGTCGCCGTTCGCTCACCATGAATCAGAACTCCATACCCGCACCGATCAGGAATGCAAGATCATCATTCTCCGCACCATCCGCAGGTTCGGTGTCGTAATCGTAGTTCGTCTGCAGATTCAGGTAGATGTCATCTGTAATGTCATACCTGATACCAGTCTGGCTCGTGAACACTGTGTTTCTCCTGCCCTGAAGGTTGCGGTAAATGTTGTGATTGTGAAAGAACTCCAGATCTTCACCCATAAAACTCCAGAGGAATTCAAGACGCCAGTCGATGTTGGTTGAAGACTCATCTTCACCGGCAGTTTTCTCTGACGCGTAACCAGCACCCAGCTGAAAATTCAAAACTCGATCGGCATCGTCAAAAACGTCATAACCCAGCGCTGGGTTAAACGAGATACGACGATCCAACTGGGCAACCGGGTCACGCTCCGCGGTCAGGTTCATCGCAAAAAACCAGTCGTCATGAAACAGATAATTGTAGCCAGCGTTCAAACGATCCCTCTGTCTCGTTCGTTCTCCATTGAGTTCTTCCCGCGCGATCGACAGATCAGTATTGTAGCGATGGTCGCCGGTCTTCATGCTGCCTTTCCACTGCAGGTTGGTGGTCTGGCTATCAGTGTTACCACGGCTGAAATTAGAGCTGACATCTAGGTTTGCTTTCCAGTCAAACTTCTCTATTTTTTCCGTTTTTTTTACGTCAGCCAGCGCAACGACGATGCTTTCATAGGACGACGTCAATCGAACATTACCTTCCTCGTCAGCCGGCTCGATCAGGTATGCTCCCTTGGTGCCATCAAACAACTCCACTTCCATGGCATTGTCTGATTCAACGTGGGCAATATGCTCGAACTCAACATCAAACTTATCGCTGTATTCCGGTTCAATAGTGATGTTGTCGTCCCAGATTTCCTTGATTTCACCTGTGATCCGGTCACCGTTCTTCAGATGAATCACATCAGCCTGCAGTACAACAGGCGCGTACAGGAACAGCGCCAAAAACGGGTATCTAAGCTGTCTTAGTGTCATGGGAATAAGATTTGCGGGAAATTCCGCGCATTCTACGGTTACGTACTGGCGCTGCCAAATGGACAGCAAGAAGCGCCGACTCGAAGCCCTTTGTAGTATCTGTCACAGGGCAAAGGAATACCCTGACAACCCACTGGTTGTCGGACAAGCCAGCAGTGCTATTATTGAAGTCCCCTACAAAAAAATAGCGGAGTCCCTATGAGCATCAAGAACATGATGGACCAGATCACGCTCCCGGCTGCCCGCAGCCTGGCACCTGGCGAGGCACGATGTCCCGGTCGTTCCGTGCAGGACGTTCTGCAGAGCGAAAGCAGCAAAAACGACCCCGGTCTCATGGACTCTCACTATGAATTTATGGGTGACGAAGACGTTCCGTTTTCACGCTACACCAGCCAGGAGTTCTACGATGCCGAGATGAAGCACCTCTGGCCGAAAGTCTGGCAATGGGCCTGTCGGGAAGAACACGTGCCTGAACCCGGTGATTATTATGTTTACGACGTTGGCCCCTACAGCGCCATGGTCGTCAGAGGGAAGGACAAGCAGATACGGGCTTTTGTAAACTCCTGCCCGCACCGCGGTATGGCCTTCTTTGATCCGGGAACCTCAGGTAAAGGCAAGCAGTTCCTGCGCTGTCCGTTTCACGGTATGTCCTGGAACCTGGATGGCAGCCTGCAGGAAATCCCGTGCCGCTGGGACTTCCCCCATGTTGAAGACGAAAACTTTGGCCTGACGGAAATCCCCACCGACACCTGGGCTGGCTTTGTGTTCATCAACTTCGACCAGGATTGTGAACCGCTGAACGACTTCCTTGAGGTGCTGCCTGAACACTTCAGGAACTGGGGGCTGGAAAACCGATACGTTGCCATCCACACCTACAAGGAACTGCCAGGCAACTGGAAGATGTGTATGGAAGGCTTCCTTGAGGCCTACCACGTGCTGCAGACTCACCCGGAGGGATTAAGGCAATCCTCATGGGCGAACACCCAGTACGACGTGTTCGGCAAGAACGTAACGCGCTTCCTGCAGAACCTGTCTACAGGCAACCCTCACATGGATCTTACCGAGGCCGAGACTTATGGTGTGCTTGGGTACAATCCCGACGACCTGCCTGAAGGCAAGACTGCCCGTGAGGCCCATGCGGACAACCTGCGAAAAACCATGGGGGAAGCTCTCGGTGTCGACCTGTCCGATGTCAGCACCTCAATCATGCTGGACTCCATCGAGTATCACCTGTTTCCCAACGCCTGTTTCTTCCCGGGCATTCAAATCCCGCTGATCTATCGTTTCAGGCCGACCTCACTCGGAACCTGTGTTCACGAAATCATGATCCTGCAACCGGTCGCCGAAGGCGCAGACCGACCTCCACCCGCGGAGGTCACCAGGCTGGGCATGGAAGACTCCTACAAGACCGTTGAAGGCTTTGCACTCGCCCACGTGCTGGACCAGGACACGGAGAATTTCTATCGCCAATGGGCCGGCATGAATGCCTCACAGAAAACCGGGCAGACCCTGGGTAACTACCAGGAAGTCAGGATCCGTAACCTGCACAAGACGCTGGACGAATACCTGGCAGGCTGACCTGCACCTGGCATCAGGACAGGAATTCGTGCGAGGGGTCGTCTGGCTGGTTGGTGGCGCGAGCGATCGGGACGAGTGAGGCATTCTGCTCAAAGTTGTCACTGCAGGCTGCATCCTGGTGCCACGTCATGACGATCTTTCGAAAACTGATCTTCCAGACACCGTTGCGTTTCTCCAGGTCATCCAGGTAACGACCGATATAGGTCATCTCGGTGTCATCCGGACGGCGATGGTGAGCCGTCAGGTAGGTTTCCGCTTTCGCCTTGTTAGAGTCCCCATCCAGGAAAACCAGGATATTGCTGACCTGGTGCTGGGTGTTCACAAACTTCCTGAGACCGTCGGGTAGCATATCAAGGAATGGATGTGCCGGGCCCTTGTACCCACCATAGTCCACTTCCGAATCCTCCCAGCAGGTGGACTTCAGGATGTCCGCGTCCGCCCGGTCCACACCCCGCGCATAGGTGTGGATCACTTCCTGGATTGCCAGGCGATCAGCCAGTTCTTCGAGTGTTGGTACCTTACCGACTTCTGTCATGGGACTGTCTCCGTTAAATAATGGGTTCCGCCGGACCAAAAAAAGCCTTGGTCAGCCGCGTTTTGATAGCTTTCGGACTCATCTCCACACCGGGAAACTGCCCTACGGGTTTGTAGTTATCATGAAACCTTTTATCAAAGAACGGCATTTCTTCGCCACCTTCACGCAGCGCATAGCTGGTTGAATAGGTAAACGGCCATATATTGGCTATTGGTATCAGCGAAAAAATGTTTTCCACAATACCGTAAAAAAAACTGAGTATCGGGACCTTTCGCCTGGGCCCAATCGTCCAGGCATTTGTTGGCGATGCCGCACGCATGATGTTTTCATCCACCTGGTCAAAGAACTCCCTGTCCCTGAGTATAATCCCAGCCTCGGTATTCAGACGCTGAGACCTGGGGTCCATGTTGAAAGAACTCAGCCAGACAATGTCATCGTCAAAAAGGTAGGTCTTGGAATGAATACAGGTGTAGTGCTTGTCTGAGTGCACCACGCCAGGCACCGCACGCACCATGAGGGGATAGTCAGGTGGGTCGGGTTTCATCTCATGTATCTGCCACTTGAACTTTCTCAGGTAGCGCTTCTTGTTTTTGTAGGAAAAGGCATAAGCGTAAAAATGATCAGCCGCGCCCAGTGAATTGGTCGATACGATGAAGTCCAGATCCGGCTTTTCCTCAATAAGATCACTGAAAAACTTTTTGCTACCGGCGACCAGGCAGGGTGTCTGCATAACAATTCGGTGCTCTGCCAATTGCATCAGCTTGACGATGCTTTCGGTGGTCTCGGCCAGGTCGTCGCCGTCTTCATGTTTACCGGGATGGTCAGCAACGAACACCATCTCATCAATACGCTCACCCCGGCTGACAATGCGCTTCATCATGCAGGCTTCGTTATCGGCACATTGATCCAGCTCACGAAACAGATCCGGCATGGTGTAGTCACCGTCAACCACCACAATTTTGTTGTGCATACGGTGATTCGCCTTGCCGAAGTTCAACGTGAACTGACGCAGGGTCTGGAGCGCGCCAATTTCAATGTTTTCTGCCAGCGGGTTGTAGTGGCGGATTTCAATGTTTTTATGCAGCATGGCGAGGAACGGCACAATTCGCGCATTACCCCGAAGTGACAAGTCATCAATCAGGAGGCGAACCTTAACGCCGCGTTCCGCCGCCTTGTAGAGTTCCCAGAACATAAAAGCGCCGGTTTCATCTGCCGCCCAGATAAAAGTCTGGAGCTTGATACTTTCTTCTGCCTCCCTGATGAGATTGACCCGGGCAAGCAAGGCGTCATCTCCCAACTCGAGCAGGTAGGCATGGTTCACATCATCGGAAAATGCCTGCTTAACATGTTCGCCAAAAACACTGCCTTGTGCCCCGGAACAGCAAAGCAGCAAAAACAGCAGGAACCGCGGAAATCGACTCATCGCCCGATTATTGCACGGCTCAGGACCGGGGGCTAAGCTGAGCCGCTTTCAAATAATCAGGTCACAAGTCATGTCCCGATGGTTTTCAGCAGTGCTGCTACTCACCACTGTGATAGCAAGCTGCCAGTCGCTTGCCGAACGACCCAGTGTGGGTCTTGTGCTCAGTGGAGGTGGTGCGCGCGGCGCCGCACACATTGGTGTTCTCAAGGTCCTGGAAGCACACCGAATACCCATCGACTACATCGCTGGCACAAGCATGGGCTCCATTGTTGGCGGGCTCTACGCGAGCGGGCTCAGTGCAAGCGAAATCGAGGAAGTTCTGGTCAACATGGACTGGAATGACAAGCTGTCTGACGCGCCTTCACGTGCAGACAAGCAGATGATCCGCAAGGTCACCGAGGCGCAGTTTTCAGTTTCCGGAAGACCTGGACTGAACGACGGCGAACTGGTCTTCCCGCAGGGCCTGATCCAGGGTCAGAAAATTCTGCCGGAACTGCAGCGCCAGACTATTCACGTGTCACATATTCATGACTTTGCAGACCTGCCAATTCCTTTTCGGGCAGTCGCCACGGACATCGTCGAAGGCACGATGATCGTGATGACCAGCGGTGATCTCGCGGTTGCCATGCGTGCCAGCATGGCAGTACCCAGTATATTTGCACCAACAACCATCGACGGCAGGTTGCTGGTAGACGGCGGTCTCACCAACAACCTGCCGGTAGACGTCGTTAAAGAAATGGGCGCCGACATTGTGATCGCCGTGGACATCAGTTCCCCATTAAAAGAACAGGAAGAGATAGAAAACCTCCTCGATATCACCGACCAGCTGACGCGCATCCTGACCGGTGTGAACACCCAGCAGAGCAGGACAATGCTGAGTCAACAGGACATCCTTATAGAGCCCCGATCGGTGGGTATTCTGCGGGCAATTTCAACGAAGCAAACACAATCATTCCAATTGGAGAGAGCGAAGCGTCGCGCCATCTTGATCGGTTACAGCAACTTGCCCTTTCCGCAGCGGAGTATCGTGAACACTTGAACTTGAGGGAAAGACAAACTCCGAACATCCCCATAGTTCGGCATGTTTCACTGAACAACAATTCGACGCTCAGAGACGACGTACTCAGCGAGTGGATTGGTACCCGAGAAGGAGACACCTTTAATCTTGATCGTATCGAACAGGATCTCACCGACATACATGCACTCGGCAACTTCCAGTCTGTCAGTTATTCCCTGGACCATACCGCTGACGGTGTGGACATTAACCTTGATGCCGCCACCAAGAGCTGGGGCCCCAATTACCTGTACCTGGGCCTTGATATGGAAGGCGACCTGGCCGGCAACAGCCTGATCAGCATGTCGGCAGGCTATTCAAGGGAAGAGCTGACCGACAAGGGAGCGATCTGGACGAGTTGGGCCACCGTCGGTGATGAACCTGGATTGCAGACACACTTATACCTGCCACTAACTCATTCACTGGGTCCATTCGCCATGGTATCGGGCGGAATCACGCGCACTGACCAGGCAATCTACAGCGATGATGACAAAATTGCGGACTACCGACTGGGCGAGGCCTTTTTTGCCACCGGCATCGGCTGGGAATTCAGCAGGCGATCCGCATTCACCATCGGTGTTGACAGGGTCAACGGCGAAGCCAAGCTGCTGGTTGGTGACCCGGGTAATCCCGAGCCAGAGTACAAAGACGGCGGTATCTGGACCCAGTATCGCTACGATTCCCTGAACGACCGTGATTTCCCCGACTCGGGCTCCTACCTTAATCTGCTGGCACGGAAATCATTGGAAACCCTGGGAGCAGACAGCGGATACGAGCGCTACGAGGTGGCATTGGCGCACGTCTTTCCCTACAGGAATCATCGATTTGTCCTGGGTCTGCAGGCAGGAACCACTGAAGGTGACGGCACTATTGCCGGCCTTTTTACCGCCGGTGGTGGCCCTACCCTGCTCGGTCTGAAGCGTAACCAGCTTATTGGACCGCACCTCGCTGTGGTTCAGGCTACTACAAGGAGTATGCACCTATGCCCTTCCTGTCCGGATACATCGGAGGCCTGTTGGAATATGGCGGCGTCTACGAGAACCAGGGGGATATGCTGGGCAGCGACTCCATCGGTTCTGCCAGCATCTGGTTTGGTATGGACACACCGGTGGGACCGTTCCAGATAGGCTTCGGTGCCACGGATGACGGCGACTACAACCTGTTTACGAGAGTTGGGCACCTATTCTGATTCAGGTACAGTGACTTCTATCGCTAACACCGGCAAGGAGTTCACACATGATCAGACTGGTATTCGCCCTTAGGCGCAAAGCCGATCTTTCCCGGGAAGAGTTCCAGGCATACTGGCGGGAAAAACATGCTCCCCTGGTGGCCAGCTTCGCCACCGAACTCAACATACACCGATACGTACAAACGCACACACTGACCGATTCTGCCAACGAAGCCATGCGACAAGCCCGCGGCAATATGGAACCGGAATACGACGGCGTTGCGGAACTCTGGTGGGAGGATGAGCGCGCCCTGACGGAGCAGATGCAGTCCAACACCGCCAGTGATGCGGGGGCTGCACTTCTGGAGGATGAAAAGAAGTTTATCGACCTACCCAACTCCCCGCTCTGGTTCGCCTACGAGTACCCGCAGATCAACCCGGCCCCCGAAACCATCCTGGCACGGCAGAAATCCAACATTGTCCGTTTGTTTTTTCCCCTGCGTCACAAGGCGGAGATCCCGGAAGACAAAGCCAGGCACTACTGGCTGACCCACCATGGCCCCCTGGTCAGATCGCACGGTGCAGCCAGCGGCACCCTGTGTTACCGGCAGGTGCACCGAGCAAATTCAGGACTGGATGCGGGCATCCAGGCTGCCAGGGGAACGCAGGTGGAGTCCTACCTGGGTCACGCGGAAGCCTGGGTGGATCTCTCCCGTCTGCCGCAGACTAATGAGGCAAGGACTGCCAACAAGGCGTTTATCGCGGATGAGCACAACTTTATCGACATGTCGCGCTCAACCATTTTCTTCGGCAAGGAATACTCCGTTATCGACAAAAGATAGAGAATCCGGTGTCTTACAAGTCCTTACTTCCATATCGGGAGCAAAGCGGGCAACATTGGCGCCGTTCAAGTGGAGACTTAACCAAGCGCATACTAATTTTTTCACTCCTGCTGCTTTCAGCCGTTGCTACGCAAGCGGAAGAGGGTCAGGGCTTTACCATCTACCCTCACGTTGGCCAGACATTTTATGCCGGCAGCACGAATCTAGATGACGATTCCCACCTCGGTTTGGGCATCGGCTACCGGTTCGACAACCCCTGGGCCATCGAATTCACCTATCTCGAAGGCGATGCGGATTCTGATGTACCTGGCATCGGGGACATTGATGTCGATATGTATCACCTGGGAGCACTCTACCACCTCAAGACGCGCAACAAGTTCACGCCGTTCCTGTCGATCGGGGCTGGAGAAGGCGAATACAGCAGATCCGGATTCGGGGATGATGACGAATTCCAGATCAACGCAGGCGCCGGATTCAAGTGGGCTTTCACCGAGCAGGCGCACCTGCGAAGCGACCTGCGGTTTTTCCATGGTAACAACGAAGATGCCGTTAACGCGGCAATATCTGTCGGTCTGCACTACGCATTCGGCAAGGCATCAGCACCTGCGCCAGTAGCAGCTGCACCAGCAGCAGAGGGTGACGCGGACGGTGACGGTGTGCTGGACAGCCTGGATCGGTGCCCGAATACCCCGGCAGGCGTCGGCGTGGACAGCCGTGGTTGCCCGCTCGATGACGACGGCGATGGCGTCTACAACTACCAGGACGATTGCCCGAACACCACAAACCGCAAGGCACGTGTCGACGGTCGCGGTTGCTACATCAAGCTGGACCGAAAAATCGATATCACCCTGAACCTGGAATTTGACTTTGATTCAGCAGAAGCTCGCGATGAACACACTGCTGAAGTCAGGAAAGTTGCTGATGTCATGCAGGAATACCCGGACTCCAGGGTAACCATGGCAGGACACACAGACAGCACAGGTCCGGCCGAGTACAATCAGGGTCTTTCCGAGCGTCGTGCGAAGACAATCGCAGACATGCTGACCGATAAGTTCGATATTGATGCCAGTCGTGTTTCACATGCGGGGTACGGTGAAAGCCAACCAGTCGATACCAACGACACACGTGAGGGGCGCCAGAACAATCGACGCGTTGTCGCTCATGTCGAGGGTGAAACCGAAGAACTGGAAATGAAGTAATTGCGTGAGGTCTAGCGGACCTCACCACCCTCCTCCAGCCATTTCGCGCAATCCGGGGTAAGCACCTTATCCCGGGTTGCCCGATACATCTCAAGATCTTCTTCGTTTAACACATCATGCCATCGGCCATTGCTGCCCTTGTTGATAAAAGTGGCCTGCCCGCCTTCGAAAGCATCCGGCTGACCCTTGTTCGCCTCGGTTTCCGCTACTGCCTGCTCCTTAACCCGCTTGAAGGAAACCGCATCAGCAACCGCTTTAACTTCCTCATCGGTCATTTCGTGGTTAATGAAATCTGCAATACGCCTGATCTCCCTGGGCGTGTCAGCGATCATGTCGCCATAATGCAGAAACAGGAAGTTCGGTAAATGCCGGAAATTCCAGTAGCTCTGGGTGTGACCCATGTTCTGCCAGAAGGGAAAACCCTCCTGTTCCCATTCAAACCAGCCTTTTGAAATCCAGTTGCGCCACAGGGCCTTGATGTCTCCGTCGTATCTTGGCATGTGGGGTTCGCCATCCCATTCGAGCAGCTTGAACATCAGGTCAGTATAGGCGCCATAGTGGTTCACGAGAGACATAAAGACATCTCGTGGATCACGGGCCACGATGAGGTACTTCACCTCAGGGAAATAGGGTAAACCGTCAAGGGGCAGGTGGCTTTTCAGAAAGCGTCTGTGTTCCATCTTTTCGATGCGCTCACCAACACTCTCCAGGCTCTCATGATGGAAGCGTGCATCGATCCAGGGTGACGCACTGTCAATACCGGGGAAATGCTCATCTTCAAACGTGTTCCGCACCAGCATGTTATAGAGAATCTGCTGCGTGAACGTAGTGCCACACTTATAGGACGTTGTGACGATGATGTCGTCCGGACGTGGCTCATAGATCCGCCAGCGAGTGGAGTCCAGGTGCGGGTTTACATAGGTGCGTGTAACCTGGGGCAGGTCTTCGGTCATGAACGATACCTCTCAACAAATCGTTTCAGGATCAGGTTGGAGTGTGCAAGCCGCTCCCCCTGCAGACTCTGGATAAGCGTAGCCGCTTCTCCCGGTGGAAAGTAACCGTGTTCACGGTAAACGTTAATCCGCAGGGTAAATCCTGCGATATCACCTTCCGGGTGGAACTGCGTGGCATAGATGTTTTGTTTCAGGCGGAACATCTGGACCGGGCAGCGCTCTCCCCTGATCAGGAGTGTCGTGCCAGGCGGCACCTCATCACACGCTTCCTTGTGGCCCAGCAGTACCCTGATTTGGTCAGGAAATCCTTCCAGCAAGGGATCTTCTTTGCCAGCCTCAGTCAGGGTAACCATTGCGCCGCCCACCGGTTCGCCGAACTTCTTTGAAACTACCGCACCGCAGTAGGCTCCGAGCAATCCATTGCCGGAACAGCAGCCCAGGAACGGAAAGTCCAGCGCCTCTATCTCTTCAAACAACCTGGAAAAATCCTGCTCGATTTGTCGCTGAATCGCAGACTTGTCTTCAGCACTGACATCAAAGGGACTGCCTCCGACAATGACACCGGAGTAGTCATCCAACCTGATCCGAGGCAAACCAGCTATTTCAGCGCGAACGCGCGTCACCTCAGCAGCGTCGAGACAGCCATAGCGCCTGATCGCATCCAGCTCATCATCCGCCGTTTCGTCTTCCGGACGCAATTGAATGACTAAAAATCGTTTGCCCATCAGGGCATAATAACGGCATGCGAATCACACTGCTTGGACTATTACTTCTCTTCCCCCTTTTGGGCCCAGTGCATCGAAACGTCCAGGAATCTTGCGATCGAGAACCCGGAAGAGATCAACTACAACATCCAGCCCATGTTCGGGGACCTGGATGCCATTGCTGAGCGGGGTATTCTTCGCATCCTGGTGACGCACAGTGATACAGATTTCTTTTTCGACCATGGCAGGATTCGCGGCATCCAGTATGAGATGGCACTGGAGTTCCTGAAACATATCAATGAGGGTCGAACCAACCGCTATCACGCCAGCGAAGCCAATCGAATCTTCCCGCAGTTCATCCCGGTCACCTTCGCAGAACTGCTTCCTGCACTGCAAGCAGGTCACGGTGATATCGCTGCGGCGCTGCTCACGGTAACACCGGAAAGGGCATCAGAGGTCGACATTGTCAGCCCACAGGGCCGCGAGGTCGCAGAGATTGTTGTTTCACACATAAACGCCAAGCCGATCAAACGCACAGCCGATCTTTCGGGGAAAAGTGTTTACGTGCTGCGAGGCAGCAGCTACCAGCGACATCTCAAAATACTGAACGAAAAACTCAAAATCGCAGAACTTCCACCGGTAGAGATCATCGAGGCGGACAACCAGCTCCTGACTGAAGATATCCTTGAGCTGGTTAACGCCGGCGTCATCGACTACACCATATGTGATGACTTCAAGGCAGAGCTCTGGGCACAGGTGCTTTCAGGCATTCGGCTGGAGATTCCAACCAGCGAAGGGCAGTCCCTCGGTTGGGCCATCAGGAAAAATTCACCGCAGTTGCATGAAGCACTGGAGGAATTTAGCCAAAAAGTCAGAAAGGGAACATTCCTTGGCAATGTGCTGTTTAAAAAATACTTCGAAAATACCCAATGGATAGGCAATCCGTTGAATCAGTCAGAGCGTGAGAAGTTCAATCGACTGCTTGACCTCTTTGTCACCTACGGTAATCGGTATGGTTTCGATCCCCTGGCGCTGGCAGCACAGGCCTACCAGGAATCACGCTTTGATCAGTCTTTGAAATCGCATCGAGGCGCAGTCGGGGTCATGCAGCTCCTGCCAACCACGGCCCGCGACCCGAACGTCGACATTCCGGACATTGAAAATCTCGAGAGCAATATCCACGCTGGCACCAAGTACATGGACTTCCTGAGAAACCGCTATTTCTCGGACGATGAAATATCACCCGTTAACCAGCGGCTTTTTTCCTGGGCTGCCTACAATGCCGGTCCTGCCAACATTACCCGTGCACGAAATGCCGCCAGGGATGCCGGGCTCGACCCCAACGTCTGGTTTGGCAATGTTGAAAATATGGCTGCAATGAAAATCAGCCGGGAACCCGTCCGGTATGTGGCCAGCATCTATAAGTACTACACCGCATACCGGCTGGTTGAACAGCAGGGTCGCCGGAAGGCTGACGCCCTGGAGTCCGTTCTGGCCGATTGATATCAGGCAGCGCTGATGTTCACCGGAATCCCGCTTGAACGCGTCATGGCGGTAAAGGGCTGAAGCTCTGATTCACTGTCCACAAGCATATTGGTGTTGGTACCTACTTCCCGCACCGGTGCCTGTTGACCGGGCGCCACGCCCCAGCAGTGATGAATAGCAATCACGCCCGGCTTAATCCGATCGTTGGCCTGCACCACAGCGGTGATCTTGCCGTGCTTGGATTGGATGGTGACTTCGCTGTCATCTTCAATGCCGAGTGCCGCGAGATCATCAGGATGCATATTTGCCGGGTTGGTGGTGCCGGACTTTTTGCGAATCGCTGGCAGATTGCGGCCAAATGAGTTCAGCACGTACTTGCTCCTGAACCCGATCAGCACGTGGCTGAAATCCTCGGCTTCCTCACCGAACGCTGCAAGCGCCGCAAACTCTTCTGCAACACCTTCGGGGTAAAGATTCAGTTTGCTGTTTGCCCCCTCCGGCGCAGGTTGCACTTCAGTCGAGAGATCCTCAAAGATATGTCCGCCAGGATTATCTCGCAGCCACTCAATATCCACCCTTGAACCTTTGGTGATCGCTTTAAGAAGTTCGAACTTTGAAGGTTTGCGATCGATGGGCATGGATTCACCCTTGATCTGGACATCGAGACCTAGCCGCTTCGCCAGACCCCAGTAGACTTCCCACTCTTCGACCACATCATGATCTGTTTCAATTACAGCCTTGCTGTAGTGGCTGTAGGGTTTCTCGTACCAGGGATCAGCCAATAGCGTCACATCTTCTCGCTCCAGCGTGAGCTTCGGCGCAAATACATAATCCGCCATCTCTGACGTGGCTGCCATGTAAGGATCGATACAAATGAGAAGATCCAGATCCAGCATCGCCTCATAGGCTTTCTGCTGATCCGGCCATGCCATCACCGGATTACCGGCAACGACAATAAGCGCCCTGATCTGGCCTTCTCCCGGTGTCAGGATTTCATCGGCCATCTGCGAGGTAGGCATTTCGCTGACGCCGGTTGGCGACATCAGTTCACCAAACTCAGGATTCACCCGGCAACGCTCGCCACGACCCCAGGCCACCAGTGGCGAAAACACCTGCGCAACCTTGGGCACATTCGAAGATAAAGCACCCGGGTTCGGCATGGTTTCACCGGCGCGATAGTAGCGACCGCAAATGGTGTTCAGCGAGGCCACCAGGTGCTGCACGAGATTCGGGTTGGCGCCCATTTCAGGACCGGTTCCGGTAATCGCAATGCCACGCGGACCTTTGGCAAACAATCGGGCAGCCTCGGCAATCTGTTCCACCGGAATGTCTGTTCGATTTGATACTGTCTCAAGATCGTACGCCTGAACTTCCCGCTTCAGGTCATCGAGACCACCTACAAATTCATCGCAGAATTCTGCATCGTGCAGGTTCTCTTCCAGGATCAGGCGGATCATGCCTGCCAGCAATGTTGCATCTTCTCCGGGCTTGATCTGCAGGTGCAGGTCCGATCGTCGGGCTATCTCTGTCTTCCGCGGGTCAATAGCGATAATCTTCTGGCCATTTTTCTGGGCACGGCGCATCTGGTCCGCAGGACTGACCGAAGGCACACCGCCAGGAGGCGCGTAGTGTGAGGCGATCGGATTGTTACCAATCAGCATCGTCACGTCCGAGTCATGGAAAAAGTGTGAGCCTGCCGTCCAGTAACCGATCCTTGAACCAACAAACACTTTCGCAGGCTGGTCGATGGTCACGCTGGTGTAATATGACGGAGAGCCCAGTGCGTGGTGCCACGCCCGGCTGTAAGCCAGTTGCCCTGAATTCTGGAACGCGACGGTACCGTTATAGGTGGCAATCGCCTTCGGACCATGCTCGGCAATAATCGCTTTCATCTTGTCGGCGATCTCATCCAGGGCCTGTTCGCTGGAAATCGACTTGAAGCTGCCATCCGGCTGTTTCGCCTGGCAGGAGGTCAATCGTTCCGACTGGTACATCTGTTCGACCAGCTGGCGGCCCTTGATGCAGGTATAGCCACCATACATCTCGTTTTCAGTATCCGGCTTAACCGAAAGCACCTTGCCGTCTTCAACTTCGGCAACCATGGCGCAGTAGGCGTGGCAATATCGGCAGAAAGTCTTATGGAGTTCGCTCATGACAATTTTTGTAGTGAATTAAAGAACTGCGAAGCGTATCAGGGCTGATGCCTCCTCGGCCAGCGTTTCTGTATGATGCCGCGATGTTAGCTGTAATCACCCTGGTGTTCGCGACCTACGCCGCGACCAATATCGATAACCTGCTCCTGCTGATTGGCCTGCACATGATCTACGGCTTAATCCGCCAACAGCACTCAAAGGAGTCTCAACCATCGTCGGTTTCCATCGGGTCAGTCATCACACTGCAGCTGTCAAACGGCGTCGATACCATTCTCGTGTTTGCACCGCTTTTTGCAGATAGCATGGCACAGGTAGATTATTCGATATCCATCGCGTTTCTCATGGCCGCAATAATCTGGTTCCTTATCGCAACGACGGTCGGTCAGCATGCACGCAAGATTGAAACCCTTGCCCGCTATGGCGCCTGGCTGGCGCCTATAGTGATGATCGTGCTTGGTCTGTATATCCTGGATAACACCGTGACTGACCTGGTAGCCGGCTCGTGAGATTCGCAACGTTATTACTGGCATTCGTGTGCCCTTGTGTGCTGGCGAGTGAATTTCGCGACCCCGTCGACGGCAGGTTTGATGTGTCGGCTTACCTGGCAGAGGTGGATTCGATCTCGATTTTTATTCGGTCGGTAACACCGAACTCAGCAGACCCATTTCTATCAACACGGAAGCCTGGGGCATTGTTCAGACGGTGAAGTTCAAACTGGGGAACTCGCGGTTTTACTTTGGGCCAACTCATCGCTATATCAAGGCAGAGCTTTCCCTGGCAACAGTTTCGTCGAGGCATTTCCCCCTGGCACGCCACCCGAACTGGTTGATGCGCTGACCGAACTACTGACCAGTGAAACCACCAATTCAGGCATTGGCTTTCAACTGGAGTACGACAGCCGCGACAATTTTTTCACGCCCATGGAAGACACAAGCTTCAACTTTGAGTTTCTCGCATTCCGTGATGCCGTCGGCAGCGACAATGTTTACGAAAACTACTCACTGGAGTCACTCCACTACTTCAGCCTCTCTCCAAAGTGGCGACTGGCCTTACGTATTGACGCCGAGATCGCGGACACAGTCCGATACATCCAGGCTGGAACCGCGTGGTGAAGTAGAATTTCCCATATGGTATCCAATCGGATACCATATGGGCATGGATTGTGTCACTACCACACCGGATTTCTCTATTCTCCTGCGTCAGGCAAGGCTTGGTGCGCACCTATCTTTGAGAGAACTCGCAGAGAAAGCCGGCACGTCCCATGCGACGCTCTCCGCCTATGAAAAAAGAAAGAAAGTGCCTTCGGTGACGACGTTTCTCCGGATTCTCGAGGCGTGTGACAACGCCGTGGATATCAGGCTTCATCGTCGCATCAGGGAGGCTGACGGGATACCTCGCGGGGAAGAGCTTGTTTCTGTGCTTCAACTGGCGAGCCAGTTCCCAGCCAAAGCCAGTCGACGACTGGAGCTTCCAGTTTTCCCCAATGGATGACCTGGTCCAGAAAATTGTTGAACTGCACAGGCACCTGACAGCTGCCGGCCTGCCTCATGCCTTCGGGGGCGCATTGGCTCTTGCGTGGTGTACCCAGCGAGCGAGGGGCACCATTGATATCGACGTGAATATCCTGATTACAGCAGAGAAGTGGGACGAGGCGCTTAATGCGCTGCCAAAAGCCGTGAAAGTAACCCGGGAAGACAAAAAGATTTTTGAGCGCGATGGCCAGGTCAGGGTCTGGTGGGAAAAAACACCGTTGGATCTATTCCTCAACAGTACCGACTTCCACGATGAGTTGCTGCAGCGAGTACGCTGGGAATCATTCAGTGATGAAAAGTTGCCTTTCCTTTCATGCTTTGACCTGGCGGTGTTCAAGGCCTTTTTCAACCGAACCAAGGACTGGGCTGACCTCGAGGAAATGATGAAGGCGGGCACCCTGGAAACGGAGAGAGTCCAGGCGACTCTGGGCAAATACCTGGGATTCGATGACGAGCGAATTACGCGCCTCGGCAATCTCTAAGCGGTATACCGCTTCACCAGCTGACGACCCAGCGCCATCATGTGAACCTGGTCCGGGCCATCTGCCTGGCGACACCACCTGGCATAGTTAAACGCTTCCGCCATCGGGTAGTCACCGGTTAAACCACCGGCACCATGAATCTGCATACAGCGGTCAATCACGCGCTGCGCCATAAGCGGCACCGTAATCTTTGAAGCAGCGATCAGGTCGCGCGCATCCTTGGCACCAACTTCATCCATGCGACGTGCTGTCTTTAGCGTCAGCAGCCTCGCCTGCTCAATTTCACTGAACGACACGGCAATGTCTTCCAGCACGGACTGGTGCTCCGAAAGCTTGCGACCAAAAGTTTCACGAGCCACTGACCTCTTACAGGCAAACTCAAGTGCCCGCTGGGCACTGCCAATCAGGCGCATGCAATGGTGGATACGGCCTGGCCCAAGGCGACCCTGGGCAACCTCAAAGCCGCGTCCTTCGCCCAGGAGGATGTTTTCTTCTGGCACCCGAACATTGTCGAAAACCACTTCAGCGTGACCGAGCGGTGCATCGTCATACCCTAAGGTCGTCAAAGGACGAATGACTTCAACGCCCGGCGTGTTTTTCGGCACCAGGATCTGTGACTGCTGCAGGTGGCGGTTGTGATTCTCAGGATCTGATTTGCCCATAACGATAAAAATTTTGGTGCGCTCGTAAGGTGCATTGGTAATGAACCACTTGCGACCGTTGATCACGTACTCGTCACCCTCGCGGGTAATCGCCGTCTGCACATTGGTGGCATCACTCGAAGCCACGTCCGGTTCCGTCATGCAGTAAGACGAGCGAATTTCACCTTCGAGCAAAGGTTCCAGCCATTCGGCTTTCTGTTTCTCCGTTGCGTACTTCAGAAACACTTCCATGTTGCCCGTATCCGGTGCATTGCAGTTAAACACCTCCGGTGCCCAGAGTACGCGACCCATGATCTCGGCAAGGCCGCAATAGTCTTCATTGCTCATGCCACCGAACTCTTTCGGCAGCCACAGGTTCCAGAGCCCCACTTCTTTGGCCTTGGCCTTGAGTTCTTCCATCAGGGGTACGGTGCCGAAACGATCCGGCAAGGCATTCAGCTGTTCATGGTACAGCGTCTCATTGGGATAAATGTGCTTATCCATGAAATTCTGGAGCTGCTCGGTGATCTGCTGTGTGCTCATTGGCCGCGTTCCGGTATACAAGAAAACGCGAAGATAATGAGTCAATGAACCCAGAACAATCGAAGTTCAGCAGGATGATTAGGCGATATAAACGTCAGTTGCCGGTCAATCGGGTGTTGACATGAAGTTCACTGTGCAGCGTTCGATGCACCGGGCACTTGTCCGCAATTTCCAGCAATTTCTGGCGTTGCTCATCTGACAGATCACCTACCAGAGTCAGCTGGCGTTCAATGACCTCAATTTTGCGTGGCTCTTCATCCGCGCAGCTCTCACAGTCTTTGTAGTATTCACGTCCGTGAGTCAGTTCCACTCGAACATCGTCCAATGGCAATGACTTCCTGAATGCATACATACGAATTGTCATCACGGTACACGCGCCTAGCGAAGCGAGTAAATGCTCATAAGGATCGGGACCCGTATTGTTGCCGCCAACAGATTTGGGTTCATCCGCCTGCCAATAGTGATCATCACTGTGAACGTGCAAAGCAAATTTGTGGTCTTTTTCTTCCACCAGCACCTTGCCCGCATCGACGCCAGGCCTAGTCTGCTCCTTATAATCCAGATAGCGAGAAGCCCAGCCAGCAATGATGGTTGCAGCGTACTCAGAGTCCGCTTTTTTTGTCAGCAAATGGTCTGCATCATCCAGAGAAACAAAACTCTTCGGATGTTTAGCGGCTTTGTAAATCAATTCTGCCTCAGAGATCCCAACGGTAGCGTCAAGGGGCGAATGCATAACCAATAGAGCCTTCCTGAGCTTACCCAGGTCTGCCAGCTGAAAACTCTCCAGATCATCGACAAACTGCTTTTTGATCTTGAAGGTGCGGCCAGCCAGATCCACATCGGCTTCGCCTTTTTGTCTGATGTCATCCAGCGAGGCACCGAAGTTATGGACCACGTGTTCTGCCGCATGAGGTGCACCAATCGTCACCACAGCTTTGACTGAGTCCAGGCTCGCAGCTGCCGCAAGCACGGCAGCCCCACCAAGGCTATGGCCGATCAGTAACTGCGGCGCCTCAAAGTCACCCGCCAAAAATTCTGCGGCTGCGACCAAATCCTGAACGTTGGAAGAAAAGTTGGTATTCGCAAAATCACCGTCACTGTTACCCAGGCCGGTGAAGTCAAAACGCAGCACGGCGATGCCGTCACGGGTCAGCGCCCTGGATATCCGGGAGGCCGCTGCCGTGTCTTTACCGCAGGTGAAGCAGTGGGCAAACAAAGCGTAGGCCTGGACGCCGGATTCAGGCATCTCCAGGGCACCACTTAAGGTCACACCATCACTTTGAAATTCAACTTTCTTTCGCATCACAGATTCCTTCTATTACCAAAACCAGACACTGAACAAGCCCGTTTGTTACGACCTAGCCTATACTAACCGTGCCACCACACCGGATCTTCCCATGCACAAAGCCATTGGATTCGCAGCAATATTGTCATTTACGGGTGCCTGTTTCGCCACGGATTACCAGACCGATCTCAGGTTACGCCAGGCTGAAATAGATCGAAGAATGAGCGATATCCAGCAGGACATGACCAGCCAGTCAAATGCGATCCAGTCTTCGATCTCCCAGGGGGTGAACCGGGACTACAATCCGGCGTCGATCAGCACAGGTACGGTTCCTCGCGTTTACAAATCCGCAACACCCGAACCTGGAAAAGTCATTCTCGAGATGCTTGGAAGTCCTGAGGCCGGCACAGGCATTTATGCCCATCCCCCGGAGGAAAGGCTTTACCACTACGGGAAAATATTGATCGAACTGGGATATCCACATGAGGGAATCAGGGCGATTACCGAACACACGAGGATTCAGGCAGAGGCCGCGATGCTCGCCAAGAGGAAGAACCACGATGATTAGAAAGCTTCTCGTTTTGTTACTGGTAATCCTGCTCTCACCAGCGGGGATCGCCCAACCGGGGACAGCAACCATCATCGTCGAGAACGTGGTTATCCCAAACATGAACAACCCTGAAGAGGACCGCCTTGTTAACATTATCATCAAGGACGGTCTGCTTGATATCGTCACTGAAAGTGGCGTACCCGAGGAACCAGGGGTCCCTGCCTACGATGCGGAAAAGGGCGTCCTGATCGGCAGGCTAACAATCGGTGAACCCGCGGCATTTCTCGTCCTGGGGGAGGACCCGCGCAACAACATTGAAATCCTGCTGGACACAAAAAGTTACGGCACTTTTGCCATTGCAGGAGGCGCTGTTGAAAGAAACCGGTTGGATGAAGTTACTGATAATGGAAGCCGCAACCAGGGCTGGTTCTCCTACACGCCTCTGCCCATTTCCCTGCCCACACGCTATGAGTCGCAACAGAAATGGAACTACTACCAGGGTGAAAATTTCAGAAACCTATTTACCGCGACGGTCGCCCTGGACAGGACTTACTGGTCATCACAGGACAGCAACAGTGAAAGCCAGGTCGGTGACCTGGCAGCGTTTGACAGCGGCGAGATTCGAGCCCTGCGCTTCGGCGCAATTGGTTCACTCAACATGTTCAACCGCCCGTGGATCTACACGGTATTTGGAGCAACAACCTCCTTCGACAGGGGCTTCGACGACCGCGAGGACGACAGTTTTGTCTGGTATGACTATCGTCTGGACATCCCCATTCTCGATGACAACACCATCTCTGTCGGGAAACAGAAGGAGCCGATCAATCTCGAACGGACCACTTCACTGATTTTCCTGCCCTTCCAGGAGCGATCGGCTCCGGCTGATACCTTCCTCCCCAGCAGGAACGTGGGTTTGGTCATGTCGGGAACCGAGCTGGACCAGAGATTGTCCTGGGCAACAGGTGTGTTCAACGACTGACTGGATACTGGAGGCTCGCGCAGCGACAGCTCGTCCCAGTTTGTCGGGCGCGTCACAGGCCTGCCTTTCGTAACCCAGGATGAAAGCAATTTGCTGCACCTTGGTTTTGGTTATCGATACAACGACGCCAAAGAGGGGCTTCGAACCAGCGCAACACCGGAAACCAACCAGGCACCCAGCTTCCTGGCATCAGGGTTTATCGACGATGTGGATCGATCCCATACCTACAACTACGAACTTTCCTGGCGAAAAGGCCAGAACTGGCTGCACGCCGAGCATATCAACGTGGACATCGACGATTCGGCATTCGGTGAATTGGCGTTTTCCGGGTACCACATTTCTTTTTCTCACATCCTGACCGGCGAGATGCGCAGTTACAATCGCCGTAGCGGCATCTTCAACCGAATCCAGATCGCCCGTCCCGTCAACCAGAACGGGTGGGGTGCCTGGGAGGTAGGGGTGAGGTACTCGCATACTGATCTCAGCGACGGACCCATAAAGGGTGGTGAGATGGACATCTGGACGCTGGGGCTCAATTGGTGGCTCAGAAAAGACATCATGACCAGCATCAACTGGCGCCATGTGGAGCTGGACAAGCCGCCGCAACAAGCACTTGCACCCGTTAGAGGCCAATCCAGTGGCTGGACTTCCAGGGTGGTTCTTATCCTCGACTAGCGAACAGATCGCCACCACCATCGCCGCAGGTAACACCGATGTTACGGCGACGTTTGGAGGATTATCTGACAGCACCACACTGACGCTAGACCCGCAGACCCGGTGGAAAGTCCTTGGAACAGGTGGCAGCAACAAGATTATCGAGGTAAACGGTCAGGGACTCGTAACCGGCCTAGGATGTGGTACTGCAGAGGTGGAAGCCAACCACCGTGGCGTCAAAACCACGATGGCTGTGCAGGTATGCGAGTAGCTTAGCCGGTTGTTGGCAGGGCTGCTGCCGACGCAGCAGGCGCTGCCAACAACTCGCCACTTTCCGTAGGCATCATAATCTCGTCGATGACAGGCTGCGTGAACTTGTCCACCGAAATAAACAGGTCCAGTTCCTGTCCACGTGCCAGGTCGCGAGGTCTCATTTTTCTGCCGCCGATATCCACACGGGCGTCGGAATCAGGTTCAACAACAATGGTGCTGTCATTCGCCGGTATATAAAGCGTCACGGTATTACCGCGAACACGGCGAACGACCATTGAGGTGTGCATATAAAGTGCACCATCACGATCCACAATACCCATACACGAACCGGCCAAATTCGCAAAGCGCTCTCGGCCCTCTTCAGTGATTTCAAGGCTCATGTCTGTCGCAAGCTCGGCACAGCTCATGACATATTCCTGTTCCTCGGCAAAAGCCTGGAAACTAAAGGTAGCAGCGACTGCTGCAGCCAGCATACGTACGTTCATGGTTCTACTCCTCTGAGTTAGGGGGATAACCAGGTGGAAGTCGCTCGAACAATGTAACGATCGGGCGCATAACCCTGGTAGTAAAAAGGATGACACGTAATAAGGGTCAAAACGTTTTCTTCGGTGTCTTCCAGAACTGATACATCCAGTGCATCGACGATGGAAATCTCAGAAACCTGGTAAGTGTAAACCTGATCTTCGGTCTTTATTGTGATCTCTGTACCAATCGGAACATTTTCCAGCTTTCTGAAAAAACTGTCCCTGTGACCCGCGATCGCCATATTGCCTAACTGCCCTGGGAGGGATGTTCCGGACACGTGGCTCACCCCACCCTCAAGGGCATTTTTCAGTGAGTCAGGAAAGACATGGGCTTCGATACCGAGACTGTCAATGGTCACCACCGCTTCGGGCATTGGTGACTCGAACTCCGCATAAGTAGCTTTGCGCTTCTCAGACCAATCAGACTGGTCTGGTTCAGCGAGCACAAACCAGTCAGCATACGCCGTGGTTACAAACGACAGCGCGATAAAAAACGCAAACGTCCGCATCTCGATCAGTTCAGGTCCTTATCGAGATAATATTTGGTGCCCTGTAGCGTCGCCTGCAGCGCGAGACCATTTTCAGTAATCTGGTAGATGCTGGTGCCCTGCGTAACCGTTGCCGCAACTTCAACCGCGAGCCCTTCTTCCCCGGCCTTGGCTGTTACATCACCCTGACCTGAGAAGTCCCAACCGGAAGTCAGGAAATTCTGATACGCAGATTTGCTGTGAAACACAAAGATCACGCGGAAATCCTTGACACCCATGCCGAAACCACCGCCAGCGGAAAACATGCGCATAAAGGTCTCTTTACCGGTTTTGGTTTCGCGAACAATCCCACCGCCACGTGCGGTGGAAACCAGAAAAAGATTCATGCCAAGTGAGCTGAACACCGCCACGGCTTCTGAGTTCATCACGTCTTCTTTAGCGGCCGGGTTTAATTCGTAGAGGTCCTGCAGTGTTTCAGAACGCATCTTGCGAATCGCTTCACGCTCCTCGGCTATTTCCTGCGCCTTTTCTTCTTCGGTTTTTTCTTTTTTTTCCAAAAAGCGCGGCCTGGGTGGAATAGGGAATCAGCACCAGTGCTAACAACATGACAAAGGAATTCATCAGCCCATCCTTATGGTTCTTTTCAGGTCTGTAACCATAACAACCCCGAGCGAGAAGCAGCGAAAGATAAAGAGCAGGTGAAGAGTTTACAACCTCAGTGTCCTAAAACCCGGATGTTTTCCGTAGAATGGGCAGCTGAAACTACCCTGAGGGAGTCATCGATGGCCACCAATACTAATATGGATCCGGCTGTCGAAGCCGCCGTCAGAATCGCCCTTCTGGGCTTTCTGGCCTACACCTGTTACCAGATCATCAGCCCATTCGTTGAACTGGTCGTCTGGGGGGCTGTTCTTGCAGTTGCCGTCTATCCCATCTACCTGAAGCTGGTCCCGCGCCTGGGTAACAAGGAAGGCTGGACAGCCACCGCCATGGTGATCGTGACCCTGCTTCTGCTGATTGTTCCCGTCTATGAGCTGACTATTTCATTCATCGATACCATGCAGGGCCTGAATGAACGGTTCCAGGCTGGCACCCTGAACGTGCCACCGCCGGATGAATCTGTCGAAGACTGGCCAATTATCGGCGAGCGGCTCTATGCTGCCTGGTATGCAGCCTCCGACAATCTTGAAGCCATGGTGATGGAGTATCGCGATGAACTTTCACAACTCAGTCACCAGGCGGTTGGTGTTGTTACCGGCTTCGGCGGTGCGATTGGCGGTTTCGTCCTCTCGACCATTATCGCTGGTGCCTTCCTGGCCTTCGCGCGGGAATGCTACATCTTTAACGTCAGGGTCCTGGACAGACTCGCCGATCAGCGTGGCACCCACTTTACCAACCTCTGTATCGCGACCATCCGCAGCGTTGCCCAGGGTGTCATTGGCGTCGCGTTGATCCAGGCAACAGCTTCTGCCATCGGGCTCGCCATTATGGATGTCCCTGCCTATGGCGTCTGGGTACTGGCCGTACTCGTGCTTGCTGTTGTGCAGCTGCCACCAATCATCATTCTTGGACCGATTGCGGTTTATGTCTTTTCTGTCAGCGAAACGTTACCTGCAACCATCTTTTTGATTTACGCCATACTGGTCAGCAGCAGCGATGCTTTCCTGAAGCCAATGTTCCTTGGGCGCGGCATGGACATTCCCATGCCAATCATCCTGTTCGGTGCCATCGGCGGTGTGATCCTGATGGGTATCCTCGGCCTCTTTGTAGGGGCCATCGTCCTTGCCATTGGCTACACCCTGTTCCAGGACTGGTTAAACCAGGGCGAGGAAACTCCTGACAATACCACTGAGGCAAGCGCTGATGAGTCAAACTGAGGAAACCATTGAAGAAGTTTCACAGGAACCCGCTGCCGGCACACCAACCGGGGAAACGCAGGACGAAGACCTGGTCAGGAAACTGACTTTGCGTATCGGTATCGTCTGCATTGTCCTGTTCAGCTGGTACATCGCTTCCGATCGACTGACACCTTCCAGCTCACAGGCGAAGGTGCGCGCCAATATCGTGCCCATAGCGCCGCAGGTCTCCGGCTTCGTGACTGAGGTCGATGTCGGCATGAATGAGATCGTCGAAAAGGACCAGGTACTGCTACGCATAGACCCTGAAAACTACTCCTTGGCGGTACGACAGGCAGAAGCCGATCTTGAACAGGCCGGGCAGAACGTCGGGGCAACCACGGCAGACGTCAGCGTCGCCCAGGCGTCTTTAGTGGAAGCAAGGGCTCGCTTGAAAAGCACCGAAGCCAGATCAAACAGGATTATCGCTATTGAAGATACTGGCGTCGCGACAGAGGCCGAGGTGGACCGCGCCAAGGCAAATCTTGCCAGTGCAGAAGCTCGCGTCGTCGAGGCTGAGGCAAGACTGGAGCGTGCCAAGGAAGCGCTCGGGGCCGCTGGCGCTGAAAACCCAGCCATCGTCGCTGCCATGTCACGGCTTGAAAAAGCGCAGCTGGACCTGGAACGATCCTACCTCCGTGCACCGGACATCGGCGCGGTCACCAACGTGCGAGTGCACGAGGGAGTTTACGCGAACGTGGGTGCACCACTGATGACCTTCATCTCCGCCGACAATGTCTGGATTGAAGGCTACTTCCGGGAGAACAACATCGAGCACATTGACGAGGGTGACGAGGTAGAGTTCGTTCTGGATGCGATGCCAGGGCGCGTACACAAAGGTACGGTTTCCAGCATCGGGTATGGTATTGGTGACAACAACAGTAGCATCGGAGGACTGTCCAAGTCAGAGCAGGCAACCGGATGGCTTCGCGACCCACAGCGATTCCCTGTGATTATCAATGTGCCCCGTGAGGAAACACGTGGTTACCTCAGGGAAGGTGGTCAGGCGGATGTCATCGTTTATACCGGTGGGAACTTCCTGCTCAATGGTATTGCCTGGGCATACATCCGGATCATCGCCTTCCTCTCCTACCTGTACTAAGCGGGCATGATGACCAACCGGGAAAAGAAAATCCTGCGATTCGTGCTGGCCATCACCACAGGCTTCACGTTGAGCCAGCTCATCAACTGGCAGCTGTCTTACCTGACGCCAATCCTGCTCTCAATGCTAATGGGTGGCCCGAACATTGATCTCAAAACCGGTCTTGGATTCTTCGCCGTGATTGCCGGTGGTTGCCTGTTCGGTTTGCTACTGTCCATGTCGGTGGTGGATTATCCACTGGTCTGCCTGCTGATCTTCTCGCTGCTGCTCCTGCACATCTACACCGCGGGTAACCGGGGCTTCTCTCCTTTCGCGGTAATCATGCTGATCATTGCAGTTACGGTCATCCCACTAATTGGCATTCCGTCAATCAACCTGTCGTGGCTGCTGGTTGAGGCTCTGACAATTTCAGGACTGGTCTCTGTTGGTATTGCCCTGTTCTTTTTTACCATCATACCAACCGATCCGGACCCGATTGCTGAAGCCCCAGCGGTTGAAGGACCACAACTGTCTGCCGAGCAATCTGCCCTGATCAGCACCCTGGTGATTGTCCCGCTTCTGGCCTACTTCTACAGTTACTCGGTCACAGGCGCCATTATCGTGATGGTGTTTGCCGCGATCCTGGCGCAAACGGTGAACCTTGCCACCACGAAGAAAGGCGCCGCGGTCCTGGTCCTCGCCAATGGCCTGGGTGGTATCGCTGCCGTCGCCGTGTACAACTTGCTGGTGATGGTACCCTGGTGGCCATTTATGATGGCACTGATTGCGCTGACAGCCACAGTGTTCGCTGACCGCATTTTTTCCGGAAAACCCACGGCACCACTTTACTCCTCTGCTTTTACTGCCGTCTTGCTACTCGTGGGTAGCAGCGTTTCCTCTGAGTCTGCGGATGCCGCGGAAAAGTTCGTAACGCGTCTTTTGCAGATATTCCTGGCAGGAGCCTATGTCGTAATCGCCTTCAGCCTGCTGAAAGCGGTGTCTAACTTTCTGAACAAGGTGCCCGTGCCCCGGAACACCGCGGGTCCAGAGACGGCTGTTGTTACAGATATTGGTGCTTGAGGCCGGCATCCCTGCCATCTAGAATCCGCCTTACCCTAAACGGAGATTACCCATGAGACTGCTCGCTTTACTCCTCCCGGTCGTGCTGCTGTTCGGCTGCTCTGCACCGGCACCCATGATTGACTACGACACATCCTATGACTTCAGCCAGGACAGGACATTCGCCTTTCCAGGCGACGTAAAGAACTAACCGGGTCATGGATCTCGGGTTATCTGGAAAAAAAGCCATCATCACCGGTGGCAGCCGGGGCATCGGTCTATACACCGGTGCCCTGCTCGCTGCCGAGGGTTGTGATATCGCATTCTGCGGCCGTACGCCGTCTGACATCAAAGCTGCAACTGACCGGATAAACTCAGCAGGTGTCGGCACGGCCATCGGTTTCCAGGCTGACCTGGAAAGCGAGGAAGCCACTCGCGCTTTTGCCAAACAAGCTCTGGAAGAACTGAATGGCGTCGATATCCTGATTCACAACGCCAGCGGTTTCGACATGGCGGGTGATGAAGAAGGTTGGATGCGCAGTTTCCAGGTCGACATGATGGCGGGCGTTCGCCTGGTGGATGAATGCCTGGATGCCCTGAAAGCCAGTGATGCTGCCAGCATCACCTTCATAGGTTCCATGGCAAGTAAGTTCCATTTCGGCAGACCGCCCAGTTCATACGGTGCAGCAAAAGGCGCCATGCGCGTCTACGCCAACGACCTGGCGCAGCAATACGGCAAAGACGGTATCCGTGCCAATGTCATCTCGCCAGGTGCTGTCTGGTTTGAAGGTGGCTCCTGGGATCAGCGGAAGCAGGAAAGCCCAAAGTTTTATGCGGCCGTGGAAAAAGCTATTCCTCTTGGACGCCTTGGAACAGCAGAAGAACTCGCCAGAATTATTACCTTCGTCGCGAGCCCTGCAGGTCTATGGATCAATGCGGAACATATTGCTGTGGATGGTGGCCAGGTTGCGGCAGTGGACTAAGGTCTTATTACTGCTGTCCATCAGCTTGCTCACCGCCTGCGGTGGAGGAGGAGGCAGCAGCAGTCCAGCCCCGCAACCCGTCTCCAGTGCTCCGCCACCGGAGCCTGAACCAGAACCAGAACCAGAACCAGAGCCTGAACCCGAATCCGGCTTTGCGACTGGCACTTTTGAGCCTTTCCAGAACTTTGAACAGATGTGCGCTGACCCGCGCTCTGGTGTTGATGCTGAAGGCCGCGCATTTCCTGACGTACAAGGCACAACGGAAGATGAAAACAACTGGCTGCGTTCCTGGAGCAACGAACTTTATCTCTGGTACGACGAGATTACTGATGTCGATCCTGCCAGCCTGAGTACACCTGAATACTTTGATCGAATGCAGACATTCGAAACGACACCTTCAGGGGCGCCAAAAGACAAGTTTCATTTCACGATTCCCACGGATGAATGGCAGGCACAATCAAGCAGCGGCATCAGTGGTGGTTACGGCGCGACGTTCGCGGTGCTGCGTGGAACGCCCCCCAGGGAAGTTGTTGTGGCTTACACAGAACCCGACACACCCGCAACCTCACCCGAGGTGGCTCTGCTCCGCGGCACAGAGATCCTGGAAGTTGACGGCGCTGACCTCGTAAACGGTAACGAGGTAGAAACGCTGAATAACGGACTTTTTCCCGGTGACAACGAAACACATACCTTCCTGGTTCGTGACGTGGGTTCCACCGAAACTCGTACAATCACCATGACCTCAACACAGATCACATCCACTCCGGTGCAGAACGTCACAACCCTCGAAACCGACACCGGGCTCGTGGGGTATCTCACGTTTAATGATCACATTCGCCCCGCAGAAGGTCAGCTGATCGATGCCATAAACCAGCTGCAGGCTGCCAGCGTGACTGACGTGGTGCTGGACCTGCGCTACAACGGCGGCGGCTTCCTGGATATCGCCAACGAGCTGGGTTACATGATTGCAGGTGACAATGCCGTGGGCCAGGTATTTGAGGCTCAGGAGTTTAACGATAAACATCCTGATTTTGATCCGGTCACTGGTCGACCACTTCAGCCCGAAGAATTCCATACCACCACGCAGGGATTCTCCGTATCAGCAGGCCAGCCGTTGCCAACACTGGGACTGAATCGTGTCTTTATCCTGTCGGGGCCTGGCACCTGCAGCGCCAGTGAATCCATCATCAATGGACTACGCGGTATCGATGTTGAAGTGGTGATGATTGGCGACACCACCTGTGGCAAGCCCTATGGTTTTTATGCCTTCGATAACTGCGGCACCACCTATTTTTCCATTCAGTTTCGCGGGGTGAACCAGAAAGGCTTCGGAGATTACAGCGACGGCTTCTCGCCTGAGAATACGCCCACCGTTGAAGGTACACCGGTAGCCGGTTGCCTGGTTTCTGATGACTTCACAAGGCAACTGGGAGACCCGGAAGAAGGCAGGCTGAAAGCCGCGCTGCAGTACCACGCAGATGGCAGCTGCCCCACCATCGTTGGCACATCCGCGACCGCGGCTCGAGGCAAGGCAAGACCGGGCGAGTCGCTCCGCGTGGACAAAAGCGCCTGGCTCACCAATCGCATCTTAATCAGGTAGCATTTTTCGTAAGGCAAAAAAAAACCCGGGCATGCCCGGGTTTTTTCTACTGATGGTATTAGTTACAGCTCGCCAAAGTTCGCTGTCAGCGTAATACCGTAGGTACGACCAATGTTGGAAGTTGTCGTCCAGCTTCCAGCCTGGAAAACCGAGTCGAACACCAGCTGGTTAGTCGTCATGTCACCCAGGTTGCGACCCCAGAGGGTAGCGCCCCAGCGACCGTCGTTGGAGTTAACACCGAACGACGCATTAACCATATTGAATGCACTTCGAACTTTCTCAGGGTCGAGGTCAGAACCCGTGTTGGCTTCGCCGACATGGGAGAAGTTCATGTTGAAGTTGTAACTCCAGTCTGTTCCCGGAATCTGGTCCTCAACAAACAGCGCCGCGGAACCCTGCCAGAGTGGCGACTGGGTCAACCTATTGTTGTCCAGTGCAGGGTCATTGATGTTGCCATAGCGAGCATCGGCGTAGGTCACACCAAAGCTCAGCATGGCGATATCACTGATCTGGTACATACCTTCGATTTCTATACCTTCAGTCGTTACTTCCTTGACGTTACCCACCGTGAACCCAAGACCTGTAAAGGTATTCAGCTGCATGTCGTCGAACTCTGTGTAGAACAGCGCAGTGTTAAGGGTCAGCTTGTAGTCCAGGAAATCTCCTTTCAGGCCCAGCTCATAGCTGTCCGATGTCTCAGGATCAAACCGGCTCTGGTCAACAAACTCACCAGTCGCAGGGTCACGATTACCTACAGCTTCCTGGTCGAGGTTGTAGCCACCCGCCTTGTAGCCACGTGAATAACTGGCATAGGTGTTGATATCTTCAGTGAGCTGATAGGCGAATTTAATGGTACCGGTAATCTCGTCTTCAGACTCCTTGTTGGTCCAGCTCTGGTTATCACAAAGTGATGCAATCGGAACCGCGCCACAGAACGGATCATCAATGGGGTCACCCCAGACAGGTGCACCATTGAAAACGCCACCGGCTTTCTTCTCTTCATCACTGTATCGGATACCCAGCGTGAAATCAGACTTGTCAGTCACATGCCACGTGTTATGAGTGAAAAATGACCAACCTTCAGTTTCAGAAAAATAAACCGCGTCATATCCCTGTTGAGGAACACCACCGGTCTTAACTCGACCAGCGGGATTGCCAGCGAAAACAGGAATAAGAGCATCGCCTGCACCCAGCAGGCGGCTAAGGTAGGCAGGACCATCATCGCCAAGCACAATCATCTCATCTGAATCGAGATCTTCGGTATAGAAGTAGAAGCCGAACAGCCAATCCAGAGATTCTGTTGAACCCAGCAACTGGAATTCCTGGCTGAAGTTCTCGAAGCTTTCGTCAATGTCCTGGGGCATCAGGATATCCGCATTACCAAAGTCAGGATCCTGGCCGCGGAGCACTTCCCACTCACGCAGGGAAGTAATAGAGCGGAAGGACATGTTCTCGTTGATTTCCCACTCGATGTCCAGGGACACACCCCAGTCTTCCACATCTTCTACAGGCTTGTGGTTAACACCAACCTTGATGTCGGAATCCTGCTGGTAAGGCGTGATATCACCGCCGAGACTTTCCACGATGGCACCGGTAGGGCCATTGACGTAGTAGGCGCCAGGACAGCAGTCTTCATCTTTCTCGGTGTAGTCGTAGATGAACCTTACTGACAGCTCATCGCTGGGCTGCCAGAGCGCCTGGGCCTTGATGGTGTAGCGGTCACGACGGTCATAGGCATCACCGTCGTTGATATCCTCGTAATAGCCATCTCGCTCCAGCATGCTGCCGGAGAGGCGAAAAGCGAGCTGTTCAGAAGCAGCGAAGTTGGCAAAGCCTTTCACTTCATTCATGCCGTAGTTACCGGCTCCAACAGAGACAGAACCACTGGTATTGAATTCAGGCTTCTTGCTGACAATGTTCAGAGCACCGGCAACCGTGTTCTTACCGAACAGGGTGCCCTGCGGTCCACGCAGAACCTCGACACGCTCAATGTCAACCATGTCGTTGAACGCCAGACCCGCACGAGAGCGGTAAACACCGTCAATAAAGGTACCAACAGCAGCTTCCAGGCCAGGGTTATTACCCGTGGTACCCACACCGCGGATGCGAATCGTACCGCCGTTGGAAGTAGAGTTTGAGTTATAGATCGCAATACTGGGTGCCACTTCCTGCAGACCGTAAAGATCCTGTACACCCCGTTTTTCCAGATCATCACCAGTAAAGGCGGATACCGCGATGGGTACGTCCTGGATAGATTCTTCCCGCTTCGTTGCTGTGACGACGATCTCTTCGATGGATCGATCGGCAGCAAACGTAACGGGAGAGACATAGCAAAAACACGCGCCTAGAACGGCGACAATTAGTCGTTTCATTGAGTCCCCCTCTGTTGAAACATGAGCCCTCAGCGGGCCCTTTGTAAAAAGCCTTTAACGGCTCTTTTTTATAACGTTCCATAATCCGAAAAAACCGAATCGGAACAACTTTACATCAGTCGCAGGTGCGCTGATGATGCGCAAAGTAATGGCGAAGGTTACTCATGTCAAACAATCAGCAATGATTATTTTTTGATGTAATTCAGTTATTTACGACATATTGACGCTGCAAAAGCCAAGGAATAACGGGGCCAGACCATGAACTATCCGCTTGAAGACCTGAAAGTCCTCGATTTTTCTAGGGTTTTGGCCGGACCCTTTGCCGGACGCATGCTGTCCGACCTGGGTGCTGATGTGGTGAAGATCGAACCCCCCGACGGGGACATCACCCGCTACTGGGGCCGCGAAATCGCCAATATCCCCGGCTACTTTCACCAGCAGAATGCCGGCAAACGCAATATCTGCCTGGACCTGCGGGCTGAAGGTGCCGCAGACCTGGTGAAACGGATGGTTCAGGAAGCCGACATCCTGATCGAAAACTACCGTCCTGATGTCATGGGAAGACTGGGCATCGGCTACGAGGACCTGAAGGCCGTCAACGAAAAGCTGATCATGCTCTCTATATCCGGGTTTGGGCATAACGGACCCGAATCGGGACGAGCTACCTATGCGCCAGTGATTCACGCGGAAGCCGGGCTCATTCATCGAAACACGCAGCGCAATGAAGTTGTGCTACACGACATGCCACTCTCCGTTGCCGACACCAATGCCTCGCTTCATGGGCTCGTGGGTATCCTGGCCGCGCTGCACATGCGTGAGCGCACCGGCAAGGGCCAGCATATCGACATCGCGATGATTGATGCCACCATTGCCACCGATGACCAGCTGTCATTTGACCTGGAAGACGCCAACCACACGCGGTCACTGCCTAACGAGATCTGGGAAACACCAATTGGCCCGGTACTGCTCTCCACTGATTTTCGTGTCCTGTTTCGCGGCCTCACTACCGTGCACGGTCTTGAGGACCCTGCAACACCGAACATGGGACTCGAAGAGAAAATTGCCATTCGCCGGGCGGCCGTGGATAAGTTCATGCACACACTGGACACGCGCGAAAAATTTGTTGAGGCGATGAAAGCAATGAACATCGCCTGGGGTGATGTCAGGGACCCTTCCACAGTCAGGGAACAACCAACCATTGCATCAAGGGGCAGTGTCGTGGATATCGATGACCGCGCGGGAGGCACCAGACCAATTATTCAATCACCCTACCGTTTTTCAGAAGCGAGGAGTGGCGTGAAAGGCCCGGCTGCACACCGCGGCGAACACAACCGGGAGATACTGCAGGCGTGGTTGAAGCTTTCCGATGAAGAAGTCGCGCAGCTCATGGAGAGCGATGCCGTTGTTGCCTTTGACCCTGACTGGCGGCACCACTAAGGCTGATCAACGGTGAAAAACAATCCTGAGGGATTTACCTTCGAGACAACCCGGGACGGTCTGGTCACCATCTGGCATCACGGCCGAAGGGCAGCTCAACTGAAAGGCAAAGAAGCGTCAAAGTTTCTCGCATTTACGGAAAGCGCATCCGGCGAAGAGATTCAGCACCGCATGGCCAGGCTCACCGGCAACTATAAAAGAGGCAACGAGCGTTAGCCGGCAGACTTGAACGGCACTACTTTGCTTGCACTAACAGGTGTGTAATGGCGCTTCAGCCAGGAACTCAGGCCATCAAGGCCTGGAAACAGCACTCGTTCAGTAATGTTGGACTGATCGAGTCGATCCCGGACTTCCCACTTGATGTCGCTGGGAATCACGATCTTCTCAGCTTCAATTCCCCGCGCCTCCAGGAGCTCATCCAGGGATTTCCTGGGATTGGATGCAATAGAAAAGAGCGCAAACTGGTTCACAATGCGCGCATCCATTGACTGGGGTTCCAGGAAGATAAAAAAATCCTCCTTGGACAGCAGGTCAAACTCATCCAGCGAGGACACTGCATCAGCCAGGATATCGACGGTAAAGACGTAGGTGTCTGCATCACGAAGCGCTGACAGCAGCTTCCTGGGTCACTGGTCCACACACTCGTGGTAGTTCACTCTCCAGACCGCACCATCTGATGAATAGTCGTCCAGGTCAGCGGTGGCAAAGTGCGTTGCGATGAGCGGCGAGTAGGTCCAGTCTAGCAACCGGCTTGGCAGACCGTGGTGCTGTGCAATCGTCAGCCAGTTCCACGTCGAGTTACGGGTTTGCGCCTCCATATCGTGCGCATACTTGCGAAAATTACGCAGCAGGTGTTTTTCCAGGTCCCAGTATTTGCCACCCAGTCTCATCAAGGAGGTATTGAGTGGATAGGTCGCATTCGTCACACCACGGTAGGCATAGGGCGCCCGATGCCTGTTGATACTGTCGTTCCAGCTGCCTTCAAACAAAAGCTGCTGGAGGTGTGACCAGTTTTCTGCAACGGTGACTTTCATAACCCGGCTTCTCCTGAATAACCGGAACTTAATTCTAGTTGGGCATTACAAATTATTGATAAAGACCGCGTTATACTGCCGCTATGAAACCAAAAGTACTGTTACGACGCCTTTTCATGGGTGCACTGATCAGCGACCAGCGCCGGGGCCTGAAACACCTGGCCGGTCGGCTACGCAGACGCGGTGCGCCTGTGGTCCATTACTTTCATCAGGTCGATGACCCCTACAGCCACCTGGCCGCACAAAAACTCTTCGAGCTATTTCAACGATACGCCGTCAGGTTCGAGTATCACCTCGCGGGTCCTCCCAATGACGAGGAACAGGGTGACAGCAACCGGTTTACAACCTGGGCACTCAAAGATGCCAGGAGCATTGCCCCGTTTTATGACACCAGCCTGCCGGACAAGGTTGATACCACCGATGCAGAGCGGGTAGCCGCTGCAGAGCGTTATCTCGCTGGGTACCTAACGAGCAGTGAGTTCCCTGAGCAGGCAGTCGAAGTCGGTCATAAACTCTGGTCCGGCACCCTGGACGTGGATGGTGCAGCTTCCAGCGCGGTTGCTGAAGGGTCAGCGCTCAGACACAGACTGGGTCACTGGCTCGGTGCAACTTTTTACTTTGAAGGCGAATGGTACTGGGGTGTTGATCGACTGGTGCACCTGGAGGACCGTCTCAGGGACCTGGGGTTATCTCGAGAACCCACCGGTATTTGCGTTCCAAGACCCTTGCCGGAAACTGTCAAAGGTACCGCAGGGGACATACAACTGGAGTATTTCCCTTCCCTGCGCAGTCCCTATACAGCGATCAGCTACGACCGCACCATAGATATGGTAAACAGAACCGGCGTGCAGCTGAACCTGCGTCCAGTCATGCCCATGATGATGCGCGGCATTCCCGCACCACGGTCAAAACAGATGTACATCATGAGCGACACCAAGCGGGAAGCCGACTACTACAATCAGCCATTTGGTCCCATTGTTGATCCCTTCGGTGAACCGGTGAAACGTGCGTTCTCCCTGCTGCCATTTATGGTAGGCCAGGGCAAAGCCGTGGAATTCTGCGGCGAATACCTGCGCGCTGCCTGGACACGCGGCGTCGACATCACCGAGGAAGAGGGTCTGCGTCAGGTCGTTCAGACCATTGGGGTTAACTGGGCAGATGCAAGGGCCACCATGAACAATGCTGAATGGCAGCCCCTGCTGGAAGAGAATGTTTCAGACATGCTCGCTGCCGGTCTCTGGGGCGTGCCAAGCTTCAGGGTTAGCGGGGGTGATGAGCCACCCTTCAGTTGCTGGGGCCAGGATCGACTCTGGCTGGTTGAAACAGAGATCGCCCGACGCAGTAAATAATGGTAGCCATTAATTAGATCCTGTAACATCTGGTCTGTCACATCTGGGAAATGGATCGGAGGCCTGGCATGAAAAAGTTCCTGATTTATCTCGTTGCAGCCGTTGTCATTCTTGGCGGGCTGCTCCGATTCTCGCTCGAGTTCGAGGGCATGCAGGACACGGCTATAGACCAGATGGCAAGGGCAGCAATGAAACGCAATGCCGAAGGTCTGCCTAACCCGGATGCCCTGCGGGTGTTCATGTGTGGTACTGCATCTCCCCTGGGGGTCGGTCGCGCCCAGGCCTGCGTCGCGATACTCACACCAACTCATTTCTACCTCGTGGATGTTGGCGCAGGTGCAGGTGCTGAAATCCAACGGGCAAATCTGCCGCTGGAAAGATTGCAGGGCGTCTTCCTGACACACTTTCACTCTGATCACATTGCTGAACTTTATGAGGTAAACCTGGGCTCCTGGGTCCGGGGAAGGCCTGAACCCATGAGGGTCTTTGGTCCCCGCGGGGTAAAGAGCGTGATCGACGGTATCAACGATACCTACGAGCTGGATCGTGGTTATCGGATCGAACACCATGGTGAGGACCTGCTGCCCGGGCACCTGGGCAAATTGGTTCACCGGACCATTGATGAAGACCTGGTATTGGAAGACGGCGATCTGAAGGTAACTGCCTATATTGCCGAGCATGATCCAGCATCACCCGCGCTGGGTTATCGATTCGACTATCGGGGTCGCAGCGTCGTGATCTCGGGAGACAGCAACGTGATCGATGAAACCCGAAGGGTCAGCGATGGCGCCGATCTCCTACTGCACGATGCGCTTTCCGTGCCACTCGTGACCACCATGGCGAAAGCCGCGAAACAGGCTGGTGCTGAACGACTTTCAAAAATTGCCACAGATGTGCTCGATTACCACGCGTCGGTTCAATCCATTGTAGCTCTCAACGATGAAATCGATATCGGCATGGTTGGTTACTACCATCTGGTGCCGATACCCGTCACGATCGTTCAGCAGAAGTTCTTTGAAAGGAATCTTCCGGAAAACTATGTTGTCACTGACGATGGCGACTGGTTCGAGCTTCCGTCAAACAGCGACGAAATCAAACACATCCGGCCCTGATCCAATCAACCAATGATTGTGTCTGCAGATTCAGCCACCACGGTGTTTTCAATGTAGCCGAGCTTGTCGATTTCGACGCGTACCTTGTCACCTTCCTGAAGCCACGCCGGAGGCTTCATCGCCGCGCCAACGCCAGCAGGTGTGCCCATGAACAGCACGTCACCCACATCCAGCGTAAAAGCCTGGGTCAGGTGCGCGATGGCGTCATAGCAGTCAAAAATCAGGTGCCTGGTATTTGAATTCTGGCGCTCCTCGCCGTTGACGAAACATCGAATGTCGAGATCATGCGGGTCACCCACTTCATCCGGGGTTACGAGCCACGGACCGATCGGACCATGGGTATCAAAAGATTTTCCAATCTGGAAGGTCTGCGCCCTCATCTGCCAGTCCCGGACACTGACATCGTTGCCGCAGAAATACCCACCGATAACTTCATGGGCACGCTCCTTCGGTACATGCTTGCACTTCCTGCTGATCACCAGGCAAAGCTCTGCCTCATAGTCCAGCATCGGTGACACAGAAGGCAGGTTGATATCAGAATAAGGTCCGTTGACGCAGTTGTGCTGCTTGTTAAACCAGACCTGGTGTTTCGGTGCCTCCATGCCGCTCTCTGCAATGTGGTCTCCATAGTTCAGACCAATCGCCAGCACCTTCCCGGGATGGGGGATGGGCGCCAACAGCGATACCTCGTCCTCGGAGAACCGATTGCCCTTTCCCAGGCTTGCCTCAATGGCTGCGATGTCAATCCCGGCAGCCAGTAGCGATTTCATATCACCCTCGAAACCACATGAAGCGAGGTTAACAATGCCGCCATCTATGACAACGCCAACCTCGGCATCACCCCCTGAATTGAGCTGGTAGGTTGCGAGCTTCATTGTTTCTCTCCTTTCCAGGCTTCCAGCGTTAGCCGAGGCTGACGAGCCAGGGGGACACCCTCATGATCAGACCAGCCATTTTCCGACTAATCGAGCTGAACAGTAGCCTTGCCTTCGAGCAGCTTTTCACCATCGCGCTCAAGCCAGATATCACATTCAACGGTGCCATCGTCATTCAAAGCGGTCACAATACCTTTTGCCGTCACCGCATCCTCGCTGAGCACGATCTTCGGGAATGTCATGTAAATGCGGCGGATACTTTCCGGACCCGCCCATTCATGCAACATGTTAACCATGTAACTGAGCCCGAGCGGCCCCTGGTTGATGGTCCGTTTTCCAGTACCCAGCGGCAGCGAATTGCAAAGCTCATCATCCCAATGCACCGGGTTGGGATCTCTCAGGATGGCAGCCATGGTTCTCATCCGTGCCCGTGATACCGAGGGCATGTCCCATGGGGGAATTTCAAATCCAGGCTCAATGCTCATCGTGCACCCCGGTTGTAGTGCCAGATGATGGTGGTTCTGGCGACTGCTTCGCCGCCATGTGCCAGATCAAACTGGAAGGAGATCCGGTCATACAGGCGACCGTCTTCATGCTGGCAGCGCTCGGCGTCCAGCACCTTGCCGGATATCTGGTAAGTAAGCTCTTCCTTCAGCGGCTGGTAAATTTCCCAGTCATAGCTTTCGATACCGATAGAAAACTCTGACGTGGCCTGGCCAAGCTCAAACATCTCTGCGATAGAAGTCCCGGCACCCAGGATCGGCACGTGGAACAACGCCACCGGGTGGGCCAGACCGTCTGGCAGTGCCTCAGCACCCGTACATTCGGTCAGAAGGAAGTTTTCCCAGTGTGCGATCGCATAATCGCCCCCGGGAAACTGGTGGCCAACAATAGCCTTTATTGCAGATTCTTCTGGTAAGTTCATACTCAGAGTGTAACCGCGTTACACTAGATCAACCACTCCCAAGGAGACTCACATGGCAGACAAACCTCCTACCCAGCAGGACTTTTCAGAGCTGGTCACACAATGGGAACGCGCCTTCAACGAGATCTCAAACCAGGTCATGGGCACCGATGAGTTTTCCCGGTCCATGAACCAGTGGCAGAAAACCCAATTGGAGTTTCAGAAGAATTTCTCCCAGGCGATGGCCCAGCAACTCGCAAACTTCAATATGCCGAGCCGGGACGATGTGATCACAGTCAGCGAGCAGCTCATGGAGATAGATGCACGACTGACACGTATCGAAAAGGCCCTGGCTAGAACCAACGCTGGATTCGATGCACCGGCGGCAAAAAAAGCCGGGCCAAAAAGAACCCGCAAACCACCTGAGAAGAATGTCGACGGAGGCGTGTCATGAGCGAACAGGCACAACTGACAAACCAGATGCGTGACCTGGTTGATAAGACCATCCAGCGGAGCATGAAAGGTATCGATTACGTCAGGTCGGGGAGCGCCCAGGTGGGGCTGACGCCGAAGGAAGTCATCCTGGAACAGGGCACCATGCGCCTGTATCACTACGAACCCGTCGTTGACGAGGTCTACCGCATTCCCCTGCTGATTGTGATGGCAACAACCAACAAGGGTTACCTGTTCGACATCCTGCCCGGCCAGAGCATGGTGGAATACCTGCTGAAGGAAGGCTTTGACGTATTCATGATCGACTGGGCACCACCCACCATGCAGGAGCGAGGACTGGGCCTGGAGGACTATACCCAGGGGTTTCTCCCCGATTGCATCGAAGCTGTGCAGGAAGTGACAGGTGAGCATGACATCAACATTATGGGTTATTGCCAGGGTGGCGTACTTTCACTGATCTATGCATCTACCCATCCTGATGGCCCCCTCAAGAATCTCGTTTGCCTGACCACGCCGATTGACATGCACCAGATGGGATTGTTCCGACTCTGGTCGAACGAGGAATACATGGATCTGGACAACATGGTTGAGACCCTGGGTATTATCCCTGCCGAGTTCATCACCAACTCGTTTGAGATGCTGCGCCCCGCCCAGCGTACGGCAGGTCAGCTCAGGTTATGGGACCAGCTGTGGAACGACGACTTTGTGAAGTCATACCGCGCCTTCCAGCGCTGGGGCGACGAAACATTACCACTACCTGGCGAGTATCACCGTGACTGCACCCGTGACCTCATGTGGGAAAACAAGTTCTTCAAAGGCGAGCTGAAACAGCGTGGCAAAACAGCCAACCTCGCTAATGTGAAGATCCCCCTGATGTCAGTCATGGCACAGCATGACCACATCGCGCCTTACGAGGCGACAAAACCACTATTGGATCTGGTCGGCTCCGAGGACAAAGAGGAACTCGTCCTGAAAGGTGGTCACGTCAGCCTGATCGCCGGACCAAACGCCATGAAACGCATGTGGCCACCTGTTAACGCCTGGCTGGCGGAGCGATCAGTTTGAACAAGTTAGAAGACCGATACCCCAGGACCATTGATTGCAAAGGCCACGCGGTCGAGCTCCAGGTCGCGCCCTCGCTGGAAACAGAGGAACTCCAGGCATTCACTGCAGCCCTGCCGGAAAAAGACCTGTTGTTTCTGAGCCGCGACATTCGGGAACCGAAAGTCCTGCAGGCCTGGTCCAACAGCCTCGAATCTGGCGACATTGTCACGATCTCAGCACACAGGGATGGCCAGATAATCGGCACCACAGCAGTGGTTACTGACAAACACTCCTGGTCCGCACATGTCGGCGAACTGCGAATACTCGTGCACCCGGAAGCCCGTGACATAGGTCTTGGCAGGGAGCTTATACAGGAAAGTTTCCTCATCGGGCTCAGCCTGGGCCTGGAAAAGCTCACCGTCAGAATGACGCTAGACCAGGAAGCGGCCATCAATGTCCTCGAAGAAATGGGTTTTCGCACAGAGGCCCTGTTCCGGGATCACCTGAAAGATCCTTCCGGGGAAAAACATGATCTGCTGATCATGAGTCATGACGTTGCGGGCGTCAGCGGCATGATGCAGGCTTACGGCATCGATGAGGCGATCTAGGAAGTCCGTCGATCAGCGATGATTTTACCCGCAGCGGCGGCTTCTTCCTCGTGCGCCTGCTCCTTCCAGGATTCGTTAACACCGGCTTCATCCCAGGCCTGCATGGCAGGTAATTCCAGTAGTCGCTCGCAATAGTCCATGGCGATTGTCGGCAGCGGCAGCTGGTACGACCTGACGCGAAAAGCGACCGGGCAGAAAAATGCATCTGCCGCGGAAAACGTATCACCGGCCAGGAACGGTCCGCCGAAGGTCTCGAGACCAGTGGTCCAGATTTCCCCGACCCGATCGAGATCTCGCTGTAGACCCGCGGAGATCTCATGCATCTCAACCGTGATGGCGCAGTTCATCGGGCAGATGTTCCGCAGGTGAGAGAAGCTGCTATGCATTTCCGCTGATATGCACCTCGCAAAAGCCCGCGCTTTTACGTCAATCGGCCACACCGTCTCATGTCTTTCAGCCAGGTATTCCGCAATCGCCAGGGAATCCCAGACGGTAACTTCCCCGTCCTGCAGGCAGGGCACCGTGCCGGAGGGAGAAAACTTCCTGAATTTCTCAAAGTTGTCGGCCGACTCAAAACCTTCCATACATTCTTCAAACTCAATGCCGAGCGTCTTCATCAAGACCCAGGGACGCAGGGACCAGGAGGAGTAGTTTTTGTTGGCGATATAAAGCTGATACATTGGCCCGGCCTCAATCCGATTTCTACAGGACACAAACCATGTCAAATCCCATCGAAAATGCCAACAAGCTTGGCAATCAGTTGTTCGAGATCCAGACACAGACCCTGACCAGGCTGACGGAAGTTCAGCAGCAGAACCTGGAGCGATTCATGCAGAGCTCACGTGAATATTCCGAGCGCATGTCCCAGGTAAAGGACCCTCAGGGTTTCGCTGAATTACAGCGTGAGGCGCTGGAAGCCTACTGGCAGAACTACCAGCACGACGTGGAGAGCACATCGAACCTGGTACGCGAGGCCTGGGAACAGGTGGGCGAGGCATATCGCAACGCATTCCTGCCTTCCGACAAGGAATAGCACCCTACTTCCCAGATACAGAGAGCGCCTCCCTCCTGTCGTTGTTATGTACTTATTTTCTACCGGTTTTTTGCTACATTCACCTGTCTCGGAAACCCCGAGCAACTTGAGGGAGACACATGACAGAAGCGCCAGAGGGCTACCAGGTTGATGCGGTCGAAGCCTGGATTAAGGAAAACATTGCTGACCTGACACCACCGTTTCAGTGGACGCGCCTTGAAGGTGGCCACTCTAACCTGACCTATCGACTGGAAGACCAGAACGGTAAAGAAGCCGTGATACGGCGCCCCCCGCAGGGTCAGCTCCTCCCAAAAGCCCATGACATGAGTCGCGAGTGGGCACTGATTTCTGCCCTGGGTCCGACGCCGGTACCGGTCCCCGAGGCTCTGGGTTTCTGTGAAAGCCCGGATGTGACTGGTGCCTGGTTCTACGTGATGGGCTGCATTAACGGTCGCCCGCTATACAACAACGAAGAAACACTGGAATGGGTACCGGAAGCACGCCGGATCACCCAGGCGAATTCATTTGTGGATGTACTGGCTGACCTGCACTCGCTGGATCCCGACGAAATCGGCCTGGGAGACCTGGGCAAACGTGACAGCTACGTCGGCCGGCAACTCAAGACATGGTATCGCTCATGGACTTCATCCATCGAGGGCGCAGACTATGATGACCCGAGGGCGCATGAGCTGCAGGAGTTTTTCCTGAATAACCTGCCGGACCAGGGTCCTATCCGGGTCGTTCACGGCGACTATGGCCTGCATAACTGTCTTACCGGACCGGATTCAACCATCGCCGCGGTGGTGGACTGGGAGATTTCAACCCTGGGTGATCCACTGGCAGACCTTGCTTACGCGCTGAACTTCTTCCCCGATCCCAGCGATACGATTCCTATTGCAGAGGATGCTGCGACCAATGTTCCGGGTTACCCGACCCGCAGCGAAATGGCGGCCCGATATGCAGAACGTACCGGCAGGGATCTCTCCAACCTGGACTATTACACCGGGTTTAATCGTTGGAAATCAGCCTGCATTGTTCACGGGGTCTACGCCAGGTACATGGAAGGCAAGAAAAGCAGCGAAGGTGTCGACCTGGATCACATGCGGACTCGCATCGACGGCGCGCTGACCCTCTCAGAGCAGGCAGTGAATCGACTGAACGGCTGATCTGTCCAGGCCACCTGTTGACACATTGGTTGCCTGAAGGGTTAGGATGCGCCCCATGAAACTGTCGATTCGGCCATGGGCATTTTTTCTTTTTATCCTGCTACCGGCAAAACTGCTGGCAGATGACGCTTATCTCGCGCTGGAGCGCGAAGGTACCCTTCTGCGACTTCAGGGAGATTTCGAAGATGCAGCCCTGATCGAACAGCGCCTGCTGGAGGATTCTGAAGATCCCGTCGGTCATATCTTCGCGCTCAACACCATCATCACGCACCTTACCTGGGATGAGACTGATGAGAGTTATGATGACCAGCTGCAATACCACGCTGACAAGGTCCTGGACTGGTGCGAACCAAAGCTGGATCACAACCGGCGCGATGCAAAGGCGCACTATTATTGTGGGCAGGCGAACTTTGCCCTCGCCTACTTTCATGGCCTGAAAGGCAGCTACTATAAAGCCGGTCGCCGTGGCACAAACTGCATTGAACACCTGGAAGCAGCCCTGGAAGCTGACCCTTCCCTGGTGGACGCAAAGATGCACCTGGGTGTTTCCTATTATGTTGCCGACAACCTGCCACCCTTTATCAAAATGTTCAGCAGGTTTCTCTGGTTCATACCGTCCGGTAACTCTGAGAAAAGCCTGTCCTATCTCCGCGATGTCATCGCCAGCGGCGATCAGTACCAGGATGTTGCGCGCTACATTTACGCCACCCTACTGCTCGAGGACCCTGTGCTGCGTATCGAAGCCGAGGAACAGCTGAGAGCCCTGGTAAAACATTATCCTGACAACAAGAGATTTCAGCTTCGCCTGATTTCAGTTTTGATGATGCAGGATGACTACGAGGGTACGCTGAACGCGATGACCGCCTACCTGAACAGTGATTCACCACCGGAAGAGCCGAATCTCAGCCTGGCCAAGATCTGGCAGGTAAGGGCATACATGGGGCTGAAAAAAATTGAGCTTGCCAATCAAACCTTTGCCGAAACCGATGAAGTCTTTGATGTGTCAAGCGATGAACTACCCGGCTGGAGCGTCGCCTGGCACAAGCTGACCGATGGACAGCTGCACGACCTCGCAAACAACCGCGAGAGAGCCCGGGCAATCTACGAGGAGATCCTGGAGATTGCCAAATCCACCTACGTGAACGAGGTGATTATCGAAGCGGCGAAATCCGGCCTGCTCTCTCCCTACACACTCTGACATGCTCAGCATCATCATTCCCACGCTTAATGAAGCGACCACCATCGGTTCATTGCTGGAGAACCTGGGGCATCAGACCGTAACTGATTTAGAGGTCATCGTCGCCGATGGTGGTTCCTCGGACGACACCCTTGCCATTGCCGAAGACCATGGCGCCTGGGTAACACACAGCGCTCCAGGTCGTGGCCTGCAATTGAACGAAGGCGCGCGCCAAGCCAGGGGTGACTACCTGTTGTTTCTACATGCCGACAGCGAGCTCACCAGGGAAGATCAGCTGGCACGAGCTCTGGAAATGATGACGGGGTACGACGAACACGCAGCCGGCCACTTTCCCATGGAGTTTGTGTCAGCCAGCGATGAGGTAGCGGAGAGCCTGCATTACTTTGCTGCAAAGACCCACCTGAACCGCCCTGGCACATTCAACGGCGACCAGGGACTGCTGATCCATGCAAAAGCCTTTCGATTGCTGGGTGGATTCTCGGAAAGATATGGCTTCCTGGAAGACCAGGATTTCGGCGAGCGGTTCAATGACTACGGCAAATTCGTCACACTGCCGGACGCGCTCAGGACCTCTGCCAGGCGATTTGAGCAGGAAGGTGTCGAGGAACGGATCCTTTTAAATACCATTATCATGGGGATGTTCCACCTGAGGCAGGATCGTTTTTTTCTTGAGGCACCCGGCATTTACCGCGCATCAGCCGGTGCCAGGCTAAACCCGCTGCCCTTTCTGAAACTCGCGCGTCAATCTGTCATGGCTGACGGTCTGTGGCCGGGGCTCGCTCGCTGTTACCGGATCGGTCGGTACGCCAACCGAAACTTCTGGCAGGTCTTTTTCTGGGCAGGGTTACGGCTTGGAGAAGAAGATCAGTGGCTCAGTAGCTACGATCGCTATGCAAGCCCCATCACGCGCAATCCCCTCGGAGATGCGCTGGCCACTGTCGTTGTGCTCGCGTGGTTCTTCACGACCCTGGCATCACTTTCGATCAGGAATCGCTAGGACATGCCCAGGGAGAGCAGATTCTCCAGGGGCTGGTACAGCTCTTCCAGGTAATTCATGTCTTCTTCCTCAATGGTGATGGAGGCGGATGCCATCAACTGTTCCAACTGCTCCACCCTTGAGACACCAACGATGGGTGCCGTCACTGCCGGTTTGTTGCATAACCAGGCGAGCGCAATCTGGGCGGATGTCTTACCGTACTTTTCAGCTACTTCCCCCACTCGCCCGGCAATCTGAAAATCCATTGCACCGCGGTACAGACTTTCAGTCCGGTTTTTGTCAGCGCCCTGGGAGCGATTGGTTGTGCCACCTTCGAGGCTTCCCTTGTAGGCTCCGGTGAGAATGCCACGTGCCAGCGGCGACCAGGGTGTCAGGGCTATGCCGTGTTTTTCACAGTAGGGATTCATCTCCCGTTCTTCTTCGCGGTATATCAGGTTGTAGTGATTTTGCATGGAGATGAACTCAGTCCAGCCATTCATGCGTGCCGTCATCTGAAGTTCTGCAAACTGCCAGGCGAACATGCTGGACCCCCCCAGGTAAAGCACCTTGCCCGCCTTGACCAGGTCATGCAGGGCTTCCATCGTTTCCTCTATTGGTGTCTCAACATGAAAGGGAATTCCATGGGGATGCCTGTGTATGACGAGATGATCGATATAGTCCATGCCAAGACGCTTCAGGCTGGCATCCACGCCTTCCATGATGTGCTTGCGCGACAAGCCGCCATTATTGGGCGCACCGGACAATGGCATCGCAACCTTGGTCGCCAGTACGTATTCTTCCCGTGGGAGCATCTCGCGCAGGATCCTGCCCACGACCTCTTCACTGGCACCGAGGCCATAGACATCCGCACAGTCAAAGTAGAAGAGCCCGTGATCAATCGCAGCCCTGAAAATTTCTTTTGCACCCTCGTAAGATAACGTCCAGTCACCCTGGTGCCCTCTGCCAGGCTCGCCAAAATTCATCGTGCCAAGGGCAATTTCTGAAACCCTGAGACCTGACTTACCAAGCTGTACCGTGTCCAACATGCTCGTTCTCCGTGACCAGTGCAGCGATATTAACAGCAGATAGTGATGCGATTACAATGCGAGCCTCACCTTTCTCCAGGAACCTTCATGTCTTACGAAAGCATGCCTTACGAAACACTGAACTTTGAGACCAATGACGGCATCGCAACCATTACGTTGAACCGTCCTGATGCTGCGAACGCGCTGAACCTCACCATGGCACGTGAGCTGAGCGATGTTGCGATCGAGTGTGATGAATCAAGCGACATTCGCCTGGTGATCATTCGCGGCAGCGGCAAGATGTTCTGTGCCGGCGGTGACCTCAGTGTGATGGGCGATGCAGGTACAAATGCAGCAGCGGTGGTCAAACAGATGGCGGGCGACCTGCACATGGGAATTTCCCGACTGACCAGGATGAACGCCCCGGTTATCGCTGCGGTCAATGGCACTGCAGCCGGAGCAGGTTTCAGCCTGGCAGTCGCCGCTGACCTGGTGATTTCTGTAGACACGGCACGCTTCACCATGGCGTACACCGCCGCAGGTCTTTCACCGGATGGCAGCTCAACTTTTTTCCTGCCTCGGCGCGTTGGTGACCGTCGCGCAAGGGAACTGATGCTGACAAACAGAATGCTGTCAGCTGCAGAGGCCCTTGAGTGGGGCCTTGTGAACCAGGTGGTTGCTGAAGACGAATTCGATGCCGCCGTCAATAAACTGGCAATGACCCTGGCCAACGGACCTACTCGCGCATTCGGCCAGGTAAAGTCATTATTGAATGCGTCATTCGACAATGGCCTCGAGACCCAGATGGAACTTGAATCCAGGGGAATCGCTGACATGGCGAGATCAAGGGACGGACAGGAAGGCATCCAGGCATTCCTGGCGAAACGCAAACCCGAATTCACCGGGGAATAACCATGTTCAGGGAGAACGAGAAAGAGGTAATACCGGAGTTTCATGAGCTGGCAAAACCTGCTCATGCTCTCAAAGCTCATGCTCCCAAACATGGCGATACCGCACCCTGTACCTGTTGCTCACCTGCCTTTTCAGCACTGGTTCACGATGCCAACTGGGATGAGATGACTGACCCTGTTGCGTGGCGAAAAGCCGGTGAATCCCGAGATGTTTTTACACCCGCATCCACCGTTATCTTCGCTAACGCCAAAGTCATCACCATGGATGACAACTCAAGCGAAGTGAGCTGCATTGCCATCAAAGGGGACAGGATTCTTGCCGTTGGCGACCGTGAGGATATGGATGCACTGGATGAACCCGATGCAGAGATCATTGACTGCGAGGGTCGAACCATACTACCGGGCTTTATCGAACCCCACTTCCATTTCCTGCCCTGCTCCACCATGGAAGCTGTCGAAAATATCGGTCCGTTTCGATTCGAGACCGTGCATGGTGCACTGGACAGGCTTCTGGAACTGGCGGAATCAGCAGGACCCGACGAATGGATTATGGGGCGGCAGTTCGACCCTTCCCTGCAGGAAGGACCGGATCTGCTGACGCGCCAGCTGCTTGACCAGGTCAGCACCAGCAACCCGGTATTCGTCTACAACGCTTCCATGCACTTCGCCTACTGCAACAGCAAGGCACTGGAAATTGCCGGTGTCACCAAAGACACACCGGACAACCCGAACTCACCCTACTTCCGGGATGATAATGGTGAACCCAATGGCGTGCTGGCCGGCGGTATCGCCATTGCATCGGTAGCGAAACATAACCCGGCGGGGAAAACACTGGATCTTGTCGCGAACAGCCTGGAGGTTGTGAAACGGGCAAACAGCCTCGGTATCACGCTGTTTACAGACCAGGCCACCGGCATGACCCGGGGCGTCAGGGAGCTTGATGTTTACAACACCCTGGCAGAGTCACCGGAAATGACCGCCCGGCTGCGTTACTCGCTCAGCTATGGTATCCAGGAAAAGTGGGACAACTATGGCATCTCCTGCGGGGATGGTAATGAGGTCGTTCGCTGCACCAGCTGGAAGATTGTTTCCGACGGCTCCAACCAGGGATTCTCCGGCCTGCAACGCGAGCCCTACCTGTACAGGGATGACAAGGGATTACCCTACGTGGAACCAGACGTGCTGAAAGACATGGTCATCGATCGCGCCGAGAAAGGCTGGGCCCTTGCTATCCACGCCAACGGTGACCAGGCAATCGATAACGTACTGGATGCTTACGAGCAGGCTTTCGACCGGGGACTGCTGACAAACACCCCCTGTCGCATCGAACACTGTTCCATCCTGCATGACGATCACATCGACCGTATCGCGAAAATGGGCCTGTCACCCAGTTTCCTGATCGGTCATGTCTACTACTGGGGCCAGGCCATGCGCGACAAGGTATTTGGCCACGCCAAGGCATGCCTGCTGGACCGAACCGCAGCCTGTGAAGAAAAAGGCATCCGCTGGACCCTGCATTCGGACGAACCGGTGACCGAAATGGGGCCGCTCCGCTGTGTCGAGAATGCCGTCACGCGAAAGATGTGGAAAGAACCGGATACCATACTGGCGCCGGAGGAATGCATTTCTGTTGAATCCGCACTAAGATCCATCACCCGCGACGCGGCCTGGCAGTGTCACTCGGACCACGAGGTGGGTACAATCGAGCCCGGCAAATTTGCCGACCTCGTCGTACTCGAGGCTGACCCCAGGGCAGTTGATCCCGATGAGATCGGGAACATCCAGGTGCTTGAAACCTGGATGGGAGGACGACGTGTTTTTTCCAATCAATCGAGTTAAAGGAGTTATTGAAACAAATGATTCGTGCAGTTTTTCTTAGTTTCTTGCTGATCACTGGATGCGCCAGCACTACCCAGCAGATTGACGCGGCCTACTTCGACAATCTGTTCAGTCCTGCCTTTTTTGCAGAAACTTCTGACCCTTTCCAGGAAATGCACCGCATCGCGGAGGTTGAAGCCGCTTCAACAAAAGAACCAAAACGATACAGAAACACGTTCAACGCCTGGTACTGGGACAGGTATGGTCAATACCCTGCTGAAAATATTCACTATCGGGAAGATGATTCGGCTTTCTATGTCACCCTGGATGTCGATGCAAACGACAATCCCACGGTGAACCTGAAAATGGTAGAGAATGTTCTGATGATCTCCGGGCAACTGATTCGGAAGTCTCGTTATTCAGAGCGTCGGCTCAGGCTGCAGCAAAATCTCCCTGTACCCGATGGTCTCAACCCAACCTCCATGTTCTCCTGGAAAAACGGCGAAGACTTCATCATCCGGATCGATAAACTCGAAACCACCAGTTAGCGCAACTGATCGACCAGGCGCCCCGGGGCAGGTGCGCTGATTATTTTTCTCTCACTGAAGCCCCGGATCAACACATCCGAAACACGCTGCTCCGAGATCACAACCTCAGGTCCAAACATGTCGTAACCTTCACCGCCGGTCGCTGTGAAAGACAGCGTGACAATCCTGTACACTTTTTGATCATCAAAAGGCTGACCACCGATTTCCGCAGAAATCACTCGATCGCCGACATCCCTGGTTCGATCAAAGATAATTTTTGTACCTGAGACCTGCGCCAGCCCATAATCGAGAGAAACCACTTTTTCGAGCAGCGCCATCACCTCCGCACCTTGCAGGGATGCCGTCGCCACGGTGTCAGTAAACGGAAAAACGTTGAGCACTTCCTCGATCTGCAAGGGACCCGCTTCAAGGTCAGCGCGAATACCTCCGGCAGGGAAAACTGCGAGGTCCGCATCCGCATGTTCACGAAGCATGTCGGCCAACAGGCTGCCCAGCGGCGATTCCCTGTAGTAGCGCCTGGCCACCCGTTCAGACATTTCGGCGACCACCTCGGTCAGCTCAGGGTGAGCCTGCCTTGCCTGGTCAATCAGGGCAGCGATATCCGGTGCTGCTGCCAGTTTGTCGGCATTCACAGGAATAAGCCTGCCATCGACCAGACGATTCGTTTCACCCAGTTCAAACTTCGCATAACCAAGGTGCATCCCCTGGCCGAAAGTCATGCCTATATAAGTGCCGGTTTCCGGATGGCGGACCGGCTTTTCCAGGCCATGGTCAGAGTGCCCGCCTATGATCATGTCAACACCACGAAGTGCGCCTGCCAGTTCATAGTCCTCGTCAAAACCGCGTTGCACCTCAGGGTCTGATTCCTTGTCAGTCTGCATGGGCGCCGTCCGGTTCTGGTGAGTCAGCACCACCAGGAAATCCACTTCGGGTCGGATCTGATCAATGATGGGTTGCAGAATCTCCAGCGGTGTCAGGACGGTCAGGCCCGCGCGGTTGGACTTCATGATTGTGTTGCGAAACGCATCGATGCCCATGGAACCGAGAACGCCAACACGAATATCGCCCGCCAACAGAATTGTATAAGGCTGGCCAAAACTTACATCGGCACCCTCAAAGAATATGTTGGCGTTCAGCACCGGGAACCTGGCGCGAGGCATCACTTCACGTAAGGCGCGCCAGCCATACTCGAATTCATGATTTCCCAGGTTTACCGCGTCATAACCCATGGCGCTATAGAGGTCGAACACCAGTCTGCCACCCGTGGCCTTGGACAATGACCCTGTGAACATGTCGCCGGCATCGAGCAGCAGGCTTGTATCGGCAGCGGCCCGCTCCTGCCTGACCAGCGTGGCGAGTTGCGCCATACCGCCCATACGCTCCATATCCTCACGCCAGGTCGATTCAACCGGCTCGTAAACACTTTCGATATCGTTGGTATAGAGGAGGGTGAGTTCCCTGGCGTCGGCGGAAACCGCCACCAGCATCAGGATTAAGAGTTTTGTCAGGTGTTTGTTCAGCATGTTCATCAATGTAAGCCATCTAAATGTAATCGTCTAACCAATGTGAATTGCCCGAAGTTCAATGCTGTGGTTAAGTTCGTGGTCTGAAAGGAGGGTAAACCTATGGCTGCACTAGAGACCGCAGAACAGAAAGAATTC
>JADHNI010000012.1 GCA_016779585.1 Pseudomonadales bacterium
ATGCCGAGAACCTGGTGCAGTACAGGTTGCGTCGCACGCATCATGACCTCTGAGAACTGCACCAGTGAGGCGATCACCACGATGAAGGCGATGATCCGCAGATATTCGAGACCGAGTGGAATCAGCAGCCAGGTATCGATGAGGTAGCTGACCGCACAGGCCAGCGTCAGAACGAAAGTGGTGGCAGCGGACATGCCCACGGCTGTTTCCATTCGCTGGCTTGCGCCCATAAACGGACACAGGCCCAGGAACTGGACCATAACGAAGTTGTTGACGAATATGGTCGTCAGCAGAATCAGCAGGGCTTCGGGCATGGGTGCCCAGTATAACTTAAGAGACTTTCATTCCCGGCTTGGCGCCGTTATGAGGTTCGAGCAGGTAAATGTCTTCACCACCGGGTCCTGCGGCGAGCACCATACCCTCTGAAACGCCAAATTTCATTTTGCGGGGTGCGAGGTTCGCGACCATGACCGTGAGTTTGCCAACCAGGTCTTCCGGGTTGTAGGCAGCCTTGATGCCGGCGAACACATTTCGTGTCTCACCATCGAGATCCAGCGTCAGTTGCAGCAATTTGTCTGCGCCCTCAACATGATCAGCGGCGGCGATTCTGGCGACACGCAGATCAACTTTTGCAAAGTCATCGAATTGAATCCAGTTGTTCTCTTCCTGCGTGCTTTCTGCGTCGATCGCAGCGGGTGCTTCAACTTTGGAGTTGCTCACAATCGCTTCTACCTTGTCTGGCTCAACACGGGTCATCAGTGGTTTGAACTTGTTGATCTGGTGGCTCACCAAAGGTTTTCCGGCATCGGACCAGGTGAGCGGTGGTACATTCAGGAACGTCTCGGACTTCTCTGCCAGGGCAGGCAGCACTGGTTTCAGGTAGGTCACCAGTCCCTTGAAGAAGTTGATGCCGTCTGAGCAAACCTGCTGCACCTCGTCCCGCTTGTCGTCTTCCTTGACCATGACCCAGGGCTTGTGTTCATCGATGAACTGGTTGGCTTTGTCGGCAAGCGCCATGATTTCCCGCAGCGCCTTGCCGTAGTCACCGTTTTCATAGTGTTTGGCAATTCCGTCGCTGGCATCAGCGAACTCTTGCAACAGGGGATTGTCGGCGCTGGCAGACAGCTGGCCGTCAAACTGTTTGTTGATAAAGCCGGCGCACCGCGATGCGATGTTGACCACCTTGCCAACGACATCGGAGTTAACCCTTTGTATAAAATCCTCCAGGTTGATATCCAGGTCGTCCACGCTGCCGCTCATTTTTGCCGCGAAGTAATAGCGCAGGTATTCCGGGTTCAGGTGGTCGAGGTAAGTCCGGGCATTGATAAAAGTGCCGCGGCTCTTGGACATTTTCTGGCCATCGACTGTGACAAAACCGTGGGCCTGAACTCTTGTTGGAGTCCTGAAACCCGCGGTATCCAGCATCGCCGGCCAGAACAGGGCATGGAAATTTACGATGTCCTTGCCAATAAAATGGTGAACCTCGCACTCTGAATCCTTCTTCCAGAAATCATCAAAGTTGACGTTGTTTGCTTCGCACCAGTTTCGGAAAGACGCCATGTAACCAATTGGCGCATCAAGCCAGACATAGAAGAACTTGCCGGGCTCCCCTGGAATCTCGAATCCAAAGTAGGGTGCGTCGCGACTGATATCCCAGTCCTGGAGTCCAGCGTCCAGCCACTCGGACAGCTTGTTAGCGACCTGGTCCTGCAGTGCGCCGCTGCGCGTCCAGTCTCCGAGGAACTCGTTAAAGTTCGACAGGGCAAAAAAGAAATGCTTCGATTCTTTCAGTACCGGAGTCGCGCCAGAAATCTTGGATACGGGGTTGATGAGGTCTGTTGCATCGTAGGTAGCACCGCAGGCTTCGCAATTGTCACCATACTGGCCCTCGGTTTTGCATTTTGGGCAGGCACCGACAATAAAGCGGTCTGCCAGGAACATTTCCTTCTCGGGGTCGTATAACTGATCGACGGATTTCGTGGTGATCTGGCCGGCTTCGTCCAGCCGGTTATAGATGAGCGAAGACAGTTCCTGGTTCTCGTTGGAGTGCGTCGAATAGTAGTTGTCATGGCTGATCAGGAAATCCTGGAAGTCAGACTGGTGCTCTGCATTCACGTCCTGGATCAGGGCTTCCGGTGTGGTTCCCAGTTCCTCTGCGCGCAGCATCGTCGCGGTGCCATGGGTATCGTCAGCGCAAACGTAGATACATTCATGACCACGCATGCGCTGGAAACGAACCCAGATATCCGTTTGGATATGCTCCATCAAGTGCCCGAGGTGTATTGAACCGTTGGCATTGGGCAGAGCGCTCGTGACCAGAATACGACGCTTTTCCATTTTGAGAGTAAGTGCTCCAGAATTTGGGGTGCTAAATATATAGATGAAGGCTGGCTATTGCACGTCGAGTTTCTTCGTGTGACGCTACGCCCGCTTTACCGTTTGGAGTTTTGTTATCAGTAACGCAGCCATAGAAAAGTTTGAATTGTCGGGTATTCGCCACGTGATTGCGGTTGCCTCCGGCAAAGGTGGCGTGGGTAAGTCCACGGTTTCGGTCAACCTGGCTCTTGCCCTCGCACAGTCGGGTATGAAGGTGGGTGTCCTGGATGCGGATATCTACGGACCCAGTCAGGGCGCGCTGCTCGGATTGCCCGAGGGCACCAGGCCTGAGGTGGCAAACGAACTTCTGCAGCCCGTTGAGGCCCATGGCGTCAAATGTATGTCTATGGGGTTCGTGACTTCCGACAGAACACCTGCCATCTGGCGAGGCCCAATGGCTAGCGGCGCGCTGCAGCAGCTGCTGACCCAGACCGAGTGGGGTGAACTGGACGCTCTCGTGGTCGATATGCCGCCCGGGACCGGGGATATCCAGCTCACACTTGCCCAACGGGTTCCCATCACCGGCGCTCTGATTGTCACGACACCGCAGGACATTGCACTGCTCGATGCGCGCAAGGGCATCGAGATGTTCCGCAAGGTCGAGATTCCCGTGATTGGTATTGTTGAAAATATGAGTACCCATATCTGCAGCAACTGCGGTCATACCGAGGCCATTTTTGGCAGTGGTGGTGGTGAAGCGGTTGCGCAGGACTATGACACGCGGCTGCTGGGTCAGTTGCCCCTGGCGCTCGAGGTGCGTGAGCAGTCTGATGCGGGCAAGCCGATTGTGGTCGCCTCGCCGGATGCACCGGCGAGCCAGGTGTTCAAGGAGATTGCGACGCAGGTGAATGATTTCCTGCGGGATGCTGTGGATTCAGCACCGGTGATTAACATCCTCGACGACTAGAGGTCTCGACCGGAAGAGCCGCAGGCTCTGAAGCGGAGAGACCTCTCTGACGCTAAGATATTCTTGTGCTCGGGATTGAGTGCCGCATTGTCAGCACCGGCGTAAACCCATCCCTGGGACCTGACACGAAACCGTCCAGGTTTCCCGTGGCAGCGAGCTCTAAACAACGCTCGCGACTTCATGTCACGAGCCTAGGTTTTGGGTAGCGTAACGCCGGTCTGTCCCTGGTACTTGCCACCCCGATCCGCATAACTCGTTCCGCAGATCTCATCGGATTCAAAGAACAGCATCTGCGCAACACCCTCGTTGGCATAGATCTTCGCAGGCAGGGTTGTTGTGTTGGAGAATTCCAGGGTCACGTGACCTTCCCATTCGGGTTCGAGTGGCGTCACGTTCACGATGATGCCGCAACGGGCGTAAGTAGATTTACCCAGGCATACGGTGAGTACGCTGCGCGGAATGCGGAAGTATTCAACGGTTCGGGCCAGGGCAAAAGAGTTGGGTGGAATGATGCAGACGTCACTTTTGACATCAACGAAGCTCTTTTCGTCAAAGGCTTTCGGATCGACGGTGGCTGAATGAATATTCGTGAATACCTTGAACTCGTCTGAGCAACGCACGTCGTAACCGTAGCTGGAAGTGCCGTATGAAATCACTCGATTGCCATCATCCGCGTGGCGAACCTGGCCGGACTCGAACGGCTCGATCATGCGTTCGCCTTCAGCCATACGACGAATCCAGTGGTCAGACTTGATGCTCATGTGTTTTCAAACCTTCTAAATCGTGTCGCGATAATACCACTAGTTATTGGCGACCTCGACGTCGCTGCCAAACTCAAACCTTTCGAGGTTCAGTTCAAATCCCTTGTCCGGTTCTTCCTGCTTTAACCTGACAAGGAGCAGTTGGTGGTCAAGTGCCAGCCAGACAGTTGTTCGTCGGTCTTTATCCTCGCGGTAGCGTTCCAGAGCAACGGTTCTCAACTCACCGGCCGGTGTCGACAGCGTTTCTTCGCCGAGCAGAACAAAGTGGTAGTCTTTGCGTTTCTCCTCGTCTGCGATGGTGTACGCAAGTAATGGCTGGGATGACTCGTCCGTGTCAAGGGTTTGCGCGACATCCATGCGCAGCTGCACCTGGTACCCAAGTTTGTCCAGGGTTCCCGGCGCCAGTTTCGACGTGGTGCCTTCATGGCTTGCGCGCATGGCGCTCCAGTCGAAAGTAACGGATTCTTTCTTCTTCCTGCCGAACACCTTGCGTTGATAGTCGTATGCCGTTGGTACCACAAGACCCTCACGCAAATTGAACTCAGTCACCTCTTTGACTTTCATGAACGTCGCGCTGGCAGAAGATGTGAGCCTGTAGCTGCCGTCTTCGAGCCTGCTGAGTTCGCGCATCCCTTTCGCCTTGACGGGAACACCCTGGTATTTACCCTGATATTCAGCCCTGTAAGGCTGAAGATCTATCGCATGCACAAAACATGAGAAGAAAGTCAGCAGCGGAAGGATGAGCAGCCTGTTCATTGTCGGAATTTAGTCAGCCGAATGAGGTTAATGAAGTTACAATATGCAGATGCAAATTCACATGCTTAGTTCCCGCGTCCCGGCAATTTTCTGCCTGTTGTTTGGACTCTATTCAGTTTCCACCCAGGCGATGCCTGTTGATGATCTCTATGTGGCGAGAGTGCTTGTGACGGACGAGGGGGCTTCCCAGCTGCAAAGTGGTGCCAGGGCTGGTCTGATGCAGGTGCTGGTGCGTGTTTCAGGTTCACTGGATGTAGATCAGAGCAGCATGATCCGGAACTCCCTGCGTAATCCTGCGGCTTATTATTACCAGTACAGCTACGAATCGACCGATCGGACGCTGCTGGTGGGCGAGGAGGAACTGCCCGCAAAAGAACTGACCCTGCATTTTGAACCGAGTGCCATCGCCCGGTTGCTTCGTGATGCCAATTTCCCGGTCTGGGGCAGCAATCGACCGGCGGTGCTGCTCTGGGTGGCTGTCAACGAAGGGCAGGAGCGTCGCATCCTGAGTGAGGCGGACCCAAGCAGTATTGTCTCTTCACTGGGCAGCCAGGCCTCGGAGCGTGGCGTGCCACTGTTGTTCCCGATTCTTGATCTTGAAGATGCATCCCGCATCAGTACAGCCGAGGTCTGGGGCGCATTTCTTGATCGGGTGGATAATGCATCCGGTCGTTACAGTCCGGATGCTGTTCTTACCGCCCGCATCCAGCAGGAAGTCAGTGGTCGCTGGAGCGGACGCTGGTCCTATCGAATTTCTGGTGGCTGGCAGTCCATGGAGACGGTTGCCTTTTCATCCGATGAACTTGTCAGGAACATGGTGGACCAGCTTGCCAATGAACTGGCAGCCAGGTTCGCGCTGGATTCTTCCCGGGCCAGGGTGGCGCTTACCGTGGAAGGTGTTTCAGACGTTACTCGCTATGCGGAACTCAGCCGCTATCTTGAGCAGCTGACCCCGGTTTTGAGCAGCAACATTGTCTCCTTGCAGGGGGATGTGGCCCGCTTCGAACTTGAGACCGAGGGTCAGGTTGATCAGCTTGTGGATATCATCGAGCTGGATGAACGGCTGCTGCTCCTTGGCAATGATCTTCGCAATGGAAGGCTGATGTGTCGCCTGAAGCCTTAGGGATTCTCATGGCACGCAGTGTGTACAGCGCTATTCCCAATGCCATTACCGTGCTGCGGCTGGTGCTGGTGCTGCCCATTGCGTTCGCCATTCTTGATGGCAATTACACCCTGGGGCTGATTCTTTTTACCATCTCGGGTCTGTCTGACGGTTTTGATGGTTTCCTGGCGCGTCGTTACGGCTGGGGATCTGCCTTCGGCAAATTGATTGATCCGCTTGCGGACAAGCTGATGATGATTGTCACGACGGTAACCCTGGGGATACTGGATCACTTCCCGATCCTGTTAATGGTCCTTATTATTGTTAAGGACCTGGCGACCCTCGTTGGCGTCCTTGCTTATACAACGCTGGCAGGTTTCCCAAAAATCCAGCCGACGTGGCTTGGCAAGTTTACAACCGCCGCCCAGATCATTCTGCTGGTTTCGGTTCTGTTAAACTTGGCGTTTCCTGAAATGCTCCCGGAAAGCTTCTTTCTGGCCTGGTTCTGGATCGTGGCGTTGATGACCGCCCTGGATGGCATCAGCTACCTCTGGATATGGACAGTTCGGCTCGAAGACGATCCCAGGTGGAAGGACAGTATCTGACTATGTCGACCCTGCAGAAAACATTCGCGCTGCTATTGATTGCAGTCTGTCTCGTGCTGATCTACTTCCTGCAACCTATCCTTGCACCATTCCTCGCCGGGATTGTTCTTGGCTATCTGGGAGACCCGATTGTGGACCGGCTGGAACGTTACCGGTTGCCACGAAGCGCAGGTGTGCTGATTGTGTTCCTGGTCTTCGGGCTGGTCGTTGGTGCGATCATTCTTGTGGTGTTGCCGCTGGTAGTGGGTGAGTTCGTTAAGCTGATCCGTGACATTCCGGCTGCACTGGCCTGGTTACAGGAAACGGCAAGTCCCTGGATCGTCTCCCAGTTCGGTATTGACCCGTTTGACGTCAAGCTGGATACCGTGACGGCCCAGGTAGTAGAGAACTGGCAGAAAGCCGGGGGAGTGGTTGGCACGATACTCGCGCAGGTGACGCAGTCCGGTTTTGCTTTTCTGGGCGCGCTGGGTGTGGTTGGCCTGACACCCGTTGTGGCGTTTTACATCATGCGCGACTGGGATGACATCATGCTGCAGATTCGAGAAATGATGCCGCGAGATATTGAGCCGACATTTGTGCAGCTTTGCACAGAGTGTGATGAAGTTCTTGGTGCGTTTCTTCGTGGGCAGCTGTTGATCATGTTCCTGCTTGGCTGCATCTATGCGATTGGCCTTTACATTGTGGGGCTGGAGCTTGCGATCCTGATTGGCCTGTTATCAGGCCTGGCATCAATCGTGCCGTATCTTGGTTTTTTTGTTGGCATCATCGCTGCGTCCATCGCCGCCATGTTCCAGTTCCAGGATCCAGTTTACCTGGTGTATGTGGCGATGGTTTTCGGCATCGGTCAGGCGCTGGAGGGCTGGGTGCTGACGCCCTGGCTCGTGGGTGACAAGATTGGCCTGCACCCGGTTGCGGTGATTTTTGCGGTGCTTGCAGGCGGACAGCTGTTCGGCTTCGTCGGAATCCTTCTGGCGCTGCCGGTTGCCGCAGTTATCATGGTGTTTGTCCGGCATCTTCATGCCAGTTATATCCAGAGTGAGTATTACTTCCAGGGAGATGACTCTTCACAGGTCGCTGACGCTCCCCGGGCCGCAGGCGCTTCACTGGTCGCTGATGCTAATCAGGCTGCAGGCTCTGACGAGGATAACAGCAGCTGTGGGTGAACAGCTTCCTCTCAGATTTCGACTCGATCATCATACGCAACTCGATGATTATGTTGGCTCGGCCGGCGTCAGGCTGAGGGAACTCGAAGGTCTCGTACTTGTTTTCGGGGCGTCCGGGACGGGCAAGACTCACCTGCTCCAGGGATTGTGTCATGAAGCTCTGACAGCCGGGCGCAGTATGATCTTCCTTCCGGAGTTGGCCAGTCTCGACCCATCTGTGCTTGAAGGCCTGGAATCAAGCTCGCTCGTTTGCCTCGATGACATTGACCAGGTGATTGAGGGTCCCATGTGGCAGGAATCCCTGTTTCACCTGATTAACGCCGTCAGGGACCACAAAGGCAAACTGGTTCTTTCATCGTCAGTGGCTGTTGCTGAGCTGCAACCGAATCTTGCCGACCTCACGTCTCGTCTCAAAGGAGCCTACCTGATTTCGACGGATGAACTTAACGATACCGAGAAGCTGGAGGTTGTTCGCCGGAAGGCTCATCGTCGGGGCTTCGAGATGAGTGAGGAAGTCTGTCGCTTTATTCTCTCCCGGGCGCAACGGGATATGCATCATCTCGCGCGACTGGTGGAACAACTGGACCGTGAAACCCTGATGCAGCAGAAGAAAGTCACGATCCCGTTTGTTAAAGCTGCACTGGGTCTTTGATGCCGAAGATCCTGTTCACCGGTGGTGGAACGGCAGGCCACGTCACACCGAATATTGCCCTGATTGAGGAAACACGTAAGCGCGGCTGGCTGTGCAGCTACGTGGGTTCTCTTTCCGGTATTGAGCATGACATGATTGCTGCACTCGATGTCCCCTTTCATGGCATCGCTTCAGGGAAACTGCGCCGCTATTTTTCATGGCAGAATTTTATTGACCCGCTGTTTGTCGTTTTCGGTTTCCTGCAGAGCCTGGTGATCTGCCTGCGTGAGAAGCCCGATTTGGTTTTCTCAAAAGGTGGGTTCGTGTCTGTACCCGTTGTTGCGGCCGCCTGGCTTCTGAGAATTCCGGTTATCAGCCATGAGTCTGATGTGTCTCCGGGTCTGGCGAATCGACTGGCTTATCCATTCTGCCGCAGGATCTGCGTAACCTTCGAGGAAACCAGGCGCTATTTACCTGGTGATAAAGTTTTTGTGGCGGGCACGCCGATTCGGGCAAGCCTGCTTAACGGCGATGTGGTCCGGGGGCGTGAGTACCTTGGTTTTGACGGTGCAAAGGACATCCTTCTTGTGTTTGGTGGCAGTCTCGGTGCCCGGGTTATCAACGAACAGTTACGTTCTGTACTGCCAGCATTGCTCGAGGTGTTCGATATCGTTCATGTGACCGGCAATGACAATGTCGATGACGCGCTGGCACAGCCTGGGTATGTGCAGAAGGAGTTTATCCGTGAGCAGTTCGGCGACGTGCTCGCGGCAGCCTCATTGGTGGTTTCGAGGGCCGGTGCAAATTCCCTTTATGAGCTTTTTGTGACCCGTAAACCTCATTTGCTGGTACCGCTTACGCTTGCTGCAAGCCGAGGAGACCAGATTGAAAACGCTGCCATTTTTGAAGCCAGGGGCTTCAGCCGCGTGGTTCGGGAAGAGGCGCTATCTGATGATGTGTTTACCGACGCGCTGTTTCTGTTAAGAGATGAGCGTGAAGAGATCACCCGGGTGCTTGAAAACTTTGAGGTCCATGACAGCGTGTCGTTGATTATGGACCAGATCCAACAACAGATATGAAAGCCGCTATACTAGCCTATTTTCCGGAGCCGATTCATGACTCGCCAACTGTTTTCCTGTCTTCTGCTAATCAGCCTGTCCTTGGGTGGCCTTTATGCGTCTGCTGACGACGCGCAGGATCTGATTCGGAGAATTGACCAGACCGGTGACAGGTTCGATAACCTGGCGATGGAAATCTGGGACCTGGCGGAGTTGGGTTACCTCGAGACCGAAAGCTCCAGTCGTCTGCAGGCAGTGCTTGAAGATGAGGGTTTCGAGATCGAGACAGGTGTGGCCGGGATTCCCACGGCATTTGTCGCGAGTTACGGAGAAGGGAAGCCGGTGATTGGCATACTGGCAGAATTCGATGCATTGCCAGGTATTTCGCAGGCCGCGACTCCGGTTCGCCAGTTGTTGGAGGACAAGCACGCCGGGCATGCCTGTGGTCATCACCTTTTTGGTGCAGGATCCACTGCAGCAGCAGTTGCGCTTCGACACTGGATGGAGATTAACCGGATACCCGGAACCCTCCGTCTTTACGGAACGCCAGCAGAAGAGGGTGGCTCGGGAAAGGTCTACATGGTCCGTGCCGGATTGTTTGATGATGTCGACACGGTGATCCATTGGCACCCATCCGACCGTAACTCCGCCAATGCTGAGAGCAGCCTCGCCAACAAGTCAGCCAGGTTCAAGTTTACCGGCACTTCTGCGCACGCGGCAGCCGCACCCGAGCGAGGTCGTTCAGCACTCGATGGCGTGGAAGCGATGAATTACATGGTGAACCTGATGCGTGAACATGTGCCGGAACAGACGCGGATCCACTATGTCATCACCCAGGGTGGGGAGGCACCAAACGTCGTCCCGGATTTCGCAGAGGTTTACTACTATGTTCGCCACCCCGACGCTGGCTATCTGGCAGGTATCTGGGAACGTGTTACCAATGCAGCCAAGGCCGGGGCCCTTGGCACAGGGACTGAAGTCGACATTGAAGTGATGCACGGCAACCACTCGGTTCTTCCAAATGAGGTGCTCTCGCGGCGGATGCACGCGAATCTCCAGAAGGTGGGTGGTGTTCGCTATAACGAGGATGAGCGCGCGTTTGCTGAGAAAATCAGTGAAACGCTGGGCGTCGCCAATTACATCGGCATGGAAACACAGATCATGCCGTTTGAGATGCGAGAAGGGCGTGGATCTACAGACGTTGGGGATGTCAGCTGGACTGTGCCCACCGTTGGACTCAGGACCAGTACCTGGGTTCCGGGCACTGCGGCGCACTCCTGGCAGGCTATTGCAGCGGGAGGTACCACCATTGGTACCAAGGGTATGCGTGTCGCGGCGAAAGCCATGGCGCTGACCGGTCGCGACCTCTTTCTTGAGCCGGATCTTCTGGCAGCCGGGTGGCAGGAGTTCCACCAGCGCCGGGGCGAAGACTTCCAGTACGAGGCTTTGCTGGGTGACAGGAAACCCCCGCTGGATTATCGACGCTGAGTAAAAAGTAATAATTTCAGTCGGTTAGCCCGTTTCAGAAAAAGATTGTGCCAGGGGTTGTCTGACCCATGATCGGTGTTATAGTTATATATAACACTACTCAACTAACACGCAGCAAACCGTCCTAAACCGTGCAGATTCAGTTCCACGACAAGAGCCCAATCTATCGCCAGTTGGCCGACCGCCTGCGTGAAATGATTCTTGAGGGTGTCTACCGAAATGGCGATGCACTGCCGAGCGTGCGCCAGATTGCCAGCGATCATCGGATCAACCCGATCACCGTCTCCAAGAGTTTCCAGATTCTGGTGGATGATGGCCTGGTAGAGAAAAAGCGCGGGCTTGGCATGTATGTCACGGATGGGGCGAAGGAGCAGTTGCTGCAGGATGAGCGAGAGCAGTTCATGCAGGAGGAGTTACCTGCATTTCTCGAGAGAGCGAATCGCCTTGGTTACTCGAGGGAGTCTTTACTTGAAATTCTGGCCCGGGAGGGGCAATGAGTGACGCTACCAATATTGTTGAAGTGCGAGATGTATCCAAGCACTACGGTGATTTTGCCGCTCTGTCAGATGTCCGGTTCACGATAGAACCTGGTTCCATCGTCGGCCTGATAGGACCCAACGGTGCTGGCAAGACGACAACGCTGAAGGCGATTCTTGGTCTGACCGACTTTGACGGTGAAATGACGGTGCTTGGTCGTGACCCCAGAAAGGGCAGGCACAAGGTAATGGAGCGAGTGTGTTTCATCGCTGATGTTGGTGTTCTGCCACGATGGCTGCGTGTCTCTGATGCGCTGGATTATATCGAAGGGGTGCATCCGAAGTTTAACCGGGCGAAAGCTGAGGCCATGCTCGCAGATACAAAAATCTCATCGAGACACAAGGTGAAGCAGCTCAGTAAAGGCATGGTGACGCAGCTTCACCTGGCACTGGTTATGGCGATAGAGGTGGACCTGCTGGTACTGGATGAACCGACCCTGGGCCTCGACATCCTGTATCGCAAGTCGTTCTACGAAAACCTGCTGAACGATTACTTCGACCACGAAACCAGTATTGTGATCAGTACTCACCAGGTTGAAGAGATCGAGTCGCTCCTCACGCACCTGCTGTTTATCAACCAGGGCAGGATTGTACTCGACTGTGCCATGGATGAACTGGATCAGGTGTACTCGGAAGTACTCGTCTCACCGGAGCAGTTGTCCAGTGCGACTGCGCTCAATCCTATTCACTCGAGGGACATGCTGGGACAGAAAGCCATGATCTTTGAAAACGTGCCGCGCGGCGAACTGGCCGAACTGGGTGAACTGCATACGCCCAGTGTGGCGGACCTGTTTGTCGCGAAGATGCAGCGCCAGCGGGAGGCATCATGAAGCAGTTGATGGTCCTTGTACGACGCGAATTCTGGGAGAACCGGAGCATTTTCGTGGTGCTGCCTGCGGTGATTACCGGCTTTTTCCTTTTGATCCTGTTGCTCGGTGCGGTTGCGTCACCCGGCGATGCGATGACAGTGACAATTGACGTTCAAAGCGACGAGGAAGTGGAATTCCTGGATGATCTTCTGGTTTCCGGACACTTGTATCACTACGCCTTGATGCAGCTTGATGCACGGACCATGGTCGAGCGTACGATGTACATCAATGCTGCCATGCAGTCACTCAGTGCGCCGTTGCTGTTCAGCCTCTGGTTTGTGATCTTCTTTTACCTTCTGGGCTCCCTGTACGACGATCGTAAGGATCGAAGCGTTCTTTTCTGGAAATCACTGCCGGTGTCTGATGCGATGACGGTGGTCTCGAAACTGCTGACGGGACTCATCGTTGTTCCCCTGGTTTACCTGGCTGGGGTCATGTTGCTGCAGCTGTCGGCCCTGATCTTTGTCAGCATCAGTGCGTCAGGAACCGATATCTCGGCGGTGGATACGATCTGGCGACCGGCTGCCCTCTTCTCAACCTGGACCAGGTATATCGGCCTGTTGCTGTTTTACGGCCTCTGGGCCCTGCCATTTTTTGGCTGGCTCCTGGTGGTTTCAGCTTATGCAAAAAGTGCCCCGCTGGCCTGGGCAGCGGGTATACCGATCGCCATTCGCGTGGTTGAGGCGATCTTTACGGACCAGACCCGTGTCGGTGACTGGATGCAGGATCACATAATTCCGATCAGTTTCCTTGATCAACACCGTCCTATTGCTGAAAATGCATTCTCATACTTGTTCAGTCTGCAGATGCTGTCAGCGCTCGTGGTCGGTGGTGCTTTCATTTATCTGGCAATATGGCTAAGAGGCAAAGCAGATGAAATCTAAACTTCTGACTGTTTTTATCCTTGGTCTGGTCCTCACGGGGTGCAGTAAAGTCCCTTTGGGCAACGGACCTTCTTTCCGGACACAGATGTGTGAACTCATGCAGTTGCGTGATTCAGGCGTGATTACCGAGCAGGAGTATCACACATCGAAAAAACTCATATTCAGCACGATGGTGCACTAAGGGGCGAGTTATGGAGCTGCTTGTTGCAGGCTGTCTTGCGTTTCTACTGACCCACCTGGGTGTATCCGGGACGCCGCTTCGCGCGAAGCTCCAGGATGCGATAGGTGCTCAGCCGTATCTTGGTCTCTACTCGCTGCTGGCATTTGGTTCTCTCGGCCTGATGATTTACGGCTATTCGAAAGTGCCGCATTTCGAGTTCTTCTGGTATCCGTCGCAACCGGCTTACATGGTGACCAAAGGGTTGTTGTTGCTGTCCCTGGTGACCCTGGTGATGGGTACGCTGACGAAAAACCCGACCCAGGTGATGAATGAGGAGGCTCTCGACCATGAGGTTGCGGGTATGCTCAAGATTACACGGCATCCCATCCAGTGGGGCATCCTGCTGTTTGCGATTGGCCACATTATTGCCAATGGCGACAAAGCCTCGCTGATGTTCTTCGGTACCTTTGCGCTCGTCTCGTTTTTCGGCATGTTGTCGATGGACCAGCGCAAACGGGCAGAAGATGATCCCCGCTGGAAGAACTTCATGGCAACAACCTCCATGATGCCGTTTGCTGCGCTCGTTTCCGGTCGACAGGCGTTCAAGGCTACCGACATCAACTGGATGGGCCTGGTGGCCGGGTTCGGTCTCTATGCCGCGGTTTACTGGATGCACGACGTCGTCAGCGGTGGTGCCAGCCTGTTCTAGCTGAACTTTTCACAATGGCTCTCTGCGAGAGCAAGCTGAGGGCTCTCCACACTAAAAGCTGAGAGCTCTCAGCTAAGCTGAAGGCTCCTAATACTCAGTATGAGAATTTCCCTCACCTAAATTCTGTGGCCCGTGTAAAATGCGCCCTTTTTCACGGGATCATCTCACCAACGATGTACAAGATTCGCACTCTCAACAATATTTCAGAGAAAGGCCTGAGCCGTTTCCCCTCCGATCACTATGAACTGGGGGACGTCGCGGAACCGGATGCCATTCTGCTGCGCAGTCATCAGCTGACCCCGGACGATGCGACTTCATCGCTGCTGGCAGTAGGTCGAGCCGGCGCCGGTGTCAACAACATCCCCGTCTCTGACTATACCGACAAGGGTATCGTGGTTTTCAACACACCTGGCGCGAACGCCAACGCCGTCAAGGAACTGGTAATGGTCGGCATGCTGCTGTCGTGCCGCGGCATCATCCCGGGCATCGAGTATGTGAACACTCTTGGGGATCACGAAGACAAGGCCGAGCTGAACAAGTTGGTGGAAGCCAGCAAGAAACAGTACAAGGGGCGTGAGCTTAAAGGCAAAACCCTGGGAGTGCTGGGACTGGGAGCCATCGGTTCCATGGTCGCCGATATGGCGCTCGAAATGGATATGAATGTTGTGGGTTATGACCCTGCGCTGTCTGTTGAGGCTGCCTGGCGGTTGTCCAGCCGCGTGGAGCGTATGGAAAACCTTGGCATGCTGTTTGGTCGTTCAGACATCGTTACACTGCATGTACCAGCGCTCGATGCTACCAGGGGCATGATCAATGCAGAAACGCTGGCACAGTTCCGCGATGGTGCAGTGCTGCTTAACTTTGCGCGTGAAGAAATTGTCGACAAGTATGCCATCAGCCTGGCGCTGGATACCGGAAAAATTTCCCAGTACATCTCTGATTTCCCGACGCCGGGTCTGATCGGCAAACCCGGTGTGATTTCCACGCCGCACCTGGGTGCCAGCACCGAAGAGGCGGAAGAAAACTGTGCCATGATGGTTGCCGACCAGGTTCGAGATTTCCTGGAAAACGGCAATATCAAGAATTCTGTCAACTTTCCGGCGTTGAGTCTGGAGAGAACCCAGGGCTGCCACAGGATCGCACTGGCCAACAAGAACGTGCCACGAATCCTTGGTAGTGTCCTGTCGATACTGGCTGATCGGAACATCAATGTTGTCGATATGCTCAACAAGAGCCGTGAAGATGTGGCCTACAACCTCATCGATATCGAAACCCAACCGTCGGATGATCTGGTTGATGAGATCAGCGGTATTGAGGGTGTGATTAACGTCCGTATCCTGGAAGACCAGGCCTGAGTTGATTACTTCCGGTCTCGCACGACGAAGCGGGCAGGGGAGAGCAACTGCTGCTCATCCAGACCCAGTGCTGCAGGTTCACGCAGGATCCTGCTGACGATGTGTTCCGCGCACAGGCGAGCGTGCGTCGCTCCCCGTGATGCGAACGCCGTGCAGTAGTGCAGCCCCGGCTGGAACCCGTCCAATGCACTGACGCGGTTAACCAGTGCTGCTGCCTGCCAGTCTGGTGCCTGGCCGACGACCGGCAGGCGATCCCTTGAAACTGCTCTTACGCCGGCCCAGGGTGTGACCTCTGTTTCGTCGATGTCCGCATATTGTCGGGCCGTTGCCAGCAATGATTGTGTTTCTTCATCCCTGACAATGTCACTGTCGATATTCTCGTAGGTGCCGCTGATGACCGACCTGCCATTGACGGTCGGGAAAATCGTTGCAAGGCTGTTGATGACATGGTTGATGTTGCGGGTGCCGACTTCGATAGCCTGACCTCGAATCGCGCGGACCTGGAGCTGCTCCGGCAGCAGTGAACGATTAAACCCGGTAGCGAGGATCACATGGTCAGTGTCGACCTTATCGACATCATCGATATGTGTTTGGATGATCCCGGGTTGTAGGTGGTCTGTTAGTTCCTGGAAAGACAGCCAACCGGCCTGGTGATAATAGGCGCCATCATCTCGCGCCTCGATTAACTGGTTAGGGAAGTCCGTTGCGATCTCCCGCAGTCGAAGCGTTTCTTCTTCCGTTCTTCCAATCCAGTGCAGTCCTGATGGATGAAATCCAGGCGCGTCCTGCATGAACTGGCTCGCCACCAGCGAAAACCGGTAGCGTGTTTCCGCCGCGCGGGCCAGCTGTGGGAGCACAGTGAGTTGCGGAATGGCTGACGGGCCTGCCTGTCCGCTGTCGTAGAGATCGCAGGTGATTTGCCGTTTCTTCAAGGCTTCAAAGCAGAACATTCCGGCGAGACCTGCACCGATAATGCTGATACTTTCCCGGCCGTGTGTGCTCGGCTTCCAGGCACCGGGTTTGGCGGCAAAAAGCATTTCTTTCTTGTGCCCGAAGCCATGGCGTTTGCCAGTTTCGAAACCAGCGCGCTCAAGTCCTCGCCTGACTGCTCCGGCAGCTGAGTAGGTGGCAATGTGCGCGCCTGGGCGCGAACGGGCATACATTTTTCGGTAAAGTGCTGGCTCCCACATGGCTTCGTTTCGCGCGGGTGCAAAGCCGTCCAGGTACCAGCAGTCCACCTCGGCATCCAGGTTGCCTAACGCGCGTTCGACGTCCTCGAAGATCAGCAACAGCCTGATGTTGGGTGCGAGCCAGATAACGTGCTGGCCCCGATACGGTGGGGGATAAGCCTGCAGCAGTGGAGCACTATGTGGGAAATCGAGGGTGTCCAGGAAGCGCGCAAGCTCCTGCCTGCCGACCGGATGTTTTTCGATGGACACGATGTTCAACTGGCAGGAGTCCGGTGCATCCTGCCAGGTCTTGGCGGTGAGCAGACAATTCAGGCCAAAGCCAAAACCAAGTTCGCAGACGGTGACCTGGCTTTGCGCTCGCGGTTTACCTGCCAGTGACAACAGCGGTTCGACAAAGACCCGGGTTTTTTCTTCCAGGGGTGCTCCCCGGTGCCAGTAGATATCGCCATATTTCCGGGAGACGGGGTTGCCTTCTTCCCAGTCGATCTCAGCAGTATCTACAAGATAAGACTGCATCAGTCTCCAGTGGCGACAGGCCTTTCCGGGTCGCGGATCCACTCGCTCCAGGAACCGGCATAAAGCGCGGGCTCCGGGTAACCGGCAATCTTAAGCGCCAGGATGTTGTGGATAGCCGTGACCCCCGAGCCACAGTAGCAGACAAGATCGTCGCTTCTATTGAGACCAAGTGCTCGGAAATGCCTGTCCAGGTCCTCGGCAGATTTGAAATGACCATCAGACAGGTTTCCTGAGAAAGGAACACAAACTGCCCCGGGAATGTGGCCTGCCACAGGGTCTATGGGCTCCTGTTCGCCACGGAACCTAACTGCATCGCGGGCATCGAGCAGCTGGTGTTCTTGTGACAGGACATCCTTTAGCTCGCAGGACCTGGTCAGGGGTTCGGTTGCGCTGAAATTACCTTTGCTGCGTTGTCGACATTCGGTTTCAAGATCATTGCCGCCAGAAACCCAGGCATCCAGTCCACCATCCAGGACCCTGACATTCTCATGACCCAGCCAGCGTGCCAGCCACCAGAAGCGCCCCGCAAAAGCCCCGTTATTCTGGTCGTAGCAAACCAGTACACAGTCACTGCTGACGCCCCAATCCTGAAACCTGGCCTCCAGTTTGGCTCGCACAGGCAGCGGGTGGCGGCCGCCATCACCTGGAGGACTTGAGAGGTCGCGATCCAGGTCGGCGTGGACTGCCCCGGGAATATGTCCGGCTTCAAAATCATGTCGGCCTTTCTCCAGGTCCCCGAGCGCTGCACGGCAGTCGAACAGCAGAAGGCTGTCTGCCTGGTCGGCCGCTGTCTCAGCCAGTTCCATAACGCCTATCAGCGGAAACATTCAGCCTCCTGCCAGTTTTACGGTGAAGCCCCTGGCTTCCAGCAGGGGTTTGATGATTTCGCGTTTATCGCCCTGGATCAGGATATCCGCACCTTCAATGGAGCCTCCCACGCCGCACTTGTTCTTCAGTTCCTTTGCCACTTTCTTGAGGTCCGCATCGGTTAGCGGCAGACCTTTGACCTGGGTGACTGGTTTGCCGTTCCTGCCCTTGGTCTGACGATGCAGCCGAACAATGCCATCGCCATCAGGCGTCTTCTCGATGGTTTCTTTAGCCGCTTCCTTCCATGAAGGGTCAGTGGAATAGACGATTCGCTTCTTGCTCATTCGGTATAGATAAATACGGACAGCACCTGTTCCTGGCGAATGAGCATACAGAAATGCACGATGTTATAAAGAAACCTCGACAGTACGTCGATGAGGTCGCCGGGTTCCAGGTCCAGCGCATCCATATCCCCGGATTCGGACCAGATCTGGGCAATGCCCTCGATATCATCTTCCTCGATATCCGCAAGGCGTTCAGTGATCGTGATATCCAGCTTGAAAACCCAGGGACCCTCAGGACCGAACTCTAAAACCAGTTGTTCCAGGGACTCGGCCTCGTCGAAGAAGATGCCGAGCAGTTGTGCGTACAGCTGGGTGCGTAATTCCGAATGGATGCCCTCACAGGGCATGCAGGGGAAACTGTCAGCGGGATTGTCACCGATCTCCAGCGACAGGACCTGCTCTTCGACCGCGAGCAGCATGATTTCCGGCATGGTTGGGTTTCCCGACCTTAAGCAGGTATGACTTTATCCGCCTGAGGGCCCTTGTCACCTGTAGTGACAATGAAGCTGACGCGCTCTCCCTCGTTGATGGCGCGTTTGCCCTTGCCTTCAATATTACGGAAATGGACAAAAACATCCTCGCCCTGGTCGCGAGTGATGAAACCGTATCCCTTGCGGACGTTGAACCACTTTACGGTGCCCAGTTCCCGGTCATCCGCGTCGGCTCCTCTGGAAGCGCCACCCGGCAGGGGTGATGTGGCAGCCATGAGCGACGCAAACGACGTTGCCATGAATAACAGCATCAGGCTGATTTCAGGTGTGGTGGCTGGTATGGCGATACCGCCGTCGAGTAAGACCTTGGTGATCTCGTAAGCTATGAGACCGATAACGATGGAAAGAAGTATCCTCTTAACAATAACCATGTGACTCTTTGTAATTTATGTTGTTTTTAGTGTGTATGCCCGGTTTAGGGCGGGCACATCATACACCAAGAAGCACCTTAGCGGTGGCGTTGGTAGCCTACAGGTTATCCAGGATCGATCGGTAGCGGGATACGGTCTCTGCCAGCCCCAGCCAAAGTGCATCCGTAATGATGGCATGCCCGATGGAAACCTCTTCAACCTCCGGTACCTCACGGCAGAAGTGTGCCAGGTTGTCCTGGTTGAGATCGTGCCCGGCGTTTATACCCAGACCCAGGCTGATGGCGTGAGTGCCGGCGCGAACAAAGTTCTCCAGGATTTGTTCGCCTTCTTCGCTGCCATAGTGCTCTGCGTATGGGCCGGTATAGAATTCGATCCGGTCAGCACCGAGGTGAGCTGCAAGCGTAAGTTGATCGTCATCCGGATCCATGAAACAGCTGACCCTGGCGTTGTCAGCTTTGAGCTTGTCCACTATGGGTTGCAAACGGTTTGATTCACCGGTCAGGTTCCAGCCATGATCTGACGTGAGCTGTTTCGGGTCGTCGGGCACCAGTGTGCACTGGTGCGGTTTCACTGCCTCAACGAGTTCCATGAAACCGGGGAATCCGTTGTCTTCAGGGCCCGCGTAGGGATTGCCCTCGATGTTGTACTCAATCTCCGAATACTGAGGTTTTACCAGCAACTCGGCCAGGTCATAGACATCGGAGGGGCGGATATGTCGCATATCAGGACGAGGGTGGACTGTGATGCCCTGAGCTCCCGCCTCGATAGCGGTAACGGCCGCATCAACGACATTCGGGATGGTGGTATCACGGGAATTCCTGATCAGGGCAATCTTGTTCAGGTTAACGGACAGTTTGGTCGGCATGATGGCTCGCTCAGACTTCCCTAGGCCCAGCCGCTGTTGCTTCTGCGCTGGTAAATTCGACGACCGATCCAGACACCAAACAGGAGCCCCAGCAGCACGGTGCCAGCACCCCGCAGGAACCAGTCCTGGGCGTTGTCATCAGACAGGTCCGCGTTCTCTGAATTCAGCCGGGCAATCTCCTCGAGCAGGGTTTCGCGGTCTTCGTTGAGCTGCTGGTTTTCCTGGTCAATCGCGATGGTGTTGGCTGAGAGTTCCGTTAGCTTCGCCAATTCTTCTGCCAGTTCATCTTTTTCGGTAGAAAGGTCGCCCTGTGAGGAATTCAATCGCTCATTTTCTTCGCGTGCTTCGCGCAGGCGGAGCAGAGTTTGCTGGTGTTCTGCTTCAAGACTGGCCAGGCGGTCTTTCATGCCATCCAGCTGAGTGGCAGCAATCGGCTCTTCCACCAGGTACTGCGTCTGCATCCAACCCTCCAGCCCATCTTCGGTCCTGACCCGCGAATAGCCCGTATCTTCATTGATCTCAAGCCTTTCCAGTTCCGTACCGCTGCGCAGTCCCCGGTGCAGGATGCGGTGTTCTGACGATTGGCCGCCACGCAGCGTAACATACAGCGTGTCCCTGACGTAGACGCGTTCTGCGATGGCCGAAGCGCTGGAAACGAGTACCAGGAGTAGCAGGACCAGTCTCATGTCAGGGTACAACTTTTTTGAACGGTTTGACCTTGACAGTGCCCCAGACACCAGCTTGCACATAAGGATCCGCCTCAGCCCAGGTTTTTGCCTCTTCCAGCGATCCGAATTCAGCAATCACCATGGAGCCTGTAAAGCCTGCTTCCCCGGGATTTTCATCATCAATGGCAGGCATTGGACCGCCGATGACAACTCTTCCAGCATCGACCAGGGGCTTCATTCGCTCCAGGTGTGCAGGCCTTGAAGCCTTTCGTTTCTCAAGGCTGTCCGGTGTGTCCTCGGCAATGATGACGTACAACATGTTCGATCCTTATTGTTCCTAGTCTGCGGTTGACTCGACGGTGTCGTCAGACTCTTCCTCTTCGATATAGCCACCTTTAATCAGGTAGGTCATGGTGATGATCATGTAGGTAAGTGTGATGGCGATGCCGCCCACGAGCTTGTAAGTCACCCAGAAGTCGGTACTGAAACCATAGGCCACCACCAGGTTCAGTGCGCCTGCCAGAAAGAAGCCAAAAGACCAGCCGTAGGCCAGGTTGCGCCAGACATGGTCAGGCAGGGTTATGTGCTCGCCCAGCAGTTTTTTCAGCAGGTTATCTTTCGAGACAAACTGGCTCAGGAGCAGGGTGGCGCAGAACACCCAGTTCACGATGGTGGGTTTCCACTTGATGAACAGGTCATCCTGGAAGGCGAGCGTCATGCCACCGAAAATCATGGCCACGTAGAACACTACCTGCGTCTGCTTGCGGACGTAATGATCCATACCATATTCGAGACCGACCTGGACGCAGACACCAGCCATCAATACGGCGGTGGCCAGGTAGATATCGCGTGTCGTGAAATAGACGGCCACAAAAACGGCGATAGGAATAAATTCAATAAACTGGCGCATACGTTAACTCTTCTACAGATCGCCATAATAAAGCATTTGTGGTTTACCGGCACTGACGTGATTACAATGTCCGCTTTTTCACGCCGGCGGCAAATGCATTGAGCCAGTTTTTTCGCATTCATCCGGATAATCCGCAGCATCGCCTGATTCACCAGGCAGTTGAGATCCTGAGAAAAGGGGGAGTCGTAGTTTACCCCACTGACTCAGCGTACGCGCTTGGCTGTCATATTGGTGACAAGAAAGCGATTGAAAGGATCCGGAGAATTCGTCGATTGGAGCGCGACCATCATTTTGCCCTGGTTTGTCGCGATCTGTCAGAGCTTGGTGTTTACTCCAAGGTGGACAATGCGGCTTACCGGCAAATCAAGGCGGCTACGCCAGGACCTTACACTTTTATCCTGCCCGCTACCCGTGAGGTGCCAAGGCGGCTGGTGGACGAGAAACGGAAATCCATCGGCCTGCGTGTACCGGACAATGAAATCTGCAGGGCATTGCTGGCGGAACTGGGTGAGCCGATCATGAGCACCACGTTGATCCTGCCCGGTGATGAGTACCCCCTGACTGATCCCGATGAGATTCGTGACCTGATGGAGCACCAGGTAGAGCTGGTCATTGACGGTGGCTTCTGTGGGCTGGAGTCGACCACCGTAATCAGCATGGAACAGGACTATCCAGAGGTGGTTCGTGAAGGTATGGGTGACACCAGCCTGTTCGCCTGAAAACTGCACGACAGCTGCGATTCGTATCAGTATAATCCGCTCTAAAACCGCCATTTAATGACGTTGAAAACATCCCTCCGCTGTAAAGCACTTGTATTGAACCCCCCACTGGAGCTGCTGTGAGCCAGATTGAAGCACAGAAGCGCGTTCTGTCAGGAATGCGCCCGACCGGTCGTTTACACCTGGGCCACTATCATGGTGTGCTGAAAAACTGGGTGCGCCTGCAGCATGAGTATGAGTGCTTCTTTTTTGTGGCTGACTGGCATGCCCTTACAACACACTATGAAGATCCTGAAGTCATTGAGGAAAGCGTCTGGCAGATGGTGATTGACTGGCTGGCATCCGGCGTAAACCTCGGGTCTGCTTCGCTGTTTATCCAGTCCAGGGTGCCGGAGCATGCGGAACTGCACCTGATGCTGTCGATGATTACCCCCTTGTCCTGGGTGGAGCGGGTGCCCAGTTACAAGGACATGATTGCGAAATCCAATGATCGCGACCTGGCTACTTATGGTTTCCTTGGCTACCCGGTTCTGCAGAGCTCGGACATTCTGATCTACAAGGCTGGAAATGTACCTGTCGGTGCGGACCAGGTACCGCATGTGGAAATCACACGCCAGATTGCTCGCCGATTCAACCATATTTTCGGTCGCGATTCCGGTTTTGAGGAACATGCAGAAGAAGCCATCAAGAAGATGGGGCGCAAGAATGCAAAGATGTATCGTGAGCTACGGCGGGAATACATGGAACAGGGTAACCAGGAGTCTCTGGAAAAAGCCCAGGCGCTGATCCAGGACCAGCAGAACATCTCCCTGGGTGATCGTGATCGACTCTTCGGCTATCTCGAAGGCGGCGGCAAGGTGATATTGCCTGAACCGCAGGCGCTGCTCACGGAAGCTTCAGTGATGCCGGGCCTGGACGGGCAGAAGATGTCCAAGTCCTATAACAACACCATCCAGATGCGCGAAGAAGAAGACGAAGTGGTCAGGAAGATAAAGACCATGACCACGGACCCTGCACGCGTCCGCCGAACTGACCCCGGGGATCCGGATGTCTGTCCGGTGTTCCAGTTGCATGTTGTTTATTCCGACGATGAGACCAAAACCTGGGTGAGACAGGGGTGTACCTCAGCAGGCATTGGCTGTCTTGATTGTAAAAAGCCGCTGATCGACAAGGTGCTTGAAGAGCAGCAGCCGTTCCGTGAGCGCGCCAAACAGTACGAGGAAAACCCGGACCTGGTGAAGTCGATCGTTGCCGAGGGGTGTGAAAAGGCACGAAGTATCGCCCGTGCAACCATGGAAGAGGTTCGCTCTGCCATGGGTTTGGATTACAGATAGCGCCTGGATTACCGCTAGGTATTTGACAGACGACAGGTTCTGTCGAGAGGGAGAGAATGGAAGAGACAAGCGCGGAAGCTGAAAAAAAACAGGGAGGACCTGTCGGTACTGACGGTATTGTTCAGGCCGAGATGCCCTTTGCTATGGTACAGGGCGCACCGGTCACCCAGCTACCGCTGGACCTTTATATACCCCCTGATGCGCTGGAGGTTATCCTCGAGGCTTTTGAAGGTCCGCTGGACCTGCTGCTCTATCTCATTCGGAAACAGAATCTCGATATTCTCGATATCCAGGTGTCCGAGATTACCCAGCAGTACATGGAATATATCGATCTCATGGAAGAGATGCAGTTCGAAATTGCCGCAGAATACCTGGTGATGGCGGCGGTACTGGCGGAAATCAAGTCTCGCATGCTGTTGCCCAGGCAGGCGGAAGAAGAAGAGGATGAGGATGATCCTCGAGCGGAACTGATCCGCAAGCTGCAGGAGTATGAACGTTTCAAGCAGGCCGCGATGGACCTGGATGAGTTGAACCGACTCAACAGGAATTTCTGGGTTGCCATGGCGGAGGCCCCGGTCACCGAGAAGGTTCGGCCCCTGCCGGAAGTTCAGCTGCAGGACCTGCTGGTGGAACTCTCCCGCGTGCTGAAGCGTGCAGAGAATTTCAGCCACCACCATATTGCCCTGGAACCGCTTTCCACCAGGGAGCGCATGTCAAATATCCTGGACAGGGTTTCGGCTTCCAGGGGTGTCCAGTTTGTACCGTTTGTCAGTCTGTTCCAGGTGGAAGAAGGCCGCTCCGGGGTGATTGTGACATTTATAGCGGTGATGGAACTCATCAAGGAATCCCTGCTGGAACTGGTGCAGTCTGAACCCTTTGCACCCATCCATGTGAAGGCGCGAACCACCAGCTTTGAAGAAATCGAAGAAGAGCCCTCAGCCGGGGTTGTTGAAGAGCCTTCAGCTGGGGTTGTTAAAGACGGTGAAGAGCCCTCAGCTGAAGTTGGCGCAGAACCATTAGCTGATGACAAAAGTCAGTAAGGAATACGATGGAAGGACTACCCTTAAAGCAGATTGTTGAAGGCGCCATTATGGCCGCCGAAACACCCCTGTCTGTTGATCAGCTGATGCAGCTGTTTGAGGACGAAGGACCTGATCGCTCAGATGTGCGTGAGGTGCTGAAAGAGATTGAAGAGGACTGTGAAGGCCGTGGTTATGAACTGAAGCAGGTGGCATCCGGGTATCGTTTTCAGGTTCGTAGCGACTATGGTGAATGGGTTTCTCGACTGTGGAAAGAAAAGCCGCCTCGCTATTCTCGCGCCTTGCTGGAAACGTTGGCGCTGGTGGCCTACAAGCAGCCCATCACCCGTGGTGATATTGAAGAGATTCGTGGTGTTGCCGTCAGCACGAACATCATGCGCACCCTTGTCGAGCGTGAATGGGTTCGTGTTGTTGGCCACCGGGACGTGCCAGGCCAGCCAGCGCTTTATGCGACAACGAGGGAATTTCTCGATTACTTTGACCTTCGAAGCCTTGATGAACTGCCAACGCTGGCAGAGATCAAGGATATGACCAAGGTGAACGAAGAGCTCGACATGGAGGAAGAGCTGATTGAGGTGCGCACGCTTGAGATCGATACCGAGGAGCAGGAAGCGGTTGCAGGAATCGATGACACTGATCTCGATGCGGTTTCCGAGCAGGTCGATAACATCCAACAGAATATCAAGAACCTGTTCGCCGCTGATCAGGCTGACAATGTTGATTTCGAGGAGGATGACGATATTGATGCCGAGGAGAATGACGGTGCCAGTGAAGCGGTAGCCGAGGAAACATCTGTGCCTGAATCGGAAGTTGTTGCAGCAGACACTTCGGATGAAGACCCGGATCCTGAAGACCCGGATCCTGAAGACCCGGATCCTGAAGACCCGGATCCTGAAGACCCGGATCCTGAAGACCGAAGCCGTAGTGTCTGAAGAACTTCCCTCAGAGAAACTCCAGAAGGTCCTTGCCGCCCGTGGTCTCGGCTCGCGCCGGGAGATAGAGCGCTGGATCAGCGACGGGCGAATCCGGGTCAACGGAAAAGTAGCCACCCTGGGCGATCGTGTTACCGACAAGGACCGGATTCAGGTTGACGGTAAAAACATCAGCATCCGAAAAAACTCACATCGCTACCTCCTTTACAACAAGCCTGAAGGCGAGATCTGCAGCCGCGACGATCCGGAAGGCAGGGCGACTGTCTTTGACAAGCTGCCAAAGCTTAGGAGCCAGCGCTGGATCTCCGTTGGGCGGCTCGACTACAACACCAGCGGCCTGCTGTTGTTCACCACTGATGGTGAGCTGGCGAACCGCCTGATGCATCCGTCATCCAATATTGAACGGGAATACGCGGTGCGCGTTCTGGGAGATGTCAGCGCGGATGCACTGGTGCGCATGCGTGAAGGAGTGCTCCTGGAAGACGGCATCTACCGGTTTGCAGATATCCAGCAGCATCCTCATGCAGAAGACAGCCAGGGCGCGGCTAACCAATGGTATTACGTTGTACTGATGGAAGGAAAAAACCGTGAGGTGCGACGCCTCTGGGAGTCCCAGGGATACACCGTCAGCCGGTTGAAGCGGGTACGCTATGGCAGCTTCTTTATTCCTTCATCGGTCAAGGCCGGCCGATTCGTCGACTTGAAAAGCAAAGACGTGAAAGAGCTGTATCGAATGGCAGGCCTGGAGTCATAACCGGGGACAGTTTACTACTCTTCAGAAAGTAAACTGTCCCCAATCTGGTCCGCCCTAAAGGTCCTGCCGTGCTCCTCACGGCTGTCCGGACCCATCAGGTAGAGGTACAACGGCATCAGGGCATCAGGAGTCTTCAGCGTGTTTGGATCTTCAGCCGGGTAAGCTTTGGCGCGCATCGCGGTTCGCGTGCCACCTGGATTCAGGATGTTCACGCGAATGGTGGACGTGTTTTCGAGTTCATCAGCCATCAGCTTCGCAAAGCCCTCCATGGCGTACTTGGAAACAGCATACGCGCCCCAGTAAGCCCTCGGCGTTTCACCGACACTGGAACTCGTAAACAGAACCCTGGCGTCATCGGATTCCCGCAGTAGTGGCATCAGCAATCGTGTCAGCATGAACACCGCGGTGCAGTTTACCTGCATTACCCTTTGCCACTGCTCAATGCTGTAGTGATCGAACGGCACCCGTTCGCCGAGAATCGACGCATTGTGCAGCAGCCCATCCAGGCGACCGTAGTTCTCGATGAGTGCCTGCACCAGTTCGTTGATCTCTGCCTGGCCGGCTTTCTCCAGGTCCATTGGGACGATGCCCGGCTCAGGGCCGTTTGCCGCAACGATGTCATCATAAACCTGTTCAAGCTTCTCCACCGTCCTGCCAAGAAGGATGACCGTGGCGCGGTGCCGGGCAAACGTCAATGCTGCGGTTCGACCGATACCGTCACCGGCTCCGGTAACGAGGACAATGCGATTTTTCAGGAGATCCGGGGCGGGCTCATAACTCATGAATTCAGGCTCAGGCAGGCCTGGCACAGGCCAGGTAATTGACATCCACATCACGACCCAGTTTGTAGGTTCGCGTGATCGGGTTATACGTCATGCCGGTGAAATCCTCGATATTGAAACCAGCGTCGCGACAGTAGGTAGCCAGTTCAGCCGGCTTGATCAGCTTGTCGTAGTCGTGTGTACCTTTTGGCAGGAGATTCAAAACGTATTCAGCCCCCACGATGGCGAACAGGTAAGCCTTTGGATTCCGATTGATGGTGGACAGGAACAGTGTGCCTTCATCCTTCAGCAGTGTTCGACAGGTCCTGATGATGGAAGCGGGGTCCGGGACATGTTCGAGCATCTCAAGGCAGGTGATGACGTCAAACGGTTCTGGTGATTGTGCAGCCAGCTCTTCAATGGTTGTCAATTCGTACTCTGGAAACACGTTGGATTCATGCCTGTGCAGTTTCGCGACGTTGAGTGGACCTTCCGCAGCATCGATGCCCAGCACGCTGGCCCCGGCTGCCGCCATGGACTCGCTCAGGATACCGCCGCCGCAGCCGACATCGAGCACCCTTTTACCGGCAAGGTCCACGCGGTCAGTGATGTAGCCCAGGCGCAGCGGATTGATGTCATGCAGGGGGCGAAACTCACTGTTGCGATCCCACCACTTGCGGGCGAGAGCTTCAAACTTGTCGACTTCGGCGTGATCTACGTTGCGTTCATTCATGGCTGACAATGCCTTCTATCTGCTTTTTCCAGTTGGTTGCAGCTTTTACGATGCTTTGGCTGTCCGGTTCCACCAGCTGCCCCCTGGACAGAAGTTGGCGACCTGCAATCCACACGGTTGAAACATCGCGTGCGGTCGCGGTGTAGATCAATTGGGAGACCGGATTAAACATTGGCTGGAACGTTGGGCCTGAAAGGTCCACGGCACAAAGGTCTGCCTGCTTGCCGGGTTCAAGGCTGCCGATTTCATCTGATAGCCCGAGAAACTTTGCACCGCCCAGCGTCATCATTTCCAGGCACTGGTTTGCGGAGAGCCGGGTGGCGTCGCCTGATTCAATCTTTGACAACATGCTCGCGCTTCGTGCTTCCTGGATCATGTCCAGGTCATTGTTGCTGGCCGCGCCATCAGTACCAATTGCGACGTTGACCCCCGCTTCCAGCAATTGTGCGATGGGACAGGTGCCGGAAGCGAGTTTCATGTTTGACTCGGGGCAGTGCACCACCTGTACACCGTTAGATGCCAGCTGCACAATTTCATCCTCGCGAAGCTGCGTCATGTGAACTGCCTGTAATGACGCAGAGAGAATTCCCAGTTTCTGCATGCGTGCAATGGGTCTCAGTCCATGATCCCTGATGCTGTCGCTGACTTCCGTCGCGGTTTCATGCAGGTGCAGGTGAATCGGCGTGTCCAGTTGTTCGGAATAGAGGCGAACCCGTTCGAAACCGCTGTCAGTCACGCTGTAGGGTGCGTGTGGGGCGAATGCGGTAGTCAGGAGCGGCTGGTTCCTGATTCTGTCTCTAAAGGCAAGTCCCTTGTGAATGTGGTCCTCTTCACCGTGTGCCCAGGCATTGTCGAATTGCAGGACAGGCATGCCTACCTGCGCCCGAAAGTGCATGTCCGAAAAAGCGCGTGCCGCCGCTTCCGGGAAGAAATAGGTATCCGCCGCACAGGTTGTGCCTCCCATGATCATTTCCAGGGCAGCCAGTCGGGTACCGTCGTATACAAATTGTTCATTGACCAGCTGCCCCTCGATGGGCCAGATCCAGTTTGTGAGCCAGTCCATCATTTCACGGTCGTCGGCGACACCTCTCAGCAGCGTCATCGCAGCATGGCCGTGGCAATTCACGAAACCTGGCGTCAGCAGATGCTGATCCAGCCGGGTTTCCGATGAATCCGGGAATTGTGTGACGGCCTCATCCCTCGGCAGCAGCACCTCGATCCGGTCACCACTGATCACCAGGCTGTGCCCGGTCAACAGGGTGTCACGCGGAAGCACGGGTGCGATCCAGGTGGGTGAAATAATGTGTGTGGTGCGGCTCATGGAGGCCGCATTATACCTGTCTTCCGGAGTATGTATTTCGAAGGCTTCTTCCAGTGTCGGAAATAAGGTTTTTCGGCCCAAATATTTCAGCTAATTCAATAACTTATAGGTAGGATTCAGGGGGACGTTGTGTTAGTATTTCACGCATCGTTTAAAGCCCTGAAAAGCCAGAAATGACCACCGATTTTGCCCCTTTGCAAGCCATCGGTAGGGCAGCCCCTATGGGTCAGTTTTTTGAAGTAGATAGTCGTTATGTCAGATTCAGATCAGCCAGATATCAGCACCATTAACATCGAAGACGAGCTCAAGCAGTCGTACCTCGACTACGCCATGAGCGTGATCGTCGGTCGTGCGTTGCCGGATGTGCGTGATGGCCTGAAACCGGTTCATCGCCGCGTCCTGTTTGCGATGAACGATCTGAACAACGCGTTCAACCGCCCTTATATGAAGTCCGCCCGTATTGTTGGTGACGTCATCGGTAAATATCACCCGCATGGTGATAATGCGGCTTACGACACAATCGTCCGTATGGCGCAGAATTTCAGCATGCGTTACCCGCTGGTTGATGGCCAGGGTAATTTTGGTTCGCTGGATGGCGACGGCGCGGCGGCCATGCGTTACACCGAGGTGCGCATGCAGAAAATTGCGCACGAGTTGCTGGCAGATCTCGACAAGGAAACCGTCGATTTTGTCGAGAACTACGACGGCACGCTGCAGATGCCGGAGGTTTTGCCGGCGAAGTTACCGAACCTGCTGATTAACGGTTCCAGCGGTATCGCCGTCGGTATGGCGACCAACATTCCACCGCATAACCTGACAGAAGTTGTGAACGGCTGCCTTGCCCTGATCGACAACCCGGAACTTACCGTTGATGAACTGATGCAACATGTCACCGGTCCGGACTTCCCGACCGCGGGTATTATCAATGGTCGCGGCGGAATCGTTCAGGCATATCGCACGGGTCGTGGGCGCATCCAGATTCGTTCCCGCTGTGAAATTGAAAGCGATGAGAAGTCAGGCAAGGACACCATCATCATTAAGGAAATTCCCTACATGGTGAACCGGGCCCGCCTGATCGAAAAGATCGCAGAGCTCGTCAAGGACAAGAAGATTGAAGGCATCACGGAATTGCGCGATGAGTCAGCGACAGATACCCGTATCGTCATTGAATTGCGGCGCGGCGAAGTAGGTGAAGTCATACTGAACAACCTTTACGCCCAGACCCAGCTACAGAGCGTCTTTGGAATCAATATTGTGGCGCTGGTGGAAGGTGAGCCGAAGGTGCTCAACCTGAAACAGGTGCTTGAACAGTTTGTCCTGCACCGTCGTGAGGTGGTTACCCGCAGAACCGTGTTCCTGCTGCGCCGTGCGAGGGCGCGTGGTCATGTCCTGGAAGGTCTGGCGGTTGCCCTATCCAATATTGATCCGGTGATTGAACTGATCAAGAACTCTGCCAATGCACAGGAAGCTCGCGAGAAACTGGTTGCGCAACCCTGGCGGTCTGAAACCGTGGTGCAGATGCTGGAGAAAGCCGGGCCTAAGGCCGCGAAACCGGAGGACATGGATGAAGCCTATGGTCTAAAGGACAATGGTGACTATTTCCTTTCTCCCGAGCAGGCGCAGGCCATCCTGGAGATGCGACTCAACCGTTTGACGGGGCTTGAGCAGGAAAAGCTGCTGGAAGAGTACAAGGAAATTATTGACACAATTGCGGATCTGATGGACATCCTCGGCAACCCGGAAACCCTGATGCAGCTGATCCGTGATGAACTGGTTGAGATCCGGGACGAGTATGGTGATGAGCGCCGCACAGAGATTGTTGAGACCCAGGAAGATCTCACCATGGAAGATCTCATCACCGAGCAGGATATGGTGGTGACGCTTTCCCATGGCGGTTACGCCAAGACCCAGCCGCTGGATACTTACCGCGCGCAGCGCCGGGGAGGCCGGGGTAAAACGGCCAGTTCGGTTAAAGATGAGGACTACATCGAACACCTGATGGTGGCGAACACACACGACACCATCCTGTGCTTCACCAACCGTGGCAAGGTTTACTGGCTGCGTGTGTTCCAGATCCCGCCGGCCAGTCGAACGGCACGGGGTCGCCCGATGGTAAATATTCTGCCGCTGGAAGATAACGAGAAAATTACCGCCATGCTGCCGGTGCAGGATTACAACGAAAATGAATTTATCTTCATGGCCACCCTGAACGGTACTGTGAAGAAAACCCCGCTCATGGATTTCGCCCGGCAGCGAAGCACAGGTCTTATTGCGATTGAACTGGAAGAAGGCAACACGCTGGTTAGCGCTGCGGTCACGGACGGTACAAAAGACGTGATGCTTTTTGGTTCCGGCGGCAAGGTGATTCGCTTTAAGGAGTCTGATGTCAGAGCCATGGGGCGAACCGCGCGAGGTGTTCGAGGTATCAAACTGAAGCCGGGCGAAACAGTTATCTCCCTGATGATTCCCGATGCGGATGGGCAGGTATTGATAGCCAGCCGTAACGGCTACGGTAAACGAAGCAACATCGAAGACTATTCCGTCATCGGCCGCGGAGGCCAGGGCGTTATCGGCATGAAACTGTCAGAGCGCAATGGTGATGTGGTGGGTGCAGTACAGGTATTTGAAGGTGATGAAGTCATTCTGATCAGCGATCGAGGTACACTGGTGCGAATCAAGACGGACGAGGTGTCTGTTCAGGGCAGGAATACCCAGGGTGTTCGCCTGATCAACCTCGGCAGTGAAGAACACCTGGTGGGTATGGCGGCAGTGGATGAACCCGAAGGAACAGAATTCGATGACGAAGAAGAAGAGTCTTGAGGACCTTCGCAAGCGCATAGACCAGCTTGATGAGGAGATTCTCGACAAGCTGAACGAACGTGCCCGCTGCGCCCTCGAAGTCGCTGAGGTGAAGCTCCGTGATTCCAGCGGTGCAGCACCGATCTTCTACCGTCCGGAACGTGAAGCGCAGGTTCTGCGCCGTATGGCCGAGATCAATCCAGGTCCGCTTTCCAGTGAAAAAGTTGCCCAGGTCTACCGGCAGATCATGTCTGCGTGCCTCGCCCTGGAAGAACCCCTCAAGGTGGCCTACCTCGGCCCGGAAGGGACCTTTACCCAGCAGGCGACGCTGAAGCAGTTCGGCGACTCGGTGGTGGGTATTCCAATGGTTACTGTGGATGATGTATTCCGCGAGGTGACATCTGAATCCTGCAACTACGGTGTCGTGCCCGTGGAGAATTCATCGGAAGGTGTGGTCAATCACACGCTCGATAACTTCCTGAGCTCAAGCCTGCAGATCTGCGGTGAAGTTGAACTCCGTGTTCATCATAACCTGATGGTTTCGCCGGATGCGACGGGCGAGATCAAACGAATCTATTCTCACCAGCAGACACTGGGGCAATGCCGGCGTTGGCTCAACGGCCATTATCCGAATGTACCGCGACTAACCACCAGCAGTAACGCGGAGGCTGCACGAAGAGTGGCTGAGGAAAAAGATGCCGCGGCTATTGCCGGCGAGATTGCTGCGGAAATATATAACTTGGAAATTGTTTCCCGCCAGATTGAGGATGAGTCCGATAACACAACGCGTTTTATTGTGGTCGGGCGCGAAAAAATTGGCCCCTCAGGCAACGACAAAACGTCCATCGTTGTCTCCACCCATAACCAGCCCGGAGCCTTGTATAAACTGCTTGAACCCTTCCATCGCCATGGCGTTTCCCTGACCTCCATTGAAACCAGACCATCCCGCACGGGGATGTGGTCTTACGTTTTCTTTATCGATTTCGAAGGGCACTTTGAAGATGATCTGATCCAGGAAGTGATGGCTGAAATCGACAGTGATGCGCTGGAAGTCAGGCTGCTCGGCAGCTATCCCCGGGCCATCAGCTACCGGTAACCTTATGACAGACTTTTTTAAACTGGCGCAGCCCGGCATCACCGAGCTGTCGCCTTACCAGCCTGGTAAACCCATTGAAGAGCTCGAGCGAGAGCTCGGCATCTCGGATATCGTGAAGCTGGCATCCAATGAGAATCCCCTGGGCCCGTCGAAAAAGGTGACCGAGGGAATCTCCGGTCAGCTTGCTGAACTGGCTCGCTACCCGGATGGCAGTGCTTACCTTTTGAAGAAGAAGCTGCAATCGAAGCTGGGTATTGACCCGGCCAGGATTACGGTAGGCAATGGCTCCAATGACGTGCTGGAACTGGTGGCGAGAGTATTCCTCGGGCCAGGTCTCGAGGCCATCGTGTCAGAACATTCCTTTGTGGTATACCCGCTGGCAACCAAATCCCTTGGCGCAGATCTCACGGTGATTCCCGCGAAAAACTTTGGTCAGGACCTGGTGGCAACGGCGGCCGCGATCCATGAAAACACGCGTGTTGTGTTTATCGCCAACCCGAACAATCCCACGGGAACCTGGATTGACGGGGACACGCTGACAGCTTTCCTGGACCAGGTGCCATCTGAGACCCTGGTGGTGCTGGATGAGGCCTATGCTGAATACGTTGAGGATCCTGCTTATCCCAGCGGTCTTGACCTGGTTGATCAATATCCGAATCTAATTGTGACCCGCACCTTTTCCAAGGCTTATGGGCTTGCCGGTCTGCGTATCGGTTACTCGGTCAGCCATCCTGATATAGCTGACCTCATGAATCGTGTACGCCAGCCGTTTAATGTGAACCTGATGTCGCTGGCAGCTGCACTGATTGTGCTGGATGATGAGGACTACCTGCAGGAATCCGTGCGCCTGAATTCCGAAGGAATGAAGCAACTGATAGATGCCTGCACCCAGATGGGCCTCGGCTATATACCATCAGTAGGCAACTTCCTGACGATTGATTTTGGGCGCGATGCCATGCCTATCTACGAGGCTCTGCTGCATGAGGGTGTTATTGTGAGGCCGATCGGTGTTTACGGATTACCCAACCATCTTCGTGTTACCGTCGGGCTGCCAGAAGAGAATGCTCGCTTCGTCGACGCACTGCAGAAGGTGCTTTCCCAGGTTGAAGAGAGCCCGGGCTGACGCGTGATAGATCCTGAGTTTAATCGCGTCGCGATCATTGGGCTTGGCCTGATTGGTGGTTCTTTGGCTGCAGGTATACGTCAGCAGGGTATTGCTAGAACCCTCATCGCCTGGGATGCAGACGACCTGAGCCTGTCGACAGGTCGGGATCTCGGCATCATCGATGAAGTAGCTGATGATGTGGCTTCTGCAACTGCCGGAGCGGATCTGGTGATCCTCTGTGTGCCGGTGAAAGCCATGAAAGCCGTGTTACGGCAGATTGAACCGTGCGACCAGATCATTACTGATGTTGGCAGTGTGAAAACACCGTTCCTTAACGAGGCCTGTGAAGTGTTTGGTGATGTCCCGGCGAAACTGATCCCGGGGCATCCCATTGCCGGTTCTGAACGCCATGGTGTGACTGCAGCGGACCCGAATCTGTTTGCCCGCCACCGCGTAATCCTGACACCAGCCGATAACGCAGACGACGATGCCGTCGGCAGGGTGGAATTATTGTGGCAGGGTCTTGGTGCCGAGACGATCCGTATGAGTGCGGAGCATCATGACGATGTCCTCGCGCAGACCAGTCACTTGCCGCACCTCCTGGCTTATGCGCTGGTTGATACACTATCTTCCGGTGGCGATAGCCTGGAAGTTTTTCAGTACGCCGCGGGTGGCTTTCGGGACTTTTCCCGGATTGCAGCATCAGACCCAACCATGTGGAGTGATATTTTCCAGGCGAACCGGAAACCACTGCTGGAGATTCTCGACCGGTATATGGCGGAACTCGGCAAGCTACGTGCACTGGTATCAGAGGAAGATGGTGATGCCATGAAAGAAGTGTTCATCCGCGCCAAGGCAGCCCGGGATCATTTTTCGTCGATCGATCGGTCTCGCAATGCCTGAACATATTCCGGTCATTGCCGTTGACGGACCCAGCGGGTCCGGGAAAGGAGTGGTCGCAAGCTACCTGGCAACTCAGTATGGCTACCACCTGCTGGACAGCGGCGCCCTGTATCGCCTGGTTGGGCTCGCCGCCCGAAAAGCCGGTATCGAGCTGGAAAACAACCCGGATCAGGTGGTCCTGGGGGATATCGCCCAGAGCCTCGACGTCAGTTTCACACCCACCAATGACCCCGAAAACCCGCTTGCCATCACCCTGAACGGTGAGCGCGTTGAAGCGGAAGTCCGCACAGATGAGGCGGGAGTCGATGCCTCCCTGGTCGGTGCTGTACCCTCGGTCCGGGACGGACTCTTTGAGCTTCAGCGGTCATTCCGGGAAGCACCTGGGCTGGTTGCCGATGGCCGCGATATGGGCACTGTTGTTTTCCCCCAGGCAGACGTCAAAATCTTTCTCACCGCAAGTGCAGAAGCCAGGGCGGAAAGGCGCTATAACCAGTTGAAACATAAGGATATTGGTGTTAGTCTGCACGACCTTTTTCAGAGCATCCAGGCTCGGGATGAGCGAGATCGCACCCGCGAGGTGTCACCGCTTCGACCTGCTGACGATGCTTTTGTCATTGATAGCACGGACATGGACATCGAAGAAGTCCTTCACCAGGTCCAGGCAATTGTGACTGAAAAACTGGGTTAACCAGCGGTCCCAACCTTTCTTTTTCCAAAGGAAGCCCTCTGGCTAGCCTTAACTTTAACTGACCCGCGAAAGTTGGATCGTGGTGCAGCCTTTGGCGACTCAGCTAATGGTTGTGAGTAAAGGGCGCAAGCCCGGGAAAAAATAATGAGCGAGAGTTTTGCTGAGCTTTTTGAAGAAAGCTTGAAGACGATCGACATGAATTCCGGTTCTATCATCACCGGAGTTATCGTCGATATTGATAACGAATGGGTCACGGTTCACGCTGGCCTGAAATCTGAAGGGGTCATCCCCCGCGCCCAATTCCTCAACGAGAGCGGTGAACTGGAAGTTACCATTGGTGACACTGTCCAGGTGGCCATGGATGCTGTGGATGACGGTTTCGGTGAAACCAGACTGTCACGCGAGAAAGCCAAGCGCGCTGAATCCTGGCAGATGCTGGAAAATGTTTACGAGAAACAGGAAGTGATCAAGGGTCTGATCAGCGGTCGTGTCAAAGGTGGTTTCACCGTTGAAATCCGCGACATCAGGGCATTCCTCCCTGGTTCTCTGGTCGACGTCCGCCCGCTTCGAGAGAACGAACAGCTCGAAGGCCGGGAACTGGAATTCAAGGTGATCAAGCTGGACCAGAAGCGCAACAACGTTGTGGTTTCCAGACGATCAGTCCTGGAGCAGGAAAACAGCGAAGAGCGCGAAGCGCTGCTGGAATCCCTGCAGGAAGGACAGGAAGTCAAAGGTATCGTCAAGAACCTCACCGACTACGGTGCATTTGTTGACCTTGGCGGTGTTGACGGACTGCTGCACATCACGGACATGGCCTGGAAGCGAATCAAGCATCCGGGTGAAATCGTTGCTGTTGGCGACGAGATTGACGTCAAGGTGCTGAAGTTTGATCGTGAGCGCAATCGTGTCTCCCTGGGTTTGAAGCAACTGGGTGAAGATCCCTGGGTTGCGATTACCCAGCGTTACCCGGAAGGTGCCCGCACCATGGCACGCGTGACCAACCTCACCGACTACGGCTGCTTCGCAGAAATCGAAGAGGGTGTTGAAGGCCTGGTTCACGTTTCTGAAATGGATTGGACCAACCGCAACATTCACCCGAGCAAGGTTGTTCAGGTGGGTGATGAAGTGGAAGTTATGGTCCTGGATATTGATGAGGAACGTCGTCGTATCTCCCTCGGTATCAAGCAGTGCCAGGGCAACCCATGGGAAGAGTTCGCTGTGCTTCACGGGAAAGGCGACAATATCAAGGGTCACATCAAGTCCATCACTGATTTCGGTATTTTCATTGGCCTCGACGGCAATATCGATGGTCTGGTTCACCTGTCCGACATCTCCTGGAACGAGCCGGGTGAGCAGGCAGTTCGTCGCTTCACCAAGGGTGATGAGATTGAAACGGTGATCCTGTCGATCGACGCAGAGCGTGAGCGTATTTCTCTCGGTCTGAAGCAGCTCGAGGAAGATCCGTTCAACAACTATGTTGCTGTGAATGATCGTGGCTCCATTGTTACCGGTAAGGTGAAAGAAGTAGACGCCAAACAGGCTGTTCTCGAGATGGCAGAAGAAGTTGATGCGGTACTGAAGGCTTCCGAGATCAGCATGGATCGTGTTGAAGATGCCCGTAATGCCGTTAACGTCGGTGACGAGATCGAAGTGAAGATTATTTCCGTTGATCGCAAGAACCGTACGCTGGGTGTCTCCATCAAGGCGAAAGATCAGGCAGAGGAAGAGGCTGCGGTGCGAGAGCATCAGGCCAGGGAATCTGACGTTCAGCCTGCAACCATTGGTGACCTTATCAAGCAGCAGATGGATGTTGGAGAGTCTTAATCCTTAAGTACGCGTATGACACGGATATGACCAAGTCAGAGCTGATAGAGAAAATCGCCGCTGTTCAGAGCCAGCTGTCCTCCAAGGACGTGGAACTGGCAGTAAAGATGATGCTCGATCACATGGCCGAAGCGCTCGCCGAGGGTGAGCGCATCGAGATCAGGGGATTCGGCAGCTTCTCTTTGCACTACCGAGCGCCGCGACTGGGACGTAATCCCAAGACCGGTGAAAAAGTAGAACTGGCTGGGAAATTCGTGCCGCACTTTAAACCGGGAAAGGAACTGCGCGAGCGGGTTAACCAGTCGCTCCAGATGGAGCTGGCTGCTGGAGCATCCGCGAGCCCTCCGGAACCGGAGAATCAAGACTAGAATAAAAGGGGTGATCCACGGATCACCCCTTTTTTTTCGTTCCTCTTTTTTCAGTAGAATGTCCTCATGAATTTCATCAAACGAACCGTTTTCATTCTCGTCGCGTTTGTGGCTGCTGCTGTCGCGCTGCTTGCTGCGGCGGACAACAGTGATGAAGTGGCTCTGAAGTTCCTCGAGTGGGAGTCGCCGGTGTGGCCAATTTCCTGGTGGATACTTACCGCATTTGTGGTTGGCGTCCTTTTCGGCACCGCACTGAACCTGGTCTCGGATACCCGGCTCAGGATGAATGTTCGCAAAGCCAACAAAACGGCTGCCGGGCGAACCAGGGAACTGGACCAGGTTAAGGCATCGAGCACTGAGGTGCAGGTAACTGACAATGGATAACTGGCTGCTTTACGTTGTGATCGTGGCTGCCATCGGCATTGGCTGGTGGTTGGGCCGACGCGAACGCAGCAAGGCTTCCGAGATCGTAGGTCCCAATTATTACGAGGGGTTGAACTACCTGCTGAATGAAGAACCGGACCGGGCGGTCTCGACCTTTATTGAAAACCTGGAAGTGAACTCGGAGACCCTGGAAACGCACCTGGCTCTGGGCGGTCTTCTGCGCCGTCGGGGTGAGCTGGAGAAAGCCGTCGTTGTTCATGAAAACATCCTGGCGCACGCGAAGCTGTCGCGATCTGACATGCAGGGTGTTGAGCTTGAGCTGGCGCGTGATTACCTGCTTGCCGGTCTGCTGGACCGCGCCGAAGAACTCTGTGTTCGCCTGAGCCAGGATCCGGCTTCCAAGTCGGACGAGGTTCGTCGGGAAAGCCTCAAGATCACACTGGAAATCTATGAGCGTGAGAAGGAATGGTCACAGGCTATTGAAGTGGCCAAGCTGCTTGCTGTTGGTGGTGAGTCAGACCGCTACGAGAAAGCCATTTCCCATTACTTCTGTGAACTGGCGGAACTGCACTTAAATCGTGGTGAACTTGAAGCTGCCCGGGAGTCTATCCGTGAAGCCATCGGTCACGACGTGAATAATCCTCGAACGTCGCTGGTTCGAGGCCGACTGGATGTTGAAGAAGGGCACTATGATAACGCCATAACGGCTTTTACCCGGGTTCGCGACCAGGACCCCGTCTATGTACCGGAGTCGCTGGAAGACCTGGAGCTGGCGTTTGCGCTGGATGGCCGCTCTCAGGAAGAATTGCGCCAGTACCTGGCGTCCTGCCTTGAGCTGACTCCGTCGATTTCCATTGTGTTGATGCTGGCGAAGAGCATTCGCGATGAGCTGGGCGATGAAGCCGTAGCCAAGTTTATTGCCAATCACCTGAAGAAAAACCCGACGATTCGCGGACTGACGCAGCTGATTGATCTGCATATCGACAATACAGATGGTGTGGCGAAAGAGAATCTTGCGATCCTGAGAAGCTTTGCCGAGGCGCTGGTGGCAGACAAACCTGCCTACCGATGTCATGAGTGTGGTTTCGAGGGTAAGCGCATGCGCTGGCACTGTCCCGTATGCAAAGACTGGGCAACGATCGAGCCGATATTCGGCCTTGAAGGTGAATGAGAAACTGCAGCAGTGCTGCAGTTTCGAGTCGCGACAGCAATATGCAAATTTGTGCTACAAAAGCGCAAATTTGTTTTTGCGGAAGCGGACATTGAATTGAGCTGCAACCTACGTCTTATCCCTCCATCTCCTACTTCCTGCCGACCACCTCCTTGCTACCTTGTTATCGCTTCCAAAGCCAACAACAAGTTAAGGAGAACAACATGAAGCTGCAAAACCTGATCACCATGATATTCACCCTGGTCGTGCTGACCTTGGGTTCCGTTACATTGGCAGAGGAGACCTCATCCAGGATGAGCGTCGATGTCGTTACCGTCAATGTGAATGAGGCTGATGCCGCGACTATTGCCAACACGCTTTCTGGTGTCGGCCTTTCAAGAGCGCAGGCAATCGTCGATTACCGCAACCAGCACGGCAAGTTTTACTCTGCCGAGGAGCTGACAGCGGTAAAGGGGATTGGCCAATCCACGGTGGAAAAGAACCTGTCGCGCATTACAACAGAGTAATACTTCACAGAAGGTGAGGCCTGAAACGAAAAAACCGCCGTTAGGCGGTTTTTTTTCATTGAGTGGCTCCCCGACCTGGGCTCGAACCAGGGACCCAATGATTAACAGTCATTTGCTCTACCAACTGAGCTATCGGGGAACAGCTGAAGGGAGCGCATTGTAAAGACAGGTCCGGACCTCGTCAATAACGAAAAGCATGAGATCTGCTGCCATCGATGTGTCAGCAGTCGTGCCTCGTCCAGGGGCCCTCATGACCACATCTGCGCTATCATTGCCCCTCTCAAGAGGTATCCATGAAGTCAGGCGCATTTGAAGTAAGATCAGATTTTGAGCCAGCCGGTGACCAGCCGGCTGCGATCGAGCGACTGGTGGAGGGCATCGAGTCAGGCCTGGCTTACCAGACGCTGCTGGGCGTGACAGGATCCGGCAAGACTTTCACCATTGCCAACGTCATTGAACAGTTGCAACGGCCAACCATGATCATGGCGCCCAACAAGACCCTGGCAGCGCAGCTCTATGGCGAGTTCAAGGAATTCTTTCCCAATAACGCTGTTGAGTACTTTGTCTCCTATTACGATTATTACCAGCCGGAAGCCTATGTACCGGCATCGGACACGTATATCGAGAAAGACGCTGCGATCAACGAGCACATAGAGCAGATGCGCCTTTCTGCCACCAAGGCTTTGCTGGAACGCCAGGACGCCATCGTGGTGGCCTCGGTTTCAGCCATCTATGGTCTTGGCGATCCCGAATCGTATCTGAAGATGGTTATGCACCTGGATCGTGGCGACAAGGTTGACCAGCGATGGATCCTTCGCCGGCTTGCGGAGCTGCAGTACACGCGCAATGAGATGGAACTGCGCCGTGCGACCTACCGTGTACGGGGTGATGTGATCGACATCTTCCCGGCGGAATCGGATAAAAACGCTATCAGGGTCGAGCTTTTTGACGACGAGATCGAACAACTCTCTTATTTCGATCCGCTGACCGGGGAGGTGCTGCAAAAAGTACCGCGGGTTACCGTGTTCCCGAAGTCTCACTATGTCACACCGCGTGAAACCATCGAGAATGCACTCGGTTACATTCGCGATGAACTGCAAGACCGTTTACGATACCTTAAAGAAGCCAACAAGCTGGTCGAGGCGCAGCGCCTGGAACAGAGAACCCGCTTTGATCTCGAAATGATCAAGGAGCTTGGCTACTGCAATGGGATCGAAAACTACTCCCGGTACCTGTCAGGTCGGGAAAGTGGTGAACCACCACCCACGCTTTATGACTATCTGCCAGACAATGCCCTGCTGATCATCGATGAATCCCATGTCGGGGTGCCCCAGCTCGGCGCGATGTACAAAGGTGATCGATCCCGTAAAGAGACCCTGGTGGAGTTTGGCTTTCGGCTGCCCTCGGCGCTGGACAATCGCCCCTTGCGATTTGAAGAGTGGGAAAAGCGTGCGCCGCAGACCATATTTGTCTCCGCAACACCTGGTCCTTATGAGCACGACAAGTCGGGGCAGATTGTTGACCAGGTGGTTCGTCCAACCGGGCTTGTCGACCCGGAACTGGAAGTCAGGCCTGCGCAGACGCAGGTAGACGATGTGCTTTCCGAGATACATGAACGTGTAAAGAAAGACGAGCGAGTCCTGATTACGACACTGACCAAGCGGATGGCCGAGGACCTGACAGAGTACCTCGACGAAAATGGCATCCGTGTACGTTATTTGCACTCCGACATTGATACGGTTGAGCGTGTTGAAATCATCCGTGACCTCCGAATGGGTCAGTTTGATGTGCTGGTGGGCATTAACCTCCTGAGGGAGGGGCTTGATATGCCGGAGGTGTCCCTGGTGGCGATCCTGGATGCGGACAAGGAGGGATACCTGCGTTCTGACCGGTCACTTATCCAGACCATTGGCCGGGCCGCCCGGAATATTCATGGCAAGGCAATTCTTTACGCTGACAGGGTGACGGAATCAATGAAGCGCGCTATGGATGAAACCGAGCGACGCCGAGAGAAGCAGGTTGCTCATAACGAGCAGAACAACATTATTCCGTTCACGGTAAGACGCGAGGTGACAGACATCCTCGAGGGTGCCCGCGGTGCCCCGGCGAAGGGCAAGAAAGCCCAGCGGGTTGCAGAGGGTAAGGGCAGTTACCGTAATCAGGTCCTGAACCAGGATGACCTGGAAAAGCAGATCATTACGCTTGAGAAACAGATGTTTGATCATGCCAAGGACCTGGAATTCGAGGAGGCAGCGCGGTTGCGTGACCAGATTGAAGAACTCAGGCAGCAGTTCGTTCGCTCCTGACTTGAAGGAATGCCCCCTAATTGTTAAATTACGCGCCCTCTCCGCACGGAGAACCCGGCCGTCGTAGGCTCATTCGTATGAGTACCGGCAGGGCGGGCGTGACACTGTAGGAATGTAGCTCAGTTGGTTAGAGCATCGTCTCGACAAGGCGAGGGTCGTCGGTTCGAATCCGACCATTCCTACCAATTAATTCGCTTTGCGAATTAGTTGGTACCCGACAGCTTCCGCAAAAACGATTTGCTAAAATCATGTGGCCCTTGGTAGGGGTCACCACTGAAAGCGAGGACAATATGCCAGTAATTACCCTGCCTGACGGCACTGAAAAGCCGTTTGAATCCCCTGTGACTGTTGCCCAGGTGGCTGAATCCATTGGTCCCGGTCTTGCCAAGGCTGCCCTTGCGGGCCGTGTTGGTGAAACCCTGGTGGATACCTCACACCTGATTGAAGAAGATTCCGATCTCGCGATCATTACGGCGAAAGATGAAGACGGCCTGGAAGTGATTCGACACTCCTGTGCCCACCTCATGGCGCAGGCGGTACAGCAGCTGTTTCCGACTGCCCAGGTGACCATTGGCCCGGTCATTGATGATGGCTTTTACTACGACTTCGCTTACGAGCGGGCATTTACACCTGAAGACCTGGAAGCGATCGAGAAGAAGATGAACGAGATCGCCAATCAGGACCTCACCGTCGAGCGTTCTGTCATGACGCGCAACGACGCTGTGACATTGTTCGAGGAGATGGGTGAGAAGTACAAGGTTGAGATTCTTGAGAGTATCCCAGGTGATGAGGAGCTTTCCTTTTACAAGCAGGGAGACTTTATTGACCTGTGCCGTGGTCCACACATCCCCAGCACGTCAAAAACGGGATCGTTCAAGCTGACCAAGGTGGCTGGTGCCTACTGGCGCGGCGATTCTAACAACGAGATGCTGCAGCGGATCTATGGCACCGCCTGGGCCGACAAAAAAGCGCTCAAGCAGTATCTGCATATGCTGGAAGAAGCCGAGAAGCGTGATCATCGTAAGCTGGGCAAGAAACACGACCTGTTCCACACACAGGAAGAAGCTCCGGGCATGGTGTTCTGGCACCCGAAAGGCTGGCAGATTTACCAGATCATCGAGCAATACATGCGTGAGGTTCAGAACCAGCATGGGTACCAGGAGATCAAGACTCCCCAGGTCGTCGATATGAGCCTGTGGGAAAGGTCAGGTCATGCGGATAAATTTGCTGATGACATGTTTTCGGTGCAGACAGACAACCGGCTCTACGCTATCAAGCCGATGAACTGCCCGTGCCACGTGCAGGTCTATAACCAGGGGCTGAAGAGCTACCGCGACCTGCCTATTCGCCTTGCGGAATTTGGTTCCTGTCACCGCAATGAAGCATCCGGCACCCTGCAGGGCACCATGCGTGTTCGGGGTTTTGTGCAGGATGATGCCCATATTTTCTGTGCCGAGGACCAGATTCAGGAGGAAGTGGCCAGTTTTATCCAGATGCTCGAAGGCGTATACGACGACTTCGGCTTTGATGACATGATCATCAAGCTCTCGACCCGCCCGGAAAAGCGCGTCGGCAGCGATGAAATCTGGGACAAGTCCGAGGCTGCCCTGGCGGAAGCCCTGGACGCCCGCGGATTCGACTGGGAGTATCAGCCGGGTGAGGGCGCTTTCTATGGTCCTAAAATCGAATTCTCGCTGAAAGACTGCCTTGGCCGGGTCTGGCAGTGCGGTACCATGCAGGTGGATTTCTCCACGCCAGGTCGCCTGGATGCCCAGTACGTGGCTGAAGACGGTAGCCGGCAGGTACCTGTGATGCTGCACCGGGCGATTCTGGGTTCATTTGAGCGCTTTATTGGTGTGCTGATTGAGCATTTTGCCGGGGAGTTCCCTGCCTGGCTTGCACCGGTTCAGGCCGTGGTGTTGAACATAACCGACAGCCAGGCGGAGTATTGTGGTCAGGTCGTTAAGTCATTGAAACAAAAAGGCTTTCGTGTGGAATCTGACCTTCGTAACGAGAAGGTGGGCTTCAAGATCCGAGAACATACCATCCAGAAGGTGCCATACCTGCTGGTGGTGGGTGACCGGGAGATCGAAAACGGTGAGGTTGCAGTGCGTGCGCGCAACGGCGATGACCTGGGTTCCATGTCCATTGAGGCCTTTGCTGAACTCTTGGCAAAAAGTGTAGAAAAAAAGGGACGAACGGGTTGATTTTGTTATAATCCGCGGCCTTACCAGATCTGACGGAGACTGATCCATTAAAGAAAGTTCCAAGAAGCAACGAATAAACGATGAAATTGACGTACCGCAGGTACGATTGATTGGCGCAAATGGAGAACAGGTTGGTATCGTGCCAATCGCTCAGGCGAAGCAAGCTGCCCAGGAAGCCAAGTTGGACCTGGTAGAGATTGCGCCTCAAGCTGACCCGGTGGTCTGCAAGATCATGGATTACGGCAAGCACGTATTCGAGGCTAAAAAAGGTAAGGCAGCGGCGAAGAAAAAACAGCGCCGTATGCAGGTAAAGGAGATGAAGTTCCGCCCAGGAACGGATGAAGGAGATTATCAGGTCAAACTACGCAACCTGACACGTTTCCTTAATGATGGGGACAAAGCCAAAGTCACGCTCCGCTTCAGGGGTCGAGAAATGGCTCACCAGGAACTGGGCATGGAGCTATTGAAGCGGATTGAAACCGATCTTGCGGAGATAGGCACAGTTGAAATGTTTCCGAAGATGGAAGGCAGGCAACTGACCATGGTACTGGCCCCCAACAGCAAGAAGAAAGGTTCTGCAGCCAGCGAAAGCGCGGGTTGATTCCTGATTAAAGACTGGTTAATCCCGTCCTGATCAGGATGGGACAGTTTCTTTTTGCTTGCCCCGATTAGCGCTCAGCGTGATTCGAGAGGTACGGGCCCGCGACTCGATCGTCGGGTAACAGTTATAAAATAGCGGAGTATTGAAAAATGCCGAAAATGAAAACCCAGAGTGGTGCGGCCAAGCGGTTCAAAAAAACCGCGAAAGGCTATAAGCACCGCCAGTCGTTCAGGAGTCACATCCTGACCAAGAAAAGCGCCAAGCGTAAGCGTCACCTGCGCAATATGAAAGACATTGCCGCGGCTGACGTGCCACTCATTAAACGACTGTTGGGAGACTAACCATGCCTAGAGTTAAGCGTGGCGTCACCGCCCATCGTCGACACAAGAAAGTCCTGAAAGCCGCCAAGGGTTATTACGGTGCGCGTTCCCGCGTATTCCGTGTTGCCAAGCAGGCGGTTACCAAAGCAGGTCAGTATGCATACCGCGACCGCAAGGTTAAGAAGCGTATGTTCCGTGCTCTGTGGATCCAGCGAATCAATGCTGCGGCCCGCGAGTGTGGCCTGTCTTACAGCCGACTGATTGACGGCCTGAAGAAGCAGAATATCGAGATTGATCGTCGAGTTCTGGCTGACCTTGCCGTTCATGAAAAAGAGGCCTTTGCGGCACTCGCTGAGAAAGCCAAAGAAGCCCAGGCTGCCTAGCACAGCACCTCGTCTCGACTAAGCAGCCGAAGGCTGCGCACGGAGAGACCTCATAGGTAAGTACCTTTGGTTGAGAGGAAAAATGTCTGAGCTGGAAGATATCTCGCGTAATGCTATTGATGCAGTCAACGCGGCAGCAGATGCTGCCGCGCTGGATGACGTTCGCGTTCAATATCTCGGAAAGAAAGGTGAGCTGACAGGACTTTTGAAAGGTCTTGGCAAATTACCTGCCGAGGAGCGTCCTGCAGCGGGTGCGGAGATCAACAAAGCCAAGGAAGCTGTCCGGGCCGCGATTTCTGAGAAGAAAGAAAGTCTTGAAAACGCGGTCCTGAACGAAAAACTCGCCTCGGAAACCATTGATGTGACCCTGCCGGGTCGTAATGGTGATATTGGTGCCCTGCATCCCGTGACACAGGTGCTCCGTCGCATGGAAGACTTTTTCATCAGTGTCGGCTACACCGTCGTGGAAGGCCCCGAGATCGAAGATGACTACCACAACTTCGAGGCACTGAATCTGCCTGCGCATCACCCTGCACGGGCAATGCACGACACTTTCTATTTCAACCCTGAACTGCTGCTTCGTACACATACCTCGCCAGTGCAGGTTCGCGTGATGAAGAGCCAGCAACCACCCATTCGTATTATCTGCCCGGGTCGTGTCTACCGCGTTGATCCGCCGGACCCGTCACACCTGCCGATGTTCCACCAGGTGGAAGGGCTGGTCGTCGATAAAAACATCAGCTTTGCTGACCTGAAAGGCACGGTCGTGGAGTTCCTTCGAGTCTTTTTTGAGAAAGAAGATCTTCAGGTGCGTTTCAGGCCATCCTACTTCCCCTTTACGGAACCGTCTGCTGAAGTCGATGTGCAGTGCGTGCATTGTGATGGTGCCGGTTGTCGTGTCTGCAGTCACACCGGCTGGCTCGAAGTGATGGGTTCCGGCATGGTGCACCCGAAGGTGTTGGAATATGCCGGGATTGATTCCGAGGAATACACGGGATTTGCCTTTGGCATGGGCCCTGATCGCCTGGCCATGCTGCGATACAGCGTGGATGACCTGCGGCACTACCTCGACAACGATTTAAGATTTCTAAAACAGTTTAGGTAAAACCCCGACCTCGCCTCGACCGGAGCAGCCTTCGGCTGTGGAGCGGAGAGGCCTCTTCGAGAGAGCGAACTATGAAATTCAGCGAAGCATGGTTAAGAGAATTTGTTAACCCCGACCTGTCGACCCAGGAGCTGGTAGACCAGCTCACCATGGCTGGTCTCGAAGTGGATGGCTTTGAGCCTGTCGCTGCTGAATTCGACAAGGTGGTGGTCGGTGAAATCCTTGAGGTTAATCCGCATCCTGATGCAGACAAACTGGTTGTCTGCAAAGTCAGTTCTGGCGATGAGCAGCACCAGGTGGTTTGTGGCGCACCCAATGCTCGCGCTGGTATCAAGGTTCCGTTTGCGCTGGTCGGAGCTGTATTCCCCGAGCTCAAAATCAAGAAAGCCAAACTCCGTGGCGTCGAGAGTCATGGCATGCTCTGCTCAGAACGGGAACTGGGGCTGAGTGAAAATCATGAGGGGCTGATGGAGCTGCCCCTTGATGCACCTGTTGGTCAGGATATTCGTGCATACCTAGACCTGGATGATTCCATCATTGAGGTAGATCTCACGCCAAATCGTAGCGACTGCCTTTCCATGATTGGTATTGCCCGTGAAACCGGACTGATGAATCGTCTTGATGTCACGGAAGCCGCAAGACCTAGAATAGAAGCTGCCATTGAAGAAACTTTCCCGGTTGAGCTCGCAGCAGGCGCTGCCTGCCCTCGTTTTGTTGGTCGCGTGGTTCGTAACATCAATCAGCAGGCGGAAACGCCGCTCTGGATGAAAGAGAAACTGAGAAGGGCAGACCTTCGTTCCATCGATCCGGTCGTCGATGTGACAAACTACGTGATGCTCGAGTTGGGCCAGCCACTTCATGCATACGATCTGGAAAAACTTTCTGGCAGGATTGTGGTTCGCCAGTCAAAGGCCGGTGAAAAACTGACGCTGCTGGACGACAGCGAAGTCGAAACCCTGGAAGACACCCTGCTGATCACTGACGATTCCGGTCCGATTGGCCTCGCTGGTGTGATGGGCGGCCTCAGCACTGCTGTCACCGAGTCCACGAAGCATGTTTTTTTTGAAGGCGCCTTCTTTGCGCCAACCGCGATTGCCGGCAGGGCGCGATCCTACGGTATGAGTACAGACGCAGCGCACAGGTTTGAACGCGGCGTCGACTGGCAGGGCCAGGTGAGGGCCATCGAGCGCGCAACCGAGCTGCTCACCGAAATCGCTGGCGGTGAACCCGGACCCGTCACGGAGACCGTGGATAAAGAAAGCCTCCCGACCACGAACGAGGTAGAACTGCGCGCATCCCGGATTGCCAGGGTGCTGGGTGTTCAGATCGATGATGAGGAAGTTGACGAAATTCTCGATCGGCTGGCTTTTTCCACGGTCACAAAAGACGAGGGTGGAGAGCATAAGTGGATAGTAAGTGCTCCCTCACATCGGTTCGACATTGCGATCGAGGCCGACCTGGTGGAAGAAATCAGCCGGGTTTATGGTTACAACAACCTGCCCACACGCACGCCAGTCGCCAGCCTGCAGATGTCTCCCAGATCTGAGACCGAAATCTCCCTGAATCGCATCCGGGATCAACTGGTGTCCCGTGGATACTTCGAAGCGGTGACCTACAGTTTCGTGGATTCTGCAATGCTTGAGGTGCTGGATCCGGAAAATGAGCCCATTGGACTTGCCAATCCGCTGTCTGCCGAGATGTCGGTCATGCGCACCACTATCTGGGCGGGTTTGCTTAAGTCATTGATATATAACGTGAACAGGCAACAGAACCGCGTGCGCCTGTTTGAGACTGGCCTGTGTTTCTCGCAGCCTCCCAACCAGGATGGGCTAAGTTTTGCCGATATCAGCCAGGTGAAGAAGCTGGCCGGGGTTGTCTGCGGGCCGAGACAGCAAGAAAACTGGTCTAATGACCAGGAAGTGATTGATTTTTATGATGTTAAAGGCGACCTGGAGAGTTTGCTGGCTTTAACGGGACAGTCCGACACTTTTGAGTTTGTTTTCGCGAAACATCCCGCCCTGCATCCTGGACAGAGTGCAGCTATTCAAAAAAGTGGTGAAATTATTGGATATATGGGGCTATTAGATCCAAGAATCCAACAAAACTACGATATTCGCTATCCCGTTTTTCTCTTTGAATTGGAAATTGACGCAATTTCCGACAAAAAGGTGGCATCCAGTGCAGTGATGTCCCGTTTTCCTGAAGTTAGAAGGGATATTGCGATCATTGTAGACCAGACTGTGACCGCTTCAGCGCTTCGCCAGTGTATCCGGACCGCCGCTGATGATACGCTGCAAAACCTAAAGTTGTTTGACGTGTATCAGGGCAAAGGTATTGATCCTACTAGAAAAAGTATCGCTTTAGGCTTGACCTTCCAGCACGCTTCCCGCACTCTTACGGACGACGAGATCAACAATTCAATGGACAAAATTGTTGCTTCCTTGGAAGCGCAATTTGGAGCCAGCTTAAGGAATTGAAAAATGGGGGCTTTAACCAAAGCTGGAATGGCCGAAAAGCTGTTTGAGGAACTTGGGTTAAACAAGCGCGAAGCGAAAGAAGTCGTGGAACTCTTCTTTGAGGAAATCCGTTCATCACTGGAGAGTAACGAGCAGGTTAAGCTCTCAGGCTTTGGTAACTTCGACTTGCGAGACAAGAGCCAGCGACCGGGACGTAACCCGAAAACGGGTGAAGAAATTCCCATAGCTGCCAGGCGCGTGGTGACTTTCCGCCCGGGGCAGAAACTCAAGGCCAGAGTGGAAGCGTATGCTGGACCCAGACAATAACGCCGAACTCCCTCCGATACCTGGAAAGCGCTACTTTACTATTGGTGAAGTCAGCGGTCTGTGTGCCGTGAAACCCCACGTACTCCGCTACTGGGAGCAGGAATTCCCCCAGCTGAAGCCCGTTAAGCGTCGCGGTAACCGTCGTTACTACCAGCGCCAGGATGTGCTGATGATCCGGCAGATCCGCTCACTCCTTTATGATCAAGGGTTTACCATCGGAGGTGCGCGCCAGCGCCTGTCCGGCGAAGACCTGAAAGAAGACTCCACCCAGTACAAGCAGCTGATTCACCAGATGATTTCCGAGCTGGAAGAAGTCCTCGAAGTCCTCAAAAACTAACCCTCATCCCGACCCTTCGGCTACGCTCAGATCCCCTCATCTCGACTTGAGCGCGAAGCGCGCAATGGAGAGATCTCTTAGACATCCTTCGAACCCTTACACTTCGCCTTCTTAACCGCCTCCAGCGTCAAACACGTCCCTGGCTGCATTTCGTTCATCAGTAATTCCAGTTTTGCTACCAGATCCTTTGAGTCGATGCGTTCATCCACGGCAAGTGATTCGAGGATTTTCTGTAAATCGCATTCGGTGATTCGTACATAGACGTTGTTCATGTTTACCCCTTCAGTAACTTTGCGTGTTATCAGTGGGGTAAATATTCGCCCTGGTGGGCGGCGGGAAATGGTTATTGGAAGCCAAAGACTGGTCAGGGCATCCAAGTTCCAATTCAGGCCGAATCTTGTACAATATGGGCCCTCTCAAGGTTTGAGATTCGGGGCGTAGCGCAGTCTGGTAGCGCACCACACTGGGGGTGTGGTGGTCGTAGGTTCAAATCCTGCCGTCCCGACCATTTTGATAACGAAGGACCGGTGGGTGGTCTTCGCACAGGGTGTGCCCGTTCAAATCCTGCCGTCCCGACCAATCCTTTTCTCAACCATCGCCAATTTCTAGCTGGCAATGACTCGGGAAAGCAGTCGTGCTGCACTAAGGTTTGCCAGTTTCAGGCGACGTGAAAGCGAGTGTTTCGAGTAAACATCCAACGGCCGGTAAGTGTGTTGGAAGTAGATCTTGTCCGTTTTTGAAGGTCGGTGACCCTTCAATACGAGATCGGCCAAAAAGTTCTTTTGCCATGGCTTCGGTTGCCCGATCGCATGGGACATGATGAATCCGCCGTCGGGGAAATCCATCTGGCTTTTGTCCGTGATGATCAGCGGGATATCTGTCAATTCTTTCGTGATGTTCAACAGGTCCTGGTCAAATATGAAGTAAGGATCAGAGCGATCTCCTGCAGAGAAATCTACTGTGCCGAGTTTCGGGATTATCTTGTCTTGTACTTCTTTCCAGAGCCTGAGAAAACTCAGGTCCTCAACCTTAATCCCAATGAAGCCGCCGTTGACGTAAACAGGATCTTTCGCCCGGCTTTCCATCTTCGGAAAATCTTCTCTCCAGAGCTGGCGGGTCGGGTCAGTCTCGAGTAATGGTGAGCTGACATCTTCACACAGCGCTACCCCGCTATTAACCCACGATTCGAAGTAGGACCAACGCGTCTTTACGATAATGTCTGGGTCAAAGTAGTAAAGTCTCTTGGCCTCGGGAAATCGTTCGGCCAGTTTCAATAAGTAATTCGGTTTGTACAGAGTGAAGTGAACATCGGTTTCCAGCTGTTCCAGGTGAACAGATACAGTATCAACTGAAAACTCGTTCGGATTACCAGTAAGCCTTTCGTGAATCCAGTCTGGGAGTGTTCCCCGGTACCCCGCAACGAAGGTTCCCGAAAAACCAGCTTTGACTAGCGAGTTAACTAATGCACCGAACCCGGCATGGTAGTCATTCTCGAACAGCGTGCAGATGATTGAATCAGTCATTTCTGCTTGGAAACTTCGCGCGCATATTTGGGGCAGTTCTCTTCTGATTGAGTTCGAATGCTTTATGATAGCAATCTAAAAAAAGTAATGGTTGTATGTTTCGTCATCTCAACAAGAGCATATTGGTAACGGGAGGTGCTGGTTTTCTGGGTTCACACCTATGCGAGCGCCTTATTGAGATGGGGCATGACGTTATCTGTGTGGACAATTTCTACACGGGCACCAAGGAAAACGTTGCACACCTCCGCGATCATCCACGCTTTGAATTGATAAGACACGATGTCTGTTTTCCGTTGTACATTGAAGTTGAAGAGATTTACAACCTTGCCTGTCCTGCGTCACCGATCCATTACCAGCATGACCCGGTTCAGACCACCAAGACGAGCGTCCATGGCGCGATTAACATGTTGGGTCTGGCGAAACGAGTCGGGGCAAAGATCCTGCAGGCCTCAACCAGTGAAGTTTACGGTGATCCGGAGATTCACCCACAGGATGAGAGTTACTGGGGCAGGGTTAACCCGACAGGCCTCAGGGCCTGCTACGACGAAGGCAAGCGCTGTGCGGAGACACTGTTCTTTGACTATTACCGCCAGCACGGGTTGAAGATAAAAGTCGCACGGATCTTCAACACCTACGGTCCACGCATGCATCCTAAGGATGGGCGCGTTGTATCCAATTTCATCACGCAGGCCCTGAGCGAAGCCCCAGTTACGATGTTTGGTGACGGCACTCAGACTCGATCATTTTGTTACGTGGATGACTTGATTGACGGGCTGATCCGATTGATGGATTCACCTGATGATGTGATAGGTCCGGTTAACCTCGGTAATCCGGGCGAGTTTACAATGCTGCAACTGGCACAACTGATTTTGGAAATGACTGGCTCTCGGTCGGAATTGGTGTTTGAACCTTTGCCCAGCGATGATCCGGTTCAGCGCCAGCCGGATATATCCCTGGCCAGGCAGATGCTGGAATGGAGCCCCTCGATTGAACTGGCTGAGGGTCTGGGGTTCACGATCGCATATTTCCGGGAGATGCTGGAAAACCAGGGTTTCGGCAACTAGAAGATCTTGTTACTGGCTTCCAGCAACGAATACATGGTTGCCCGGGGTGATTCCACAACTCAGCTCGTTTTCTCCGAGTTCCCGATACCCTGCATCCAGGTCATCAAAAAAACGCGCTACCTGCTCGTAGTGATGCTCCCTGATCTCGATAAGACAGGTTGGTCGGTTCTCCTGAAAAAACTCCCTGGCGCCGTTCAGCATTGAGAGTTCGTGTCCCTCAACGTCGATCTTGATTAGGGTGCAGCCTCTAAGTTCAAGACTGTCGAGTGTCATGGTCTTCACTCTGTGAGTTTCAAACTCATCCGTTTCCAGGTCTATGTTGTCTTCCAGTGACGCCCACCCGCTCAGCGATCTCCCCGATTGAACGGGTACTTTCAACACATCTTCCCTCAATGAATCAGATAGGGCGATGTGGCGGATTTCGACATTCGGTAGATCTGAATCAGCCAGGCACTTTGTAATTCCGGGGTTGGGTTCAAAAGCAATAACACGATCAAACAGTCCGGATTTCGCGAACGCGAGCGAATACAGCCCAAGATTTGAACCGACGTCTATTGCCTATGAGCCTGGTTTAGCCAGGCGACAGATTTGCTCGATTTCGGGTTCCCACTTCAGCAGTTTTACCCGCTTGAAGTATTCGATGCGTAGAAGAAGCCTGGCAGGAACCAGAGGCAGGACACATATATCGATTAAGCGACCGAGTGCGTGTCTGATCATATTAAGTGTGTTGAGTTTTACTGAGTATCGTTGGAGTCAAAGCTATTGTCTATATCTGCAAGGTTCGAAGGTGTGAGTTCTGGTTATTGTCGTGTAGCCTTATCCCGTGAATCATTGTCTTAGGTAACGCTTTGCTCGCTCGGTTGATAGGCTGGTTTCGGTTGCTTGTGGAAAACTTCGCAAGCCAGGCTATTGTCCTGGCATTTCGAATGGCAACAGCCATATTGTTGATTCGCTCGCTGAGCGTTGATGACTATGCCCTTGTCACGATCGTGGTGACGGCAACCACCTTTATTGTGACTTTCTCAGACCTTGGCGTCACTGAAGTCCTGGGTTACCTGAAGCGCCTCGCTGGCTCGTCCACCAAGAGTTTCGCGTCCAGTGTTTCAGAAGTCCTGAGACTCCGCACTCGGCTCATGTTTATTGGTGGTTTCCTGTCGCTCGGTTACTGTGCAATTGCACTTACTGCAGGTGACTTTGATGTTGTTGATGCGGTGGTCTGTTCAGTTATTGCTCTCCCGTCTGCATGGTTTACGATAAACGCAGGAATTCGCGGTTATCCTCTTAAGCTCCAGTCTCGCTTCACAGAACTTTACAAGCGTGAGTGTTCTCAGAGCTGCTTCGCTTCCTGATTGTTGCATTACTGCTGTTGGTTTTGGGGTTCGATTCTCCTGTGGTGGCGGTGACTGCGCTCCTCGTCGGGGCCGTCACGCTCAACTGGCTGTTGATTCGTGAAAATTCCAACGAAGAATTGTTCAGCATAACGGCAGGAGAATCCGAGGACCTCAAGTCGAGACAGATTATTATTGAGCAGACGAGGTTAGTGATTCCCGGTGCACTTCATTCCGTTGTCCAGGGACCACTGTTGATTGCATTAGCAGGCTACGCTGGCGGTCAATTGAGTGTTGCGGAAGTGGGGGCCCTGGGAAGAATCAGCATACTCTTCGGTATCCTGACAGGATTTGTTTCAGGCGTGGTGGTGCCGAAGTTTGTTGCCATTACGGATGAAACGCGATTCAGGCAAAGATACCTTTTGGCACTTTCATTGATGATTGCTCTCAGTGGTTTTCTATTTATGCTGGCGCTTATGTTTGCGACAGAGATTCTTTTGATTCTGGGTGACAACTACAGAAACCTCGAAGCAGAGCTGGTTATTGCCTCAGTTACCTCGCTGTTTGGGACAATCACTGCTTTCGGCTATGGCATCAATCGATTGCGAGGCTGGACGCAATATCAGGTCCCGTCGGTGATCATGCTGGTGTTCGTCCAGGTATTGCTCCTCCTTTCCCTGGAGCTGATCGGTACAAGAGAGGTGTTGCTGTTCGGCATGTTCTCAATGATGGTTGGTATGTCACTGCAGATTGTTTTGAATTGGCGTGGCCTGTACAAGGCTGGAGGAAACAGCTAGTGCCCGGGCAGATTCAGATCGTTGTGCCGGATAAATCGGGCGGTGTTCTGGATTACGCGAGTTGCCTCGTGGATTCATTGCCGTCTGCGTCGTTGATTAGAGTGGGTAAAGAATCCTGCCAACAATGGGAGGTACCCCAGGGAACAAATGTTTACCTTCAGATGAGCGGCTATGGGTACAGTAAAAGAGGTGCGCCGCTATGGTTACTGGGCGAAGTATCGAAAAGGCGGTCACGGATGCTTCGTCTTGGGGTTTTCTTTCATGAACTCTATGCAAAAGGAAAACCCTGGCAATCCTCCTTCTGGGTTTCACCTTTGCAAAAATGGGTGGTCAGCCGGCTCGCTTCGGATGCAGACTTCTGGCTGACTAATCGGGAGGCATCAGCCGAGTGGTTGAGAGAGCGGGCTCATACAAAAGGCGCTGTCCTTCCGGTGTTCTCGAATGTGGGTGAGATAGCTGAGCAGGTTCCTGATCGGGAAACTGAAGATGTCGTCTTCTTCGGAGGCTCGGTAGTCAGGGAATCAACTTACGCACGCATCAAGGATTCTGAATTGGAGAAGATTGCTGCAACGGGTGGAACGATCCATGATGTCGGGCCGCCCGTTTCTTTGATGACTGCTGATCGTCTACAGCGCCTCGGAGTCCGTATACATGGCCCACTTCCCGCAAGTGAGGTCAGTGCGATTATGGCATCTGTCACCTTTGGTGTGCTTGCCTAGAGGGCTGAAGAACTTGAGAAAAGCAGTATTTTCGCAGCCTACTGTGCGCATGGACTTTGTCCGGTCGTTATCGGTGAATCCTGCGAGGCTGCTGACCAGCTAAAGGCCGACCGTCACTATCTGACAACTTTATCGAGTCGATCGGATACACGGGAAATCGCAAGCAACGCGTGGCAATGGTACCAGTCCCACACCCTGGCGACAGCATCAAGCATCGTTGCAGAGAGGTTCGAGTAGGTAACGTGGAATCTCCTGTGCTGGTATCTCATCCCGGCCGTCAGCATGTAGGTAAACTGTTGGCAACCTTAAATAACGCGGGGCTGCTTCAGCGTTTTTTTACGGTTGCTGCAAACTATCCATCGCTGATCGACCCGAACAAAAAGCTCGCGCTGCCAGAAGTTTCGCGAAACCAAGTTGACCAGTTTCCGTGGTTGGCTTTTTGCCAGTACATCCTTGGTGCGGAGCTCTATCGGGATGTGTATCGCCGATTTGACTCGGCGGTTTCCCGGCGGCTCGATCGATCCGAACACAGGGTGCTCATCGGGTATGAGAATGCCAATCTCTGTTCCTTTGAACGAGAGAAGGCGCTGGGAGGAACCACGGTGCTGGATCTCGCGGGTGTACACCATAGCAAGAACATTGAACTCTGGGAGCAGTTTCCGGGTTTTCGGAATGCTTTTCCCGACAGGCAATACTTTGATCAGATGAACGCATACAAGGCAGAGGCGCTGGAGATGACGGACTACTGTGTGTGTCTTTCAGGGTATGCTAAGGAAACATTGTCAAATAGTTCACTTTCGAAGGAGCAGGTGTTTGTATTGCCGCTACCGGTCGATCGAAGTGTTTTCTTTCCGTTATAAAGAGAAACGCGAACTGACCATAAACTGCAATTGCTCTACGTCGGTCGGGTTTCAGCCATGAAGGGGCTGCGGGAGTTGCTTGATGTGGTAGGCCGCCTGGAAGGGGAAGTTGAACTGAAGGTCATCGGGGCAGAGAATCGCGGAAAGCAGTTCGAGGTTGAGTGGCCCTCTAATGCAAAACGCCTTGCCGCGGTGCCGAGGGAAGCCCTGGTATCCCACTACCGTCAGGCAGATGTCTTTATCAACTTTTCCTACTCTGACTCCTGGGGGCAGACAGTTCTTGAAGCCATGGCATGTGGCACGCCCGTTATCGTCTCTGACAATACAGGAGCCAAGGATGCGCTCAGGGATGGGGGAGGTGTGGTAGTAAAAACAGGGGACAGTGAAGCACTGGAACACTGCATAGTTTCCCTTCACCGTGACCGAGAGAAGCTTGCCTCGCTAGCGCAGGAAGCAGGGCGATTTGTCTACGGTCATCTGATACGGCCTGGTTCGGCTGTATCCTGATGATAGGTTCGATTTTTGTCGCGAGCGAAGAAAGCGTTTACAGGATCACGGGAACACTACTGTCCGTTCTGGGTTGTGCGCTCGTTATTCTTTGTGCCGATGATAGAACCCTGGCAGGTCGATTCCTTGGGTTGCAGCCATTTGTGGCGATTGGACTCATCAGTTACAGCGCATATCTTTGGCATCAACCGCTATTCGCGCTGGCGAGGGTGTACCTCGTTGATGCGCCGGGTTTCTGGCTCATGTCAGCGCTCTGCCTGGTCACTTTTTTCCTCTCGTATTTTTCCTCGCGATTTATCGAGCGACCATTTCGCCAGCGCGAGAAGATGCCCCGGGGAGTTGTTATCGGTTCGACCCTTGCGGGTTCTGTGTTGATGCTGATCCTAGGTGCCTGGTTTCATTTCCAGAAGGGGCTGCCAGAGCGCTATTCCATGGAGCTTTTGAATCAATGGCAGGATGTAGACAGTCGGACTTATAACGAACGCGTGTACATGTATCGGCGAGACGCCTTTGAAGCAAAGGTCAAGTTGAAGCTTCTGATTGTCGGCAACAGCTATGCACGTGACTTTGTTAACGTTATTGTTGAAACGTACCTGTCCGATGGATTCGAGCTGATCTACCGAGATGACCTGGCCGAATGTATTGATGTAAGCCAGCCGGGACTGTTCAAAGAAGCTGACGTGATAGTTTTTGCCAGTGGCTTTCCCGACCCAGACTGTGTGTCGCGGGATGTTTCAGAGGCTGAAACAAACGGAAAACGCCTCTTTTATGTCGGTAGTAAATACTTTGGGGCGAATATGAACTGGATCATTCGGCTGCCAATGGAAAAACGAGCCAACCTGTGGAACCCGATGCTTGACGAAACCCTGCTGCATGAGGAAGAACTGGTGAAGATGATTCCTCCTGACAATTACCTGTCCCTGTTAGCCCCTATCGTGAGAGACAACCGGGTACCTGTCACGGATAACAAGGGTTTTCCGCTCACTCTTGATCGGGGGCATCTGACGAGATTCGGCGCAGTATTCCTGGGTGAGAAGGCCCTGGTTGGCAGCTCCCTTGGTTTGCTGCTTGATTCAACTCACCGTCCTGCCCATCCGGGTGAATCGGGCGATTGATCGGGAGATAGGTATATGAACTCCGTTTTCGTTGCTCTCGTGGTATCGTTCTTGACCTGTTGTCTCACGATTTTCGTGTTTCAACGATTTGCGGAACAACTTGGTCTCGTTGATCACCCCAGGGGTCGAAAACAGCATAAGCACAGCACTGCAGTGGTGGGTGGGCTGGGTATCGTTGCTGGCTTACTCGGCATTTATCTCACCCTCCCTGAACTCTTCATGACCCACTGGGTTGTCTTTGCTTCTGTTGTCGTCCTGATGATCGTCGGCATTATTGATGACCTCAGCCATATCCACAGCGCAGTCCGCATGCTGATCCAGATCGGCGTTGGCTGTGCCATTCACTTCCAGGGCAAACTGCCTTTTCTTTCCGTGGGTGACATCTGGTTTATCGGGGACCTGGGCCTTGGCCCTTACTCGCTCACATTCACGTGTATTGCCGTGGTGGGCGGTGTCAATGCCATCAACATGATGGATGGCCTGGATGGGCTTTGCGGGCTCATGGTGGCAAGCGCGCTGATCTGGCTCTCGATCATGGCCTACGTGGCCGGTCACTCAGATGTTTTCATGATTTCGACCACTCTTCTGGCCTGTATCGTCGCCTTCCTGCTGTTTAACTATCGCTTTCCGTGGAATGAAAGGGCCAGAGTTTTCCTGGGCGACAGTGGTGCTTACGTGCTTGGTTTCATGATTGCGGCGCTGTTCCTGATGGCAAGCCAGGGCGTCTACAAGGGTGAAATACAGGTGCTGACACCGGTAACGGCCCTCTGGCTGCTGTTCATTCCCCTCATCGATATTGCGGGTGTTATCTGGCGTCGCAGCCGGTCGAGTCGCTGGCCAGTGGATGATGACCGGGAACACCTGCACTACATGCTGGTGGATCGAGGCTACTCGACCGAGCAGGTGGTCAACGCACTGTTCCTGCTTTCCTTTGTGCTTGGCGGTCTGGGAGTCGGGCTGTTTTACGCGGGCGTCAGCGAGAGCTGGTCCTATGTGGCGTTCATGACCTGCTGCGTGGTTTATTTCCTGATCACCAACCGCATGTCACGAGTTGATGGATAGGTTCCTGCTGCTGTGTGCTGGTCTATCTGTTCTGGGTTATTCGCTGACCCATCTCTATCGAGTGATTGCGCTTGCACTTCATATTGTTGATAAACCGAATCACCGAAGTGCGCATAAGGAAGTCACCCCGACAGGTGCAGGCATTGTGTTTGTGCTGCTTTATTGTCTTGGGCTGTTACTCGCAAATTATTCGGGGGAACTTGGCGCGAATGAGGACGTCTTCCTGCAGCTGTTGCCGCCGCTATTGCTGGTCGCGCTCGTAGGATTGGTTGACGACTATT